>CAXRGI010000057.1:0-3402 GCA_964229935.1 Opitutales bacterium
CGAACACCGCCTGCGTAGAATCGTCGCCGACCTGGGAAATGATCTCGAAGCCCTCCGCGCGCGCGTACCGCCACGGGGCGCCGCCCGGCTTGGCCTCGGTAATGACGAACGCGGGCAGCTCGACGACGGGGCCGGCCGCGGGCGGAGCGGGCTCGCCGGCGCGGGAGAAGACTACGGCGAAAAGGGCAGCGGCGAGCCACCGGACGGTGCGCAGCGGTCGGTCCATGGGGCGGAAGTGCCGGGACGGGAACACGACCGCGGCCGCCATCGCAAGGCGCGACCGCGCGGGCCCGGGTTTTCCCTCGACGCGCGCGGGGCGCGGCGGACACTCCGGCGCCGATGCCCGACTTCCGCGTCCATTGCGCGCCGCCCCCGGCCGGCGTGACCGAGATCAAGCTCTCGCCCGCGGAGACACACCATCTCGCGACGGTGAACCGCGCCCGGATCGGCGCACCGGTGGTGGCGTTCGACGGCAGCGGCGCAGAGTGGACGTGCGAGCTGGCGGCGGACCGCCGCCAAGGGGCGGTGCTCCGCGTGGTGTCGTCGCGGAGGCACCCCGCCCTGCCCTGCGCGATCACGCTCGCGCAGGCGTTGCCGAAAGGCGCGGCGATGGACGGCATCGTGCGCAAGGCGACGGAGATCGGTGCGGCGCGCATCGTGCCGCTGGAGACGGAGCGGACGCAGGTGCACCTCGAGGGCGAACGCTCGGAAGGGAAGGTCGAGAAGTGGCGCACAGCCGCGCTCGAGGCCGCCAAGCAATGCGGGAATCCTTTTCTGCCGGAGATCACGCCCGTCCAGAAACTCGAGCCCTGCCTCGCAGCGGCCGGTCAGGACCTGAAGCTCGTCGCGAGCCTGCACCCCGGGGCGCTTTCGCTGAAAGCGGTGCTGGCCGCCCGGGTGGCCGCGGGCCTCAAAGCGCCGCGCACGGCCATCTGGCTGATCGGACCCGAAGGGGATTTTTCCCCGGCCGAGATCGAACGGGTGACCGCGGCGGGCTTCGAACCGGTGACACTCGGGCCGCTCACGCTCCGCTGCGAGACGGCCGCGATCTGCGCGCTGGCGATTCTCCGCCATGAGCTGACGGCGTGCGGTTGATGGGATTCTGAAGGAAAACCGCGGGGAGTTGCCCACGGAACACCCAGCGCGGCTCCGCTGTAAACGAAGCAACGTCCGGGCTGCGCCGCGCCGGGAGGAGCGGGTGAAGGTGAGAGGGAGTGAGTGGGAATTGGCGGAAAGAGTTTCCGAAGATCCGAGGCCGGCCCGCCTGAGGCGGGTAAACGCCCTCGGCTACATCGCACGCGTTTCTCCACGAAAATCGTTACGGCTTTTCCGGACGAAAGGCATCCCCTGTAGCTGCGGCCGTTCGCCGCGGAGCACGAAAAGCCTTCGGCTATCGCGGTTCCTGCATCGGTCGGGGTCGCCAGACCCCGGCTACAGGGAATCGTGCCGCGGCGAGCGCCTGAATCTTCCGCGTTTTCCGTGCCTTCCGTGGGCGGCCTCTTTTCGGAAATTCTTTCATGCCGCGCCTCGATCCCTTTCGTGCCTTTGGTGTGTTTCGTGGTGGCTTCCTGATTCGTGGTGCAGAGCCCGGATCGGAGAATGCCGGCAAAAAAAGGCGCGCCCGCTTGGGCGCGCCTGAGGAGAAGGGGAACGCTGGTACGTCAGAGGTCGAAGCCGACCGTGAGGATGAACTGACGCGGCTCCTTGATGCGCCAGGCGTAGATGGAGCCGTCGGGGTTCGCGGCGACCGCCTGCAGGCGGCCGTTCTCGAACACGTCCTTCACGTTGAGCTGCACGTTGGCGCGCACCTTGTCGCCGAGGATCCGCGTACGGTAGCCGACCGAGAAGTCGTAGTAGTAACGCGCCGGATCGTAGATCGGCTTGTTGGGATCGAGCTCAAGGATGACGCCCCGGAAGGAGCCCGGGAGCTGAGACGGCGCGGCGCCGTAGAAGCCGATCGATCCCTTGTCCTCCCAGCGGATCGAACCGCCGACGTTGAAGTTCTTCAGCATGCCCTCGGTAAACGAGTAGTTGGTGACGGTGCTCCAGCGGTACTTGCGCACCTGGGTGCGGGGCTTGCCAACGTTGGCGACGCCGAAGAGGTAAGGCGAAAGGAGGCCGTTGTAGTAGGCGGTCTCGGGCGTGTCGCCGCCGAGCGCGGGAATGGTGTTCCACCAGAGGCGGCCCTCGTCGTCCTTGGCGGTCGTCCAGACCGGCAGGCGCGACTGCCAGTAGTCGAACTGCTCGGAGCCGATGCGAGCGTCGAGGGCGACCTGCTGGGCCCCGGTGAACTTGATGCGCCAGTTGCGGGTCGGGTTGTAGGTGGCCTCGATCTCATAGCCCTTGGAGAGAACATCCGAGAGGCCGTTGGTCTGCGGCTGGCCGGGACCGGCGGCGAGGAAAGTGGCCATCCAGTCGTCGGTTACGCCCATGATGCGTGCGGTGGCGGCGGTGAGCTGAGCCTGCGAGGGAGAGACGCCCTGTTTGGCGAAACGGCTGGTGGCGAGGTTGAGCGCCCACGGGTAGAATCCGTTGGCGTCGCGGATGCCGTTGTTCTCGGGACGGCCCTCGAGGCGGAACGTGCGGTTGCCGATGGTGCCGATCTCACCGGCGCGGCTGCCGAGTTCCATCGTCTCGTAGCGGTTGATCTTCACGGCCAGCTTGCCCTGCAGGGCGGTGAAGCTGACGCCGTAGTCCTTGCCCTCGCCCTTGGCGTTGGGGAGCACGCCCTGGAGATCCATCGCGTAGCGCACGACCTGCGGGAAGAAGCTGTCGGACCGGTTGTAGTGGACGTTGAGCCAGCTCAGCGGACGGAGCACGGCGCCGTAGGTCTTGGTGTCGCCGCGCTGCGAGGCGCGGGTGGCGGCCCCGAGCGGGCCGGTGGCGTCGTCGGTCCACGCCTGCCAGACGGCGTAGTTGTCATAGCTGACGAGTCCGGTGGCCGGATTGACGGCGGCCTGGAGGGTGTTGCGCTCGCGGCGGCGGTCGCGGCGCAAGCCGACCGTCGTGATGAGGCGGTCGCCGAAGAAGTAGCTCTGCGCGGTGACGCTCAAGGTGCGGAGCTCCTCGCGGCGGCGGGCGGTGCTGGCGCGGGCCAGGCTGTCGAAAGCGACATTCTCGGTCGTCCATCGGCCGGTGAGGTTGTTGAACCAGTTGACGCCGTAGGTCCCGGCGAAGTCCTGGTAGGTGGACGGACCGTACTCGACGTTCTGGCCGTTGGCGTCGCCGAGGTAGTAACGGTAGGCGAGCTGGTTGCCGCTGACGCGGTTGGCGCGGTTGACCCACGGGTTGTTGCCCGAGGCCCAGTAGCCGTAGGTGTAGGTGGCGCTGCTGTTGCGGGTCACCTCGGCGTGGGCGGCGACGCGCTGCGTGCCGATCCAGGACAGGAGCCGCGGAAGGTTG
>CAXRGI010000058.1:0-5789 GCA_964229935.1 Opitutales bacterium
TCGGCGTTAACATAGATGGCGGGGTGCCTGGCCGTCCGGGCGATTTCCAGCAGCAGAGTGGTGTTGCCGACCTGCCGCGGGCCCACCAGGAGCTGCAGCCTGGCGGGCGCAGGCTCCGCCAGCCGGCTACGCAGGGCCGCGAGCACGGACCGGTATCCCGCATTCTTATCGGTCATAGTCGAATAATTACCCGATTAAGCCGACAGTCAAACGACGCCGGTCCACCGACCTCCCCGGCGTTCCTCTCGGCTGGCGCTCCAGCTCCGGCGATGAGGTCGGGGTGTTCCATGTTTACTATCCTACGGCGGGTCTTCCCCCCGCGAAGATAGACCGCCGGCGGAAATCCTGCGGGCCGTCAGCCTTCCAGTTCCGTCCAGCGCGCGTAGGCCTTCGCCAGCTCAGCCTCGATCTCGGCCAGACGGGCGGTGGCGCGAGAGACTTCCGCGCCGGCGGTGCGGAAGAACGTGGGATCGGCCAGACGAGTGTTGAGGGTCGTCTGCTCGGCCTCGAGCACCTCGATGCGGGCGGGCAGCGCCGCGAGTTCGGTCCGCTCCTTGTTCGAGAGCTTGCGCGCCTTCCGCTCGGGCGCGCCCGCCCCAGTGGGCCCCACCGCGGATGCACCGCGCGAAACCGCGGCCGCCTTCGCCGCGGCTTGCTCGCGCGCCGCACGCTCGCGCTGCCAGTCGTCGTAGCCGCCGATGTACTCGGAAACCGCGCCGTCGCCCTCGAACACCAGCAGGCTCGTGGCCACCTCGTTCAGGAACGCGCGGTCGTGGCTCACCAGCAGCACCGTGCCGCCGAACTCCACCAGCAGGTCCTCCAGCAGTTCGAGCGTCTCCGCGTCGAGGTCGTTGGTCGGCTCGTCCAGCACGAGCACGTTCGCCGGCTTGGTGAAAAGCCGCGCCAGCAGCAGACGGTTGCGCTCGCCGCCCGACAATGCGCGGATCGGCGTCCGCGCGCGGGCCGGTTCGAACAGAAAATCCTCGAGGTAAGAGATGACGTGCCGCGTGCGACCGTTGATCGTCACGGTGGTGTTGCCGTCGGCCACGGCGTCCTGCACCCGCATGGTCTCGTCGAGCTGCGCACGGAGCTGGTCGAAATAGACGATCTCGAGCCGGGTGCCCTGCTCCACCTTTCCCGCGGCCGGCGCCAGTTCGCCGAGCAGCAGCCGCAGCAGTGTGGTCTTGCCCGCGCCGTTGGGGCCGACGATCCCGATCTTGTCGCCACGCTCAATCCGGGCGTCGAGATCCCGCACGATCCAGCGTTCGCCCCAGCGGAAACCCGCACCCTCGGCGGTGATGACCTTGAAGCCCGAGCGGTCGGCCTCCTGCGCAGCGAGCTTCGCCACACCGGTGCGGTCGCGCCGCGCCGCGCGTGCCGCGCGCATCGCCTTCAGGGCGTTGATGCGATTCTGCGCCCGTGAGCGCTGCGCTTTAACGCCACGGCGGATCCACACTTCCTCCTGCGCCAGCTTCTTGTCGAACTGCGCCCGCTCCACCTCCTCCGCCTCCAGCACCGCCTGTTTGCGGACGAGAAACGTGTCGTAGTCGCACGACCACCCGATGAGCCGGCCGCGGTCGACTTCCACGATGCGCGTCGCCAGCCGCCGCAGGAACGCGCGGTCGTGCGTGACGAAGACCAGCGCCCCGCCCCACTCGAGCAGGAACTCCTCCAGCCAGCGGATCGACTCGAGATCGAGATGGTTCGTCGGCTCGTCCAGCAGCAGGAGCTGCGGCTCCGCCACCAGGCCCTGCGCGAGCATGACACGCCGCTTCTGGCCGGCGGAGAGCGAGGAAAACTCCGCCTCAGGCGGAAGGCCCATCCGCTCCATCAGCCGCTCGACGCGGTCGTGGCGCTCCCAGTCATTGTGCTCCTCGAAACTCCCGCCTTCCCCCTCGATCACCGCGCGCACCGTCCCGCCCAGCCCCGCCGGCACCTCCTGCCGCAAGGTTGCGAGCACCGCGTCCGGCGGCGAACGGAACACCTGACCATCGTCGGGACGCAATTCGCCCGAGATGACCTTCATCAGCGTGGATTTCCCCGCGCCATTGCGACCCACGAGGCAGACCCGCTCCCCGCGGTCGATCTGCAGGTTGACGCGGTCCAGCAACGGGGCGCCGCCGAAACTAAGGCTGACATCGAGAAGACTGACGAGGGCCATGTGAAACGGTCCAGCATCAGCCCCGCGTCCACCGACGCAAGGCCAGCGGCATGCCTAATGGGCAAAGCATCCCCAGAGCACTACCCGGAATGCAGCCGCGGCTGCACCTTGCGCTTTTCTTTCGGCCGCTCCTCCGTTCCTTCAGCGCGCAACAAGGTACGATGTAGCCGGGGGTGCTCCCCGGAAAATTCACGCCTCCAGGAACGTTTGCCTACATCCTGACCACCCGTCGTCACGTACGCCGCGTCACGTATCCGCGGCATCAGCCGCGGCTACATCAGCGAATGTTTCGCAGCGAATAGAAGCACGTGGCCGGGGGTGCGCCCTGAGATGGTCGGGGCTTCCTCCAAATCAAACTAACTCCCTCTCACTTTTCCTCATCACCGGCGCGGCGCAGCCCGGAAGGTGCTTCGGTTGCGACGGAGGCGCGCCGGGTGAGAAGTGGCGCAGACCGAGGCGCCGCTCCGCGGTTGCGGCGGGCGGTATCCGGCGGCTTGCTCGGGGGCATGACGGACCGGTCCGCGCTCAAGACGCCGGCGGCGGAGGCTGCCGGGGAACCTCCGCGCTTCAACGTCACCGGCGTGGGCGTATCGGCGCTCACGCTGCCGCTCGCGACCGAACTCATCCTTGGCGTGAAGGGGCGACTCCGCCGCGGCTACATCTGTCTCGCGACCGCGCATGGTCTCACGGAGGCGCGGCGCGATCCGGAGCTGCGCCGCATCTACAACGAGTCTTGGCTCACGACGCCCGACGGCATGCCGCTGGTCTGGCTCGGGCCGGCCGGAACCGGAAGGGTTTACGGCCCGGACCTGATGCTGGCGGTCTGCGACGCGGGACGCGCGACCGGCCTCCGTCACTTTTTTTGCGGCGGCAACCCGGGTGTCGCGGAGGAATTGCGCCAAAAGCTCGTCGCGCGCTTCCCGGGGCTGGATGTAGCCGGCACGTACTGTCCGCCATTCCGTCCGTTTACCCCGGAGGAACGTGGCGCCCTCCGAGCTGAAGTGAAGCAAACCCGCCCCGATGTCCTGTGGGTGGGCGTGAGCTCGCCCAAACAGGAGCGCCTCATGGCCGAGTGGTGGCGCGAACTCGACGCAGGGGTAATGATCGGTGTGGGCGCGGCATTCGATTTTCTAAGCGGCCGGGTGCGCCAGGCGCCGCGCTGGATCCAAGGGAGCGGGCTCGAGTGGTTGTTTCGCGCGTGCACCGAACCTCGGCGGCTTGGTCCGCGTTATCTCCGCACCACGCCTCTTTTCGCGCTGCGCGTCGTGGCGCAAAAACTCGGGCTACGGTGTTACCCGCTCGATTAAGGACGCCTCTTGTTCCGCCGGGCGAGCGGCCGCTTTAAAACAGCTCGGTCTGCCGCAGATCGTCGCGGCGCCGGCCGTCGAGGGTGCTCAGGGCGAGGAGTTGCATCGTGGAAAGACCGGCGACCGCGGGGTCGCGCGCGAGCGCGGAGAGGAGGAGCGCGCCCGCCAAGGCGTCGTAGAGCGCGGCGTGGTAACGGCGACGGTCGGGTGGGCAATGTTCCACCGCCAGCGCGTTGAGTTCGGACTGCAACCCCGCCGCGGCGACCACTGTTTCCAAGCGACCCGAGCCGGCGCCCGGCCGCAGCTGGGACCAGAGGCGTGCGGAGTCGACCCATGGGCCCCAGTCAACGACTTGGGCGCCCGGTCGCGCGAAATCCGGCACGCTCCGCGGGTAGGGCCAGACGGACTTGAGCAGGCCGTTCTCGACGCCCGCGTAATGAGCGGCGAGCGGACCGCGTCCGCGTAGGTCGACGAAGTACTCCCACTCGTCGGCAAACGGCGCGTGGTCGCGCAGCGCGGGCGCGCGCAGCCCATGCACGGCGGCGTCCTCCTCGCGCACGGCTCCCGTGGGCCGGCAGAGCCGCGTGCGGGCCGAGACCACCCGGCCGCCGAGCAGACCGGCGACGCCGAACTCGAGGATGCCCGACGCCAGGCTACCCTCGAAATCGACAAAGAAGATCGGCTGCTCGGTCCAGGAACCCATTTCACCTTCACCGAACACGCCGCGCCCGCGCCGCCCAACCTTTTTCCGTGCCTTCCGCGCGCGGCGTCGGCCATGCTCCGCGCCGTGGATCTCGCACCGTACCGCGCCCTCACCCTGGAGCTCGCCCGGGAAAGCGGCGCCTTGATCACGCGGCTGTACGCGCAACCCGGGCTCGCCGTCGAGACCAAGGCGGACGCGTCACCGGTGACGGCGGCAGACCGCGGCGCCGAGGAACTGATGCGGACGCGGATCGCGAAGGCATTTCCGGGCCACGGAATCATCGGCGAGGAATTCGGCGAGGAGCGCCCCGACGCGGAGTTCACCTGGGTGCTCGATCCGATCGACGGCACGAAATCGTTCATCACGGGCGTTCCGCTCTGGACGACGCTGATCGCGCTGCTGCATCGCGGGCAACCGGTGCTCGGTTGCATCCATCAACCCGTGCTCGGGCAATTGCTGGTCGGTGACGGCGTGCAAACGACGCTGAACGGGCAGCCTGTACGCTGCCGCCCGACGAAGGCCGTGGCCGAAGCGACCCTGCTCACCAGCGACCCGCTCAACCCCGCGCGCCACCAGGACGGCGCGGCCTTTGAGCGCCTGTTGCGCGCCGCGCGGCTCGGGCGCACTTGGGGCGATGGCTACGGTTATCTGCTGGTGGCGACGGGCCGGGCGGACGTGATGCTCGATCCGATCATGAACCCCTGGGACATCGCGGCGCTCGTGCCGGTGATCAGCGGCGCCGGCGGGGTGATCACGGATTGGAGCGGCGGCCCGGCGTGGCCGGCGCGCTCCACGATTGCCAGCGCTACCCCGGAGCTCCACGCCGCGGTACTGCGGACGCTGAAAAGCTGACCCGCGCCACGCGGATCAGCGCCGCCGACGCGCTGAAGGCCGCCACTCGGCGGTGACGCGGGAGGAGAATCCACCGCGGGCCTTCCAGTCGGCGATGATGGTGAGCGAACGCGGCTTCAGCGCCGCGCCGAGATCGTCGCAGATGCGATTGGTGGCGGCCTCGAAGAAGATGCCCTCGTTGCGGTAGGCGTGGAAGTAGAGCTTGAGCGACTTCAGCTCCACACAGGCCTTGTCGGCCACATAGCGCACGGTGATGTGCGCGAAATCGGGGTGCCCCGTCATCGGGCACACCGAGGTGAACTCGTGATGCGTGTGCTCGATGACGTAGTCGCGCCCCGGCGCGGGATTGGGAAAGGTCTCAAGGATCTTCGGGTCGGCCATGCCGGCATCACACACGGCAAACCGGCGGGACGGGAAACCAAAAAACGATGGGAGCGGGTACAGGTCCTGAGCGAAAGCGAATGCGAGAAGGCGGACATGGCCTTCGGCGGGTTATGCATCGGGTGTATTTTCCGGAGAAAACAGCCCCGGCTACACCGTGTGCACTTCGCAAGGAAGCCTCGAACTCACCTTTGTGAGGAAAGGCGTACGATGTCGCCGAGGGCGTTCCCCTCGGATCTTCGGGAAGTCATTCCGGCCGCCCCGTCCCTGCGTGACCCTTGGAGTGAATTCGTGGTTCTCCCTCACCCAACAAAACGGCCCGGGGATGACCCGGGCCGTGGGGAAATCGCGCGTTAACCAAACCGCTCAGCGGAAGCGGTAGTCG
>CAXRGI010000059.1:0-7095 GCA_964229935.1 Opitutales bacterium
AACCCCGCGTCCCGCGAGTACGTCGGCAACGCCGAGGTGCGGCTCGTCGGCACCGACCGTGTCGTCTTCACGGAAAGCGACGGTGCCTTCACCTTCACCGGCGTCGCCGCCGGCCCCGCCTCGATCACCGTGAATTTCTCCGGCTACACGCCGGCCACGGAGTCGTTCGCCGTCGTCGCCGGCCAGACCGCGGTCCGAGAGATCAACCTCACCAGCGCCGCCGCGACCCCGCCCCCGGTGAAGGACGGCAAGGTGCAGTTGCAGGCGTTCACCGTCTCCTCGGAACGCGAGGGTAACGCCAAGGCCGTACAGGCCCAGCGTCGTAACATGGACATCACCACCTCGGTCTCGTCCGACGTGTTCGGCGACATCACCGACGGCAACATGGGCGAGTTCCTGAAGTACCTGCCCGGGGTCGACATCGACTACGTGGAGTCCGAGGCCCGCGGACCGCGGCTGGGCGGCATGGACGGACAGTACGTGGGCGTGACGGTCGACGGCATGCGCACCGCGAGCGCCGATTCCAACCGCGGCGGGGGTGACGCCTCGCGGGCGACGAGCTTCGAGAGCATCCTCATCACTGGCATCGAATCGATCGAGATCAGCCGCACCACCAGCGCGGAGTCCGACGCCGACTCGCCGTCCGGCACCATCAACATGAAGACGCGGCGCGCCTTCGACCGCCGCGGGCGCGTCCTCGGCTACAACTTCAGCCTGAACTTCAACGCCGAGGAGTTCACGCTCCGCAAGACGCCCGGCCCCGCGGAACGTGAGCGCTACAAGTGGCGCCCCAACGCCCAGCTGGAGTACTCCGACACCTTCCTCGACCGCCGCCTCGGTGTCATTCTCACGACCAGCCGCGCCAACTCCTATACCGAGCAATACTCCTTCTCGCAGGACTACAACCGCACCCCGACGGCCGCCGACCCGCGGCCGCTCGTGATCCGCCAGCTGGATTTCAAGGACGGCCCGAAGATGATCTGGAAGGACGCCTTCTCGATCGCCTCGGACTTCAAGGCCACGCCGCGCCTCGTGCTCTCGCTCAGCGCGATCTACACCTACGTCGAGGGCGAGTTCTGGAACCGCAACTTCACCTTCGTCGCCGCCAACTCCAACACGAACGTCAACAACGGCCGCGGCACCGTCGGCGGCGACGGCGTCCTCTCGCTCTCCACGCGCCGCACCGCGGCCAACACCATCCCCGCGATCAACAACGGCGGTGGCACCGCCGCGGCCGAGAACTACACCCGCACCGTCTCGCCCAAGTTCGAGTACAAGCTCGACGCCGTGACCATCGACGGCGGGTTCAACTACTCCCGCGCCGTGAACAGCTACGTCTCGCTCGAGCGCGGCATCTCGCAATCGGAGACGCTCTCCCTCCCGGCTGACTGGACGGCCACCCGGCCGCGCGCCGACTCCCACGAGTGGAGCATCCGGCAGACCTCGGGTCCCGACCCGTTCGACCTGTGGAACTGGACCGGTGGCACCCGGGTGCAAAGCGCCAACAGCCGCTGGATCACCGAGATCTACCTCGCCTCGGCCAACGCGAGGTGGACGTTCCCCTTGTTCGGACGCCTGCCGGCGGTGTTGAAGTTCGGCGGCAAGTGGACGGAGGAGAACCGCAAGAACAACAACTACGCCCCGTGGCAGCTCTGGCGCTATATCGGCCCGGGCGGCGACACGCTCACCGGCTACAACGCGACCACCGGCCTGCCCGTCATCACGACCAACGGCAACTGGGCCAATCTGGGTTTCCTCGCGATCCATCCGTTCGAGACCGGCACCACCAACGCCCTCACCTTCACCAATCTGGCGGGGGTCACCGGCAACCTGCCACGCGCGGACCGCAAGCGCATCGGCGAACTCTTCCAGGCCAGGCCGCAGGACTTCGTCCGCGCCGCCACCGTCGACAACTACTACACGGCCTTCATCGGCAACCGCCGCAACTTCCGGCAGACGGTCACCGCCGGCTACGCCCAGCTCGACGTGAACCCGGTTTCCCGCCTGACGTTGCGCGGCGGAGTGCGCCTGGAGCGCACGCAGAACCGCTTCCTCGAGTACGATCCGCGCCTGCGCCGCGAGATCATCGCCGCGGGCTTTCCGGTCAACGCCGCCGGCCGCGCCACCACCATTCCCGGCATCGAGTACCAGTTCTTCAGCCAGCCGCGGGTCGCGCGCATGAGCGAATACCTCAACGCCTTTCCCTCGGTGCTGGGCAAGTACCGCTTCACGCCGAACCTCGAGCTCCAGGCGGGCTTCAACCAGGCGATCTCCCGGCCGCCCGTCGACTCGCTCACCGGCGTGTACAACGTGGTCGAGGACGCCCAGCGCGTCGACGCGCCCAACGCCGAGCTCCAGCCCGAGTACTCCAAGAACTACCAGGCACGGCTCGCCTATTACTTCGGCAACCGCGCCCCGGGCCAGCTGACCCTGCAGATTTCCCAGAACGACATCCGCAACCTGCGCGAAACCTTTGATTTCACCGCCTCGGAGTTCGGCGAGGAGGATCCCGATCTGCAGACGTACGTTTTTCGCACCACCCGGAACAGCGCCGAGACGCGCCGCTTCCGGAATCTGGAGCTTTCCTACCAGCAGACCCTCGGCTTCCTGCCGGATTTCCTGCGCGGCACCAGCGTGAACCTCTCCTACTCGCGCACCACCGCCAGCCAGCGGCGCAACGGTCTTGCGCCGCACCGCGTCTCCGGCCGTCTCGGCTACGCCTACCGGCGGTTCAACGGTTCGATCGGCGGCGTCTTCACGGACGAGCGTCCCGACGGCGTCTACGGCCGCTTCCGCGAAGCCGTCCTGCAATTCGACACGTCGCTCAACTGGCGGCTCACGCCGAAAATCTCGCTCTACGTCCAGGGCCGGAACATCACCCAGCAGCCGCTCCGCTGGTTCGACACCCCGCCCGGCGTCGCCGAGCGCCGCCAACGCGTTCTCCGCCTCTACCAGGAGTACGGCGCGAACTGGAACTTCGGCATGAAGGGGACGTTTTAGCCTCGGGAAGCATCGAGGCGCGAAGAAGCCGGATTCGGCGCTGGCAAGGCCCGGCGCACCGCAGAGGCTTGGCGTCGGCCCTGGCCGCGCCCAGGCTGCCTGCTATGGAAATCGCGATCCTTGTGCTGGTAGCCGTGGCGGTGGGATTGCTCGTCGTGCTGGTGCGGCGGGGCGGAGGCGAAACGGCGGGCAACGCGCTCGCGCCCAAGCTGGAGGTGATTGAGCGTTTGCAGGAACGGGGGGAACGCACGCTCAAGGACGAGTTCGGGCTGAGCCGTCAGGCGACGGAAGAACAATCGCGCGGCCTGCGCGCCGAGCTTGGCGCCACGCTCGCACAGTCCCGGGATGCGGTGGAACGCCGGCTCAACGACAACGCGACCCAGCTTCAGCAGCAACTGGAAGCTTTCAGCCGCAGACTGGCGGATTTCGGCACCGCCGAGGCGGATTCGGCCCAGAAGACGCGCACGGAACTCTCGCAAGCGTTCCGGGATCTCCGCGACTCGCTGCAAAAGCAAGCGGGCGAGTCGGCCGAGACCCAGCGGCGCCACCAGGAAACGGCCACCAACCAGGCGGGAGCGCTGTCGGACCGGCTCGACCGTAAGTTCGAGGAGCTGCGTCAGGCAGTGGAGGCCAAGCTCGGCCAGCTGCAGGCCGACAACACCGCGAAACTTGAGGAGATGCGCCGCACGGTGGATGAGAAGCTGCAAGGTACCCTGGAGAAGCGCCTCGGGGAATCCTTCAAGCTGGTGAGCGAACGCTTGGAACAGGTGCACAAGGGCCTCGGCGAAATGCAGAGCCTGGCGACCGGCGTGGGTGACCTGCGACGGATGCTCACCAACGTTAAGACCCGCGGCACCTGGGGCGAAGTGCAGCTCGCGTCGCTGCTCGAGCAGATGCTTCACCCCGACCAGTACGAGGCCAACGTCGCGCCCGTCCCGGGTTCCGCCGACCGCGTCGAATTCGCCATCACGCTGCCGGGACGCGATCCGTCCGCACCCCCGGTCTGGCTCCCGATCGACGCCAAGTTCCCCACCGAGGATTACGACCGACTCGCCGCCGCCGCCGAGCGGGCGGACGCCGAGCAAATGGCCGTGGCCGCCAAGGCGCTCGCCACGCGCGTCAAGGATCAGGCGCGCACCATCGCCGCCAAATATCTCGCGCCGCCGCACACCACCGACTTCGGCGTGCTGTTTCTCCCCACCGAGGGCCTCTACGCGGAGGTGCTCCGCCAGCCCGGCCTCGCCGAGGCGATCCAGCGCGAGCACCGCGTGATCATCGCCGGCCCCACCACGCTCGCCGCCCTCCTGAACAGCCTGCAGGTCGGCTTCCGCACGCTCGCGATCGAGCAACGCGCCAGCGAGGTGTGGCAGGTCCTCGGCGCGGTGAAGACCGAGTTCGGGAAATTTGGCGACACGCTCGAAAGCGTGCAGCGCAAACTCGACGCCGCCACAAAGGAGATCGAGAAGACGGGCGTCCGCTCCCGCGCCATCGAGCGCAAGTTGCGCGAAGTCGAAGCGCTCCCCACCTCGGAAACCTTGCGCGTGCTACCCGACGCGCCCGCTGCGACCAGCGCGACCGGCGATGAAGCCGGCGATCAACGCACGGTGGGATAGGAAGCGGCACGGGCGTCGGCCTACGGCAGATCCGCGGCAGCAGCCCCGGCTACATTATACGAAGACTCGATCCGAGTTTCGGAACGATGACGCTGTACGGAAACCGATCCCTGTAGCCGAGGGTGCTCCCTCGGATCATCGGAAGCTCATCGCGACCACGTCGCCTTCCACCAGCGCGCGTTCAGCAAATGGCCGGGCAGATTCGCGACAGCAGCAGGCTAAACGGAGCCGCATGCGGCCCCAACACGCGAGAACTCGGTACCCTCGGATTGTTCTACGTGTGCCCTGTGCCCAAAGCTGGGGTCTGACTCCCCCTACTCCGGCGCGAAAATCCCCGCGTGCCCCGGTTGGTAGAGTTTGAGCCCGGTGATCTCTGCCACGCGGGTGAAGTGCGCGTCCAAGGTGTAGAGCCGCAGGTTGTCGTGGAGGGCCAGCGACGCGATCAGCACGTCCAACCACGGCACCGTTAGTCCGTTGTCGCGCAACCGCCACGCGAGCGACACGCCGCGGTCCCAGTCCTCCTCGGTCACAAACCGATAAGGGATCGAGGCGAAGTGCAGTCCCAGCCGCCGGCGTTCATCCGCGCGCGCACCACCGAGCACCTCAAGCCGCACCGGCGTTGACCACTGCGCCTCGTAGGCCTCCAGCAAACCCTCGAGCGCCAGCTTCACCTCCAGGCGGCCGTGACGCCGAAGCCCTTCGATCCACACGGATGAATCAACCGCGACCATGTACCGGGAGCGCGGCGTTCACTTCGGACCGTGCAGCGGCGGCACCGGATTCGCCTCATCCTCAGCCACCATCGGTTCCGGGTAATCGAATGCCCCCTCCCGGATCAACCGGCCAAACTCCCGCGCCTTGGCCCGCAGCACGAATTGCCGCACGGCTTTCGCGACCGCCGGGCTCTTGTTCTTCTCTCCGGTCAAGGCGATGACCTCGGTCATCAGGGCATCATCGATCTCTACGCTGATTCTCATTGAACAAGTCTGTGCAGCTTAATGATTCTTTTCAATGATTTTATTGCATCATATAGGTTCAAAGAAGGCAAAGTTCTGATTCTTAAGAGTAATTAGGCTGAAAACCTTTCCTTAAGTGAGCTCCCAGCCCTTGCGGTACGCCCGGCGGATTAGCGGAGCCGCCTCGGGTGCGTTTTTAGCGGTCAGGGTTTTCGCGTCCCAAACGATCTTTTTACCCGCGCGAATCGCCACGTTGCCTAAAAGCACCGTTTCGCTGAAGGGCCCTGATTGGGAAAAATTGGACAACGCGGGAACCCCGGTTCGGATCGCCTCGATCCACTCGGAGTAAGGACCGCCTCCCTTATCAAGCGCGCCCTCCGCGGATTCACCGCTGCCGGCAACGCGCGGAATGGTTTTGGGAGGGAGCGCGAAGTTCGCCGCGAGACCCTCGGGTTTGAAGATCCAATCCTGACGGGAACGTCCGAAGAACATGCGTCCCTTTTCGCCAACGAGCAGGAGATCGAAACGGCGGAAACAGTGATCGGCGGTTGGAAAGTCGGCCTTCCAAAGCTCCGCCGGCGGCGGATTACGATAGACGCCTTCTTTCGGCGTCACCCCGTCGTACCACACGAACTTTACCGGGCCTCCGAGCATGCTCGTGGGAAACCGATACGTGACGGTTGACCACATCGGTGCGGCGATCGCGGTGCCACCTTCGTGGACGGCCTCGACACTCTCGGGAGAGGTGAGGCCGAGAGCCCACTACGGCATGTCCATGATGTGGCAGCCCATATCGCCGAGCGCACCGGCGCCGAAGTCCCACCAGCCTCGCCATTTGAACGGCGTGATTTCCGGACTGTAGGGCCGGAACGGCGCGGGGCCGATCCATTGCTCCCAATCGAGACCGTTGGGCACCGGCTCGGGCTTGGGCCATTCCGTCATGCCCTGGGGCCAGACGGGGCGGTTGGTCCAGGCATGGACCTCCGTGACGCGGCCGAGAATGCCAGCGCGGAGCAACTCGACCGCACGACGGATGGGTTCTCCAGCGTGGGCTTGGTTGCCCATCTGGGTCTGCACTTTGTACTGCGCGGCGGCCTCGGCGAGACGACGCGCCTCCCAAACCGAGTGGGCGATCGGCTTCTGGCAATACACGTGTTTGCCACGCCGCATCGCTAGCATCGACGCGTGAAAGTGGTGGTGGTCGGGAGTGGAAACCGTGACGGCGTCGATCCCGGGCATCGACGCGATCATCTCCCGGTAGTCCGTGAAGAACCGGGCGCCGGGAAACTGGTCGAGGATGGTTTCCCCCGATTTCTCCTTCTTCTTTTTCCGCGCGAGGTTGGTGCCGCGCGGATGGGCGACATCGCACAGCGCGACGATCACGCCACCGGCGGCGGCCGTGGCCAGGGTGTCGGTGTGCCCTTTGCCCGTCACGCCGATGCAGGCGACCTGGACTCGACTGTTGGCGCCGCGCGCGGTGGCGGGCAGCAGATTGAAACTGAACGCGGCGGCGGCGCCTTGGAGAA
>CAXRGI010000060.1:0-23675 GCA_964229935.1 Opitutales bacterium
CCGAGCCGCTCGGCCTGTACGGCGGTTCCGACGACAACGACAACTCGGGCGTCTTCCGCTACGTCTCCATCCGCCATGCGGGCTCGCTCCTCGGGCCCAACAATGAGCTCAACGGCCTCACCATGGGCGGCGTCGGCGCCGGCACCACGATCGAGTACGTGGAGGTGTTCGCCAACGCCGACGACGGCTTCGAGTGGTTCGGCGGCACGGTCAACGGCAAGTACCTCGTCAGCGCGTTCAACGACGACGACGCCTTCGACTGGGACGAGGGATATCGCGGCAAGCTCCAGTTCCTCTTCACCATCCAGGATCCGTCGGTGGGCAACCACGCCTTTGAGTCCGACGGCGGCACCACCCCCGAGGATGGCACGCCCTACGCGATGCCCACGGTGTACAATTACACCGCGATCGGCTCCGGCGCCACGGGTGCGAACGCGCTGAGCATCGGGCCCATCTTCCGCGACAACACCGGCGGCAAGGTCTACAACTCCATCTTCCACGATTTCCGCGGCTACGCCTGGCGCATCGAGACGGAGAGCGCGCAGCGCGAGGACAGCGCGAAGCGCCTCGCGGCCGGCGACATCGTGATCGCCAACAACCTCTTCGGCACCTTCGGGGTGGGCACGACTGCCACCTCGCTCTTCCTCGCGCCGAATGCGACCTCCGGCGGACCCGCCCCGACCTCCAACTACACCGTCGAGCACATCACTGGCGCCGCCCGCCAGAATCGCATCAACACCGACCCGCAGCTGGTGAACATCAGCCGGGCCCGGGACGGGAAGCTCGACCCCCGCCTCAAGGCGGGCAGCCCCGCGCTCCTCGGCGCCGCGACGCCGCCCAATGACGGCTTCTTCACCGCCACGACCTACCTCGGCGCCTTCACCACCTCCGGCAACTGGGCCTATGGCTGGACGAAGCTGGGCCGGGACGGCTACTTCGACGCCGCCAGCGCGCAGGGTGGCTCCTCCGGTGCCAACGTCGTCGTGAATTCGGGTTCGACCACCAAGCTGAGCAACCTCTCGACCCGTCTCACCCTTGTGCAGGGAACCACCGCGTTCCCCGGGTTCTACCTCAATGGCAACCAGACCCAGACCGTCATGATCCGGGCCGTCGGCCCCGGCCTCGCGCAGTTGGGTCTCCAGAACATCGTGGCGGACCCGGTCCTGGAGCTCTTTTCCGGCTCCACAAAGATCGGCGAGAACGACGATTGGTCCGGCACGCAGGCCGCGCAGCTCGCCTCCCAAGTGGGCGCGTTTCCGCTTCCCGCCGGCAGCAAGGACGCCGTCATCATCGCCACGCTCCCGCCCGGCGCCTACACCTTGCAGGTCAACGGCAAGACCGGCGGCGGTGAACTGATCATCGAGGTCTACGAGATCGACTGAGCGGGGATCGCACCCGGCCGCCGGCGCAGGTGACGCGGGCGGCCTTTTCCGTCTCCCCGTTTTGTCACACGTCTGTAACCAAAACGCCTTACGCCCGTAACATCGGTGTCACATGCTCGCCGCCGATGCTGTCAAATCTCCTCTCCTCGCGGATATCTGAGCTCCGGTTGGCGGTCCTTGCCGCGGGCCTCTTCCTTGGTGTGGTGCCCGTGGTGCCGGCCGCCGACAGCGGCGCGCTGCTCGATGCCCTGATCCGCAAGGGGATCCTCACCAATCAGGAGGCGGAGGATATCCGCGCCGACCTCGTGCGCGACAGCAACACGATCCCCTCCCAGGCGATGGCCGGAGGCAAATCCACCGACCGCCTCTCGGTGGGCATGCGCATGCAGCTCCAGTACGCGCATATCGACACCACGGTCAACGGGGCGGCCGTGAAGCCGGTTTATGTCGACCAGCCCTTCACGCGCCGGATCTATTTCACGCTCAAGGCGAGCGTCGGCGGCGACTGGGGCGCCCAGTTCACCTGGGACTTCGCGTCGAGCTACTACGATGACGCCTTCATCAGTTGGGTTCCGAACCCCGACCTCCAGTTCAACTTCGGCCTTCGCAAGGTGGCCGTGGCCTACGAGGAGCGTTTCTCGAGCGGTAACCTCAAGGGCCTGGAGCGTTCCGGCGCCACGCGGTACTTCGTCGAGGGCAACAACGGCCGCCGGCTCGGCGCCGCGAGTTACCGCATCGGCGCGTTCCTCGACGGAAAAAAGGAGATCACTCCCACGACGAACCTGATCTACACCGCCGCCGTCACCGACCCGGAGCGCGGGGAGACCGCCGCCGACGCCGCCTCCGCGGGCGATGGCGCCAACAACCGGGTCGCCCTGTGGGGCACACTGGGCCTCTATGGCAAATTGCCGGAGAACGCGTACTGGACGGCCGGGGTCGGCGTCGGCTTCCAGCCCGACCGCGGCGGCTGGGGCACCACCAATTTCGGGCGTGGTCATGACCTGACCCTCTATTCGGTCTACTTTGACCTGCAGGCCGGGCGGTTCGGCCTGATGAGCGAGTACCTGATGGCTGACGTGGAGCGGGGCGCGTCGGCCACGCGCGACGCCAAGCCTTCGGGTTTCTTCATCATGCCGACGCTCTATCTGAGCGAGACCGTCGAAGCGGTCGTCCGCTACACGACGGTGAACTCGGATGGCCGCGGTCTGCAGATGGGCGACGTGATGCGTTCGGCGCCGTCGGGCGGCACGATGAACAAGTTCGACGAGTGGTACGCCGGGGTGAACTGGTACCTGCGCGGGATCGACCTGCGCGTTCAGCTCGGCGCCATGTCCGGCAAGACCAAGGAGACCGTCGCCGGCGCCCCGGCCGAGGCCAAGGCTGTCGGCGCGCGATCCCAGCTCCAGGTCCAGTTCTGAACCCAACCCTCCTTCTGCTTCTCCCTCCCTCACCATGAAAACACTCCTGTTCATCGTCGCGGCCCTCTGCGCCGCTTCCTCCGTCTCGGCCCAGAAGCTTGTGATCAAGGGCTCCGACACCCTGGGCGCGAAACTCGTGCCGACCCTCGCCGAGGAATACAAGGCGCGTAATGCCGGGGTCTCGTTCGAGATCGCGGCCGAGGGGTCCACCACGGGAATCTCCGCGATCATCGATGGCACCGCCCAGATCGGGATGAGCTCCCGGCGCGCGCGCCCCACCGAGGTCTCGGCCGCGACCGCCAAGGGCGTATCGCTGAAGCCGTTGATCGTGGCCTACGACGGCATGGCGGTCATCGTGAACGCCAAGAGCCCGATCGCGAACCTCACGCTCCGTCAGGTCGAGCAGATCTTCACCGGCGATGTCACCGACTGGTCGGCGGTCGGTGGCCGTCCCGGCAAGATCTCCGTCTACACGCGCAACACCTCTTCAGGTACCTATTCCGACTGGAAGGACCTCGCGATGAAGAAGCGGGATTACGCCCGTTCCTCGCAGAAGATGGCCGGCAACGAGCAGATCGCCGCCGAGGTTGCCAAGAACCCGAACGGGATCGGCTACGTGGGCCTGGCCTACCTCAAGGCCGAGGGCATCAAGGTGGTCTCCATCGACGGGGTCACGCCCTCCAAGGAAACCGTGCTGGCGAAGAAGTACGCCTACGCGCGACCGACGTTCTACTACACCAACGGGGAACCGGCGGGGGAGGCGGCCAAGTTCATCGCCTTCACCCTGGGCGAGGCCGGCCAGCAGATCGCCGAGAAGATCGGTTTCGTGCCGATCAAGTAGGCTGTCACAGAATTGTAACACCGGCCCGCTTGACCGAAGTCGGGCGGACCGGCGTCGTGGCGGCAACGCGCCGTGGCCCCATCCAGCTCATCCAACCCCTCGCCGCAGTTCCCGATCCACAAGCGGCGGCTGCGATTTCTCGGGCTGACCGTTGAGGATTGCATCAAGGCGTTCTTCGGCGGCAACGCGCTCATCTCGGTGGTGGTGCTGGGGCTCATCACCTTTTTCCTGGTCAAGGAGGGCGCCGGATTCCTCGGCCAGAACCGGCAGAATCTCGCGATCTACCGCTTGGCCGGTCTCGAGTATGTCGACTACCTGCGCCGCCAGTCCGAGGACCACACCGCTCTCACCCGCTACCTCTCGGACCTTAGGTTACGGGCTTTAAACCATCTCACCGGCCCGGGAGGGCTGACGCTGGAGGCGGCCAACGCCCGGCTCGCGGAGTTCGACGATTACGCCGGCCGGTTTGGTGACGCCGCCGATTCCCTGCGCGGCATGGTTTCGGACCTCTCCGAGGTGGCGACCGCGATCAAGACCAAGTTTCTGGTCAACGAGGACAAGAAGGAGGAGCGGCGGCAGCTGCTGGCGGAGGGCAAGGTGGCGGAAGCCGGGGCGGTGGTGATCACCGCGGTGGATTTTCCGACGGAGCTGCGGCCGCTGCGGGACAGTCTGTCCGGTTACCGGGAGGCCAACCGGGAGTTCGCCAACCGTCTGGGCGCGCTGCTCGCGGCGGCGCCGCGGCTGCCGGATCCGGAGCTGCAGCGCAGGATGGAGCGTTTCGCGGAGCTGGGGCGGACCTATGTCGCCACGTTTCCGGCGATCGAGCGTGACCTTGCGGCGTGGGATCATACGCGGCCCGTTTCCGGAGCCGAGGCCTTCACGGCCTTCATTTTCGGCCGGCAATGGCTCACGGCGAGTTTCTGGCAGGACTGGTACGGGGTGGTCCCGCTTCTGACGGGATCATTCCTGGTGGCGCTCGTGGCCCTCTCGCTCGCGGTGCCGCTCGGAGTGGGCGCCGCGGTGTACGTCAACCAGATCGCCTCCCAGCGCGAGCAGCGGATCATCAAGCCCGGGATCGAGTTCATCTCGGCCTTCCCCTCCGTGGTGCTGGGGTTCTTCGGCATCGCGGTGCTCGGGCAGGCGCTGCGCGCGATGTCGCAGCTGCCGTGGCTCTCGTGGGTGCCCGGTTTCCCCTACAGCGAGCGGCTCAATATCCTCACCGCGGGCTGCTTGCTGGCGCTGATCGCGGTTCCGACAATCTTCACGCTGGCGGAGGACGCGCTCAACAACGTGCCGCGCGCGCTCAAGGAGGCCTCGCTCGCCCTCGGGGCCTCGCGGTTGCAGACCACGATCCGCATCATCGTGCCGGCCTCCCTTTCGGGCATCATCTCCGCCGTGCTGCTCGGTCTGGGGCGGGTGATCGGCGAGACGATGGTCGTGCTCCTTTGCGCCGGCAACCGCATCGCCATCCCCGATTTCACCCAGGGTCTCGGTTTCATCGTCGAGCCGGTGCACACCATGACGGGCATCATCGCTCAGGAGATGGGTGAGGTGGTGCGCGGCAGCATCCATTACCGGGCGCTGTTCATGGTCGGCCTCGTGCTCTTCGTGCTCTCGCTCTCCATCAATTACGCCGCCCAGCACATTGTGCGGCGCTATCGCATCTCGATCGGCTGATCCGATGAACCCGCCCGATCATCCGTTCTCCCCCCGGCCGGGCGGCGCCCGCCGGCTGGAGTCCGCCGTGTTCTGGATCTTCCGCGCGGCCGCCTACCTGATCCTCGCCTGCGGCGCGGCCGTGTTTCTCGACATCGTCGGGAAGGGGAGCGCCACGGTGTTCCAGGCCAAGGCCCCGTTCATTAACACAACCTTTCTCACGCAGGCGCCCGAGTCGCTCTATGTGTTCGAGTGGGAGGGCAGGCAGCAGCGGATGGGCGACCGCGAGTTTCGCGCGTTCAAGGAGGCCAACCCGGCCGCGGCGAACGTGAAGGCCGAGAGTTACGTCTACTCCTCGGGTGGCATCTTCCCGTGCATCGCCGGCACCGTCCTGCTCGTGGTCGGCTCGATGACGATCGCCCTCTTCCTCGGCGTGTGCGCCGCGATCTATCTCAACGAGTATGCGCGCGACGGTCGCTTCATCCGCTTCGTGCGTCTCGCCATCCTCAACCTCGCCGGCGTCCCCTCCATCGTCTTCGGCCTCTTCGGGTTCGGCATGTTCGTGATCTTCTTCGGCTGGAACGTCTCGCTCCTCGCCGGTTGGTTCACGCTGGCCTTCATGGTGCTGCCCGTGGTCATCACGGCTTCGGAGGAGGCCCTGAAGGCCGTGCCGATCGGCTTCCGCGCCGGTTCCCTCGCGCTCGGCGCCACCAAGTGGCAGACGATCTGGCGGAACGTCCTGCCGTACGCGCTGCCCGGCATCCTCACGTCTTCGATCCTCGGAATCGCGCGCGTCGCCGGCGAGACGGCCCCCATCATGTTCACCGCCGCCTACGTCGTCCGCGACAAGCTGCCGTGGGAGGTCGAGCGCGCCGTCGATTTCCTCTTCCAGGGTGTCATGGCCCTCCCGTACCACATCTACGTCGTCAGCTCCAAGATCCCCCAGAACGAGTTCACCGAGCGCGTGCAATACGGCACCGCCTTTGTCTTCCTCGTGATCGTCGCCCTCATCGCCACCTCTTCGATCGTCCTCCGCAACCGCCTTCGCGCCCGCTACAAATGGTGACCGTTTCCTCCCAGTCGGGTTCCACCTCCCCGGCCTCCGGCGTCCCTCCTTCCCGCCGGCCCACCGTCGCCGCCGGCGACCCGCCGGCCGGTACCGCGCCCGCCGCAGGGCGGCCTCTCGTGGAGATCGAGCATCTCGACTTCTTCTACGGCGCATCCCAGGCGCTGCGTGACATCACCCTCGGCATCGAGCGCCAGAAGGTGACCGCGTTCATCGGGCCCTCCGGCTGCGGCAAGTCGACCCTGCTGCGCTGCCTCAACCGCATGAACGACTTGATCGAGGGCACCCGCATCGCCCGCGGCTCCGTCCGCATCCACGGGGTCGACATCAACCAACCCGACGTCGACGTCATCGAGCTCCGCAAGCGCGTCGGGATGGTCTTCCAGAAGTCCAACCCCTTTCCCAAGTCCATCCACGAGAACATCACGTACGGCCTCCGCCTGCAGGGCATCCGCGACAAGGCAAAGCTCGACGAGATCGTCGAGCGCTCGCTCCGCGGCGCCGCGTTGTGGGACGAGGTCAAGGACCGGCTGGGCGAGAGCGCGATGGGGCTTTCCGGCGGCCAGCAGCAACGGCTCTGCATCGCCCGGGCCATCGCCGTCGAGCCGGAGATCATCCTGATGGATGAGCCCTGCTCCGCCCTCGATCCCGTGGCCACGGCGAAGGTCGAGGAACTCATCCAGGACCTGCGCTCGCGGTTCACCATCGTGATCGTGACGCACAACATGCAGCAGGCCGCACGCTGTTCCGACCGCACCGCGTTCTTCTACCTCGGCAAATTGATCGAGTACGCCGACACCCGAGACATTTTCACCAATCCCGCCAATCCGCAGACCGAGGCCTACGTTTCCGGCCGCTTCGGCTGAGCCGCTCCCGCCCGCCATGACCCACTACGCCGAGGAACTCACCAAGCTGAAGGAGAACCTGCTGGCCATGGCCAGCCACGCCGAGACGTCCGTCTCCCGCGCCGTGCGCGCCCTCGTGGAACGCGACGACGCCCTCGCGCGGAAGGTGGAGGAGGACGACAACATCCTCGACCAGTTCGAGATCGAGATCGACGACACCGCGATCCACCTGCTCGCCAAGGCTCCCCTCGCGACGGAGCTGCGGTTGATCACCGTCGCGATGAAGATCTCCCACAATCTCGAGCGCGTCGGGGACGAGGCGGTCACCATCGCGCGCCGCGCCGTCGAGCTCAACACCGAGCCCCAGCTCAAACCGTACGTCGATCTGCCGCGCATGGCCGCAATGTCGCTGGAGATGATGCGCGGGGCGCTGACGGCCTTCGTGAACCGCCAGCCCGATGTCGCCCGCGCCGTCATCCCCCGCGATGCCGAGGTCGACGAGTTGAACCGTCAGCTGCACCGCGAGCTCTCCAGCTACATGGTGGAGCGGCCCACGACCATCACCCGGTGCCTGCGGCTGATGGTGATTTCCAAGGCGCTGGAACGCATCGCCGACCACGCGACCAACATCGCGGAGGAGGTCGTGTACCTTTACGAGGCCAAGGATATCCGCCACACCGACGCCAAGCGCGCCGGCCATGAAACCGAAAATCCTGCTGGTTGACGACGAGCCCGACGCCCTCGAGGTGCTCGGGTTCCGCCTGCGCGAAGCGGGTTTCACCCCGATCCTCGCGAAGGACGGTGTGCGCGCGATCACCGCGGCCCGCGACGAGCGTCCGGCGTTGATCGTCCTCGATGTGATGCTGCCCGAGGTCGACGGCCTCGAGGTGTGCAAGATCCTGCGGCGCGACCCCGCCACGGCGGGCATACCGATCCTCATGCTCACCGCGCGCGCCGCGGAGATGGACCGGGTGCTCGGCCTCGAGCTCGGTGCCGATGATTACGTCACCAAACCCTTCAGCCCGCGCGAACTGGTACTGCGTATCCGCAAGCTCCTCGCGCGCGCCAAGGCGGCGGAGGAGCCGGTCGCCCACCTCCGGTTCAACGAGCTCGAGATCGACGCCGCCCGCCACGCCGTGACCGTGGGCGGGAGTCCGGTGGAGCTTACCGCCACGGAATTCCGGCTCCTGGAGATCCTCGTCCGCCGGCGGGGCCGCGTGCAGACCCGCGACCGGCTGCTGCAGGATGTCTGGGGCTACGAGAACCCGATCGACAGCCGGACGGTCGACACGCACATGCGGCGCCTGCGCGAGAAGATCGGCGCGGCCGCCGATTACCTCGAGACGATCCGCGGCGTGGGTTACCGTTTCCGCGCGGAGGAATAAGCGGGGCGATTTGCGCCGCCCGGCCGGGACGGCGGCGTGGTTGCCAAAAGTGACGGGCGACATTTGCTCGCGTTCGCATGTCTGTTTCCGTCGCTCCCGACCTCCTCCTCCACGCCCTGCGCTGGCGCTACGCCACCAAGCGCTTCGATCCCGCGCGCGCGATTCCCGCCGACACCTGGGCGGCGCTCGAGGATTCGCTGGTGCTCACCCCGTCCTCGCTCGGACTCCAGCCGTGGCGTTTCCTCGTGATCACCGATCCGGAGCTCAAGGAGGCCCTGTCGGCGGTCTCGTGGCGGCAGACCCAGCCGCGGGACTGCTCGCACTTCGTGGTGATGACGGTGCGGCGCGGCCTCGATGAGGCGCACGTGGACCGTTATCTGGCGCGCGCGGCGGAGGTCCGCGGGGTGACCGTCGAGTCCCTGGACAAGTTTCGCGGCATGATCACCGGGAGCCTCGGCAAGGCGCGCGCCGACGGCACGCTGGACAACTGGCAATCCCACCAGATCTACATCGCGCTCGGCCAGTTCATGGCCGCGGCGGCGTTGTTGGGCGTGGACACCTGCCCGATGGAAGGCATCGAGCCCGCGCGCTACGACGAGATCCTCCAGCTGGGCGGTACCGGTTACGCGACGGTCGTCGCCTGCGCCGCCGGCTACCGGCACCCGGAGGACAAATACGCGACCACGCCCAAGGTACGGTTCAAAGCCGCGGAAGTCATCGAGCGGCGGTAGCGCTCAAAAAGTCCCCCGCACGCCGAACGACCACAGCGAACCGTAGGCGGTGCGCTGCCGGAACTGGGCCGACTCCAGGGTGGACGGGCCGAAGATCTGGGTGTCGTTCGGGGCGTCGCCCACGTTCCGCAGCGCGGCGAAAACCGACACGCCGCGCCGCAGCTGGTAATCGCCCTGCAGGTCCAGGAAGAGCATCTTTGAGGTCCAGTTGAACGTGCCGGCCTCGATGCCCCGCCCCGTGACCGGGCTGCCTCGGCTGAGCCCGCGGTAATTCCAATTCGCACGCAGATTGAAACGTTCCCGCGTCAGGCTGACTCCCCAGTTGTAGCTGCGTGGAACGTAGCCCGCGAAGTTGGCGGAGGAATCCCCGGATGCGCGCAGGACCGTGGCGTTGGCGAACACCTGTACGCCTCGGGCCCAGTGGGGCAGGAAGCGCAGCACCTGCCGGTAATCGAATTCCGCTCCGGTCATCCGGACCTCGCTGCTGATGTTGTATTGGGTCGCGACGTCGTAGCGGCCGTAGGTGGCGGCATCGATGCCGTAGAGCTCGAGGAATTCCGCGGTGGCGGGAAACGTCGTCGACCCGAAGAAGTTCCGGAAGTCGCGCCGGAAGGCCCCGGCGGAAACCTGTCCCACGCCCTCGAAATAATACTCGAGGCGAACCTTGGTGGTCCGTGCGCTCCACGCCTTGATGCCCGCATTGTTGACGGTGATCCGATTGGTGCCGCTCGGCGGCAGCTCGGCGTCGGGCAACGTCACGCCGCCGGCGTATTGGTTGAAATTCGGGCGCCCGACGGAGGTGTACCAGGCGGCCCGCGCGATCAGGTTGTCGCGCAGGTTCCACGACGCGTTCAGACTGGGGAACAGGCGCAGGTATTCCTTCTTCGTGCGCGCCGCCCTCGGGAGATAGGTGAGCTGTGAGACGCCTAGCGCGTTTCCGGCGGGCACCTTGAGCTGGATCTGTCCGGCCGCGTTGCGGACCACGCGACCGTTCGCGTCGCGCTGGTAGTTGAGCGTGGGATCACTGAGCGGCCCCTCGGCGTCGATGCTGGTCTCCTCCGCGCGAACCCCGCCGATGAGGCGCAGCCGGCGGTCGAGGAGTCCGGCGTCGGCCCGCAGGAAGGCGGACGAGATCCTCTCGACCGCGAGCTTCGAGCCCGCGACTTCGCTGCGGTAGAGGGCGTTCTGGTCCGTGGTGAGGCGGGCAGGGTTCGCCTGGTAGTAATTGTAGGCCTGCTGCGTGCTCACGTACTGGATCCGGGGAAAACCATACGGCGCCACGCGCTCGGAAAAGACGGTGTCCAAAAGAGGCGCCGCGCTCTCGCGGGTGAAGGTGTAGGACGGGGTTCGCGCGGTGTTGTCACGGCGTGACTCCCGTACATCGAGACCGCCTTTCAAGGTCACCGGGATGCCGGCGGGGCGGAAGTCGCGGCCCAGGTGGGCGAACGCGCTCGCTTTGACGTCCACGGTGCGACTGGAAGTGCCGTTGCCGGTGGAAAGCGAGTACGAGGCGAGGGAGTAGGGGTCCAGCGGGTTTCCCGTCGCGCCGTCGAAAACGGCGATTTTGCCGGGCCGGAGGTAGAAGTTCTCCTCGAAATTCACGGTCACGTTGGAGCGGACCGAGGTCACGTTATTCAGGTATCCCTTGTCGATGCTTCGGAAGGTCAGCTCCTCGTGGGAGACGGCGGCGCCGGCATCCGCCCGCCACACCCGGCCGGAGTGGCGGTAGGTGAGCATCGGCATGTACTTCAGCCGCGAGTGGTGTCGCGATTGCGAGGCGGTGCGGATCTCGCCCCGGCCGGTCTGCCCGCGCGTGAAGCCCGGCGCGAATTGCCCGGGGTCGACGCGCTGCACGAGGAACGTCACATTGCGTTGGTTCAGGGGCGAATCGTAGAGCGCGTACTCGAGCGCCAGTGAAAGCCGGTCATAGGGGGAAAACCGGTAGTCGAGCGTTGCCCCCAGGGATCGGCGCTGGGTGTGCTTTCCCCCGTCTTCCACGACGTAGTCGGTGAGGTAGGGCCGGTCGGGCGTGGTGTCGGGAAACTGGGTCGCGGCGGTGCTAGCGGTAATGCCGGTCGTGGCCGCGCCGGCCCCGCGCCACGTGTTCGCCGTTCGCGCCTCCTCGGTGTATTGCTTCGTGTCGGCCCCGGTCAGCGTGAAGCCGAACCGGGAGTTCACCGGCCGGATGTAGGAAAACTCCACGCCCGGATGCACCTTGCGCGTGCGAACCCAGCGGGGGCCCGGCGTCTTCGAGAAGAGGTGGCGGTCGTTGTCCCGCATCATCAGGAATACACTGCCGGTGAAGCGCGGCCGCGCGTAGTCGAAGGCGCTGCGCGGCACCATGTTCACGGAGCCGGCGAGGGCGGCGCCCGGTGATTCCGGGGTCGGGGAGTGGATCGCCTCGATGCGCGCCATATTGTTCATGGAAATCGTGTGGAAATCCACGTTCCGGGTCGTGCCGCCGCCGGAAACGGTGGAGAGGTCGAATCCGGCGATCGTGATCGGCACGTATTCCGGAGGCACGCCCCCCATCGAGACGGATCGCGCGGCGCCGCCGATGAAGTCGATCGAGATACCGGGCAGAAACTTCAGGAAGTCGCCGACGTTGTTTTCCAGGATCGCGCCGAATTCCTCCCCCGAAACGACATTCATGATGTTCCCGGCGAAACGTTGCTCGTTGATCGCGATCGCGGCCCCCTCCATCTCGCGCGAGGTCGCGACGACGAAATCCGCCAGGCGCGTCGCCTCCGCCCCCAGGGTGAAATCCAGCCGGGTGGTCCCGCCGGACGCCACCTCCACGGCGCGCGCATCCGCACCCACACCGGTGAAGAACGCCCGCACGGTCGCCTTGCCCGCCGGCACGGCCGGGAGGCGGAACTGGCCTCCATTGTCAGTGAAGGTCTCCAGCCCGGTCCCATCGACGGTCACTCGCGCGCGCACGAGATACTCGCCGCTGCGGCCGTTGAGGACCCGGCCTTCGATGGTGCCGGATGCGGCGGCGGCAAGATTGGCGATGAGGGCGAAGATGCCCGCGGTCAGGATGCGGCGAGCGGCTTGGTCAAGGTGCACGAGATTCATCGTAGCGGCGTCAGGGGTGGGAGTGAGAGCGGGGCGGGGGCCCGTGCTCCGGGGGTGATCGAAACGGTATCCTCGCCGACCTCGGCGCCAAGAGTCTTCATTCGCCGCGACGGCCGGACGGGCCCGTCTGCCGGGAATTTCAGCTCACGGGGATTCCACTCCCGAAAAAACAAGGCCACGTTCCGCGGTGTCGAGCTCGCGCCAGCGGCCGGCGGGGAGATCGCCGAGTAGGAATTCTCCGATGCGCACGCGGATCAGACGGAGGGTAGGATGGCCGACGGCGGCGGTCATCCGGCGCACCTGGCGGTTCTTTCCCTCGGTGAGTTCGAGCGCGATCCACGTGTCCGGCACATTCTTACGGTGGCGGATCGGCGGGTCGCGCGGCGGCACGGCCGGCGCGGGTTCCAGCAACCGTGCCTGACAAGGCCGGGTGCGAAACTCAGCCAAATCGATCCCTCCGCGCTCCAGGCGACGCAGCGCCTCCGGGTCCGGCACGCGCTCCACCTGCGCCCAATACTCGCGACGGTGGGCATGACGCGGGTCGAGGAGATAGGTGTTCAACCCCGGCTCGTCGCTCAGCAGCAGTAATCCCTCGGAGTCGGCATCGAGCCGGCCGAGCGGATAGACGCCCTTGGGAAGCCCGAAGTCGGCCAAGGTGCGCCAACGGGAACCGGGTTCCGGGGTGAACTGGGACAGCACGCCGTAAGGCTTGTGGAGCGCGACGAGCACAGCGGCGAGCGACGCGTCGCCCGCGGTCGGAGGCAAGGGCATTTCCGGGCTGACGCGGTCGCTTGCCAGGGAGGAGCGGCGTTCGCAGCGTCCGCTCATGCGCGCGGTTCAATTCACGGGTCCGAATCAAATGGGAGTTTCCTCGGTCGCTGATCCGCGACCCGCTGAGGGCGAGGTGACGGTGAAGCTGAGAGCCGCGGCGCTGAACCACCGCGACGTCTGGATCAAGACAGGGCAGTACGCGGGCCTGAAGTGGCCCTGCATCCCGGGGTCCGACGGCGCGGGCGTGGTCTCCGAAACCGGGCCCGGCGTGGATCCGGCGTGGTCCGGTCGCGAAGTGGTGATCAACGCGTCGTTCCATTGGGGGACGGACGAACGCGCGCAGGGCGGGCAATTTCAGATCCTCGGCCTGCCGCGCGACGGCACGCTGGCGGAAAGCATCGTGGTGCCGGTCGCGCAGCTGGCGGCCCGGCCGGCGCATCTCGACTGGCGCGAGGCGGCGGCGTTGCCGTTGGCTGGGCTGACGGCTTATCGTGCGCTGTTCGCGCGGGCCCGGGTCCTGAAGGGCGAACGGGTTCTCGTGAGTGGCGCAGGCGGCGGAGTGGCGACATTCGCGCTGCAGTTCGCAGTGGCGGCGGGCGCGGAGGTTTGGGTCACCTCCAGCTCGGCGGACAAGATTGCCCGGGCGGTCTCCCTCGGGGCCAAGGGAGGGTTCGACTACACGGTGGCCGATTGGCCGGCGGAAGCCGCGGTGCGCGCCGGAGCGTTTGACGTCATCGTGGACAGCGCGGGAGGGGAGGGCTTCGGGCGCCTCGTCGACGCGGCGGCCCCCGGAGGTCGGATCGTGTTTTTCGGGGCCACGCGCGGTGACGCGACGCTGCCCGTGCGAAAGGTTTTCTGGCGGCAGATCTCGCTGCTCGGTTCCACGATGGGTTCCCCCGCCGATTGGGCGGCGATGAACGCGTTCGTGGCGGAAAAACGCATCCGTCCGATCGTGAGCGAAGTGTTTCCGTTGGCGCGGGCGGCCGAGGCGTTCGCCCTGATGGAGCGCGGCGGACAATTCGGGAAGATCGTGGTCGAGATGACCTGAGGACCGCTTTTCGGGTTGCCGGAGCGCGGGGTGGCGTCCGGATTTCCGGCATGTCCGATTCACGCAAGTATTTCGCCTGCATCATGGCGGGCGGCAGCGGGGAGCGCTTCTGGCCCATGAGCCGCGCCCATTCACCGAAGCACCTGTTGCGGCTGTTGTCGGATCGCACGCTGGTCGAGGAAACCGTGCGGCGGATCGGGGCGGCGGTGCCGGCCGGCAACATCTTTGTGCTGACCAATGAGGTGCAGCTGCCCGCGACCCGGGCGGCGCTCGCGGGGTTGATCCCCGCGGAGCAGATTGTCGCCGAGCCGGCCAAGCGTGACACGGCGCCGGCGGCGGCGCTGGCGACCGCTTTGGTGCGCGCGCGGGGAGGCGAAGATGCCGCATTGGCGCTGCTGCCGGCCGATGCCTACCTCGCCGACGCCGCGGGCTTCGCCCGCCAACTCGCGGCGGCGTTGCCGCGGGCGGCTTCGGTTGGGTCGATCCTTACCATTGCGATCAAGCCCGACCATGCGGCGACCGGCTTCGGCTACCTCGAAATGGGGGAGGAATTGAGCCGCGGGGAGTCCGGCGTTTTTCGCCGGGTGCGGCGCTTTGTCGAAAAGCCGGATGCCGCGACCGCCGAGCGCTACGTCGCGGGAGGCAACCATGCTTGGAACGCCGGTATGTTTTTCTGGAGCGTGCGGACTTTCCTCGCCGAGGCGGACCGTCAGTCACCGGAGCTGGCGGCTTTCATCCGCGGGTTCCCGGCGGAAGGGGCTCAATCCTATCTCGCGGAACGATTCCCCGCCCTGCCGAAGATTTCGGTCGATTACGCCATCATGGAGAAAGCGTCGGCGGTTGAGACCTTGCTCGCGGGATTCGACTGGGATGACGTCGGGCTCTGGACCGCGCTCCCGCGCCACCTGAAAACCGACGCCGCGGGCAACGCGACCCGGGGTGCGGTTTACGCGGCCGGTGCGGGCAATAATATCGCCGTGAGCAACGGACGGGTGATCGCCCTCTGCGGCGTGAAGGACCTCGTGGTGGTGGAGACCGCCGACGCCGTGCTGGTCTGCCACCGCGACGCGGTGCAGGACATCAAGAAGGTGGTGCAGCAGCTCCCCAAGGAGCTGACCTGATACCTCACGAAGGGCTGATCACTCCGCCGACTTGGAGGCGCGGGCCACCTTGCGGCGGTCGACCTCCCTGAGGAGGCGCTTGCGCAAACGAAGGTTCTTGGGCGTCACCTCGACGAACTCGTCGGCGGCGATGTACTCGATCGCGCGCTCGAGGGAGAGTTTCGTGGCGGGCGTGAGACCGGTGGCGACACCCTCGCCCTGCGAGCGGAAGTTGGTGAGCTTCTTCTCGCGGACGGCGTTGATGGCGATGTCCTCGTTGCGCGGGTTTTCACCCACGATCATGCCCTCGTAAACCTGCTCGCCGGGGCTCACGAAGAGCTTGCCGCGTTCCTGGCACATCACGAGCGCGTAGGCGGTGGTCTCACCGGCCTCGGTGGCGATGAGCGTGCCCGTCATGCGCGTGAGCACCTCGCCGGCATAGGGACCGTATTCCTTGAAGAGGTGGCTGGTGACGCCGCGACCGCTGGTCATGTTCACCACGTCGATCTCCATGCCGATGAGGCCGCGGGTCGTGATGGTGGCCTCGATCATCGTGGAGTGGGGCAGCTTCTCCATGTTGGTGAGCTGGCCCTTGCGGTTGGCGAGGTTCTGCATGATGCCACCGACGCACTCGTCGGGCACCTCGATCCAGACGGTCTCGTACGGCTCGCAGCGCTTTCCGTCGATGACCTTCTCGATCACGGTCGGACGCGAAACGAGGAGTTCATACCCCTCGCGGCGCATCGTCTCGACGAGCACGGCGACCTGCATGGCGCCGCGGGCCTTCACGTTGTAGACACCGGCGCGATCGCTGTCCTCCACGCTGATCGAGACGTTGGTCTTGAGCTCGCGGAAGAGGCGCTCACGGAGCTGGCGGGAGGTGACGAGCTTTCCTTCCTGGCCGACGAGCGGGCCGTCGTTGACGCAGAACTGCATCTCGAGGGTCGGCGGGTCGATCTGCGTGAAGGGCAGGGCGTGGCCGGTTTCCTCGGCGGTGATGGTGTCACCGATGTCGATGTCCTCGAAGCCGGAGAGGCCGACGATGTTGCCGGCGACGCCGGCGTCGGACTCCTGCGTGCCGAGGCCGGAGTATTCGAAGACCTTGGTGACCTTGGATCGGATGCGCTTCCCGTCGGCGTGACGGATGGTGAACACGTTATCGCCCACGTTCACCTTGCCGCCGAGGATCTTGCCGATCGCGATGCGGCCCACGTAGTCGCTCCAGTCGATGTTGGAGACGAGCATGTGGAAGGGCTCGTTGGGCTTGGCGAAGGGGGGCGGGACGTGGTCGAGGATGGTCTGGAAAAGCGGGGTCATGTCCTTCCGCTCCTCGCCGAGGTGGTACATCATGTAGCCGTCGCGGCCGGAACCGTAGACCACCGGCGCGTCGAATTGCTCCTCGGTGGCGTTGAGCTCCATGAGCAGCTCGAGCACCTTGTCGTACATCTTGGCCGGCTCGGCGTTGTCGCGGTCGATCTTGTTGATGACGATGACGACCTTCAGCCCGTGCTGGAGGGCCTTGCGGAGCACAAAGCGCGTCTGCGCCTGGGGCCCGTCGTAGGCATCGACGACCAGCAGCACGCCGTCGACCATGCGGAGCGCGCGCTCGACCTCACCGCCGAAGTCGGCGTGGCCCGGGGTGTCGACGATATTGATGATCTTGTCCTTCCAGTGGACCGAGGTGTTCTTCGCCTTGATCGTGATGCCCTTCTCCTTCTCGAGGTCCATGGAGTCCATGGCGCGCTCCTCGACCTGCTGGTTGGCGCGGAAGACGCCGCCCTCCTTGAGGAGCTTGTCGACGAGGGTGGTCTTCCCGTGGTCGACGTGGGCGATGATCGCGATGTTACGGATGCTCTGGTTCATGAACGGACGAGGTCTGGCGGTTGGAAAAAGGTCCAACCTGCGGATCGCGCCCGCGGGAAGCAAGGCAAGGTTTCTCACCTCCGGGGTGACCCGGGGCGGCCGCCGGCCCGCTCGTCAGGCTCCGCCGCGCGAGGCGGGGTCGAGCCAGCGCGCGGCCACCTCGTAGAGCCGGTCGGGCACGATCGGCTTGCCGACGAAGTCGTTCATGCCGGCCTCGCGGCAGCGGTTGCGGTCCTCGATGGTGACGTTGGCGGTCATGGCGATGACCGTGAGTCGGGAAAGGGCGGGTTGCTGGCGGATGCGGCGCACCGCATCGAAACCATCCATCACCGGCATCTGCACGTCCATGAGTACGAGGTCGAAGGCGGCGTCGCGCTCGAGGGTCTGCAGTGCCTCGGCGCCGTTGCCCGCGATCACCACGCTGGCGCCGCTCCGTTCCAGCAGTTCGCGCACGATCTCCTGGTTGAACTCGTTGTCCTCCGCCACGAGGAGGCGGCGTCCCTGAAGCCGGGCACGGTGATCGGCCGGGAGGGAGCTGCCCCGCACGGCGTCGCCCAACGCCGAGACCCGGAGCCGCGTGGTGAAGGTGAAGACGCTGCCCTGACCCGCGATGCTTTCGACCGTGATCGTGCCCCCCATCGCCTCGGCGAGGCGCCGGCTGATCGCCAAGCCGAGGCCGGTGCCCCCGTAGGTGCGCGTGGTGGACACGTCGGCCTGGCTGAAGGAACGGAAGAGCTTCTCCATCTGCTGCGGCGTGAGCCCGACCCCGGTGTCGCAGACCCGGAACGCCAGCGTGGTGGCCTCCCCGGCGCTCTCCCGTCGCTCGATCTCAATGCGCACTCCTCCCCGGTGGGTGAACTTCACCGCGTTGCCCGTCAGGTTCACGAGCACCTGCTGGATCCGCAGCGGGTCGCCCACGAACGGGGCCTTCGCGTGTTCCGTACCCGTGATGGAGAACGAGAGACCCTTCTCGCGGGCGGCCTCGCCGGTGATCGCGTCGACCTGTTCCAGCACCTCGCCGAGGCTGAACGGCGTGGACTCGAGCTCGAGGGCGCCGGCCTCGATCTTGGAGAAATCGAGGATATCGTTGACGATGCCGGCGAGGGTGCGGCCGGACCGGGAGATCTTGAGGAGGTATTCACGCGACTTCGGCGGCAGCTCGGACTGCAGGGCGAGATGGGCGAGGCCGAGGACGGCGTTGAGCGGGGTGCGGATCTCGTGGCTCATGTTGGCCACAAAGGCGCTCTTCGCGCGGTCCGCATCCCTTGCGGCATCGCGGGCGACGACCAGCTTGCGGTTGATCTCGTCGTTGCCGAGCCGCGCGGCGGAAAGCGAGTCGCGTAGCTCGACCAGGGTGTCCTGCAGCTCCTTGAGCTCGGTGGCGTACGGCTGGGAGGGCGTCGAGACCGAGTAGTGCCCGGTCCGCAGCTGGCTCGCGAAGCCGGTGAGCGTCTGGATCGGCTGCGACAGGGCGCGCGCGAGGAGGGCGACCACGAAGAGCGAAAGCAAGAAGATGACGCCGAGCGTGCGGTAGACGGGCAGGTTCAGCGTGCGGATGTCGTTGGAGAGTTTCTCCTCGGAGGCCGCGAGGATCACGCTGCCCTGCAGGGTGGGCGTGTTGAACGGGGCCGAGGTGAACAGCAGTCCCTTGCCGTCGCGCTTCAGCACAACCGGGGCCGGGGTCTCCGGGGGGTTGACGGCGAAGACCTGCTCGGAACCGTCGCCCATCCGCTGCACGATCGCGACGAACGCGAAGCTGTTGGACCTCGTGGTGAGCTCGATGGACTTCGCGAGGGAGGCGAAGGCGTCCCGGTCGATCGACAGCTCGACGCTCAGCGCGGTGGCGCGCGCGAGCTCGGTGAACTTCTGCTCGGTGACGCGCCGGAAGAGGTCTTCCTGGACGCGCGGGTAATAGACGCCGAGGGCGAGGATCGAGATCGAGAGCGCCAGCGCGAACGGCAGCCAGATGCGGAAGGCGACGCCCCGGAAGATCCGCCCGAGGTTCATCGGCGCGGACCCACCACCAACTCGCGCGGTATGCCGGGTTGAGATGCGGGCACCATGGCGACGGCACCCGGGGTCTTGCTCACGAATTCGACCATGGCGGCGGCACTGTCGAGGAACACGGGACTGCGGGCGCGGCCTTGGAAAACCAGCGCCAGCCAATGACGCTGCATGCCGGTGCGGTTCTGCTGAAGGATCTTTTCCGCGAACAGGTCGCCGAAGTCGGCGCGGGCGGAGGGCAGCACGACGACCACGGTTTCGCGGGTGGGCCAGATGGCCTGCTCGCCGCGGAAAATCGAGCGCACCGCGGCTTCGTCGGGGGATTCAAGCCCGGTCCGGTTCCCGATGAGGATGAAGCCGGCGGCCATTTCCGGCCCGGCGGCCGTCGCGGCGGCTGCCGCCAAGGGCAGGATCAGCAGCGAGATGAGGAGTCGGGTTACCATGGCCGGGTCAGAAGCCGTAGGCGACCTGAACGCGGAGGCCCGGGACGCGATCCACGTGCCAATATGCCACCTTCCCCATGTGAAGATGCGCATGATGCTCGGTCGTGTGCTCGAGCTGCACCTTCACGTTCAGCAGGTGGTTGAACTCGTGGCGGAGCCCGAGCGCGAATTTCATCCGCTTGAAGGGGTAGGTATGCACGTCGTTGTCGGCGGTGCGGAGATAGTCCGCCAGGCCGTAGGCCACCCAGTGGTCGCGCAGGCGCCAGCCGGCGTAGGTGAAGTTGGCGTAATTGTCCGCCTTTCCCGTGAGTTCGGTCTGCGCGGCGTTGTAGACGAATTCGTTGAGGAACTCGTGTTCCTTGCCGAACCACGCGACGGAAACGCAGGCGAGATGGAAGTTGACCGGGCCCTTGTAGGCGTTGGCGCGCTGGAAGCCGGGTGCGATCCCGTGGCCGGCGTGGGCCCCGGGAGTGTTCGTCTCGAGCCGGTCGTAGAAATACGAGGCGCCGATCCGCATCCCCTCGACGGGCTTGGCGTGGACCGCGAGCATCGCGGCGGGAGAGTGTCCCTCCTGCAGAGCGTCGGTGGAGTCGATGCCGTTGCCGAACATGAAGTCATAGCCCCATTTCTGGGCGCCGATGTTCTGCCCCTGCAGCTGCAGGCCGAGCGTGTGAAGGGGGATGAGGTAGCTGAACGCCGTGGGGCGGTCGATCACCGGGAAGAACAGCCGGCCGTGGTGGTACGAGTCGTTCCAGTAATTCACCGGCGAGTGCACCTTGCCGAAGATCACGGAATGGTTGTTCGAATACGCGTACTTCACGAGCGAGCGTTCGATGCTGGCGGAGTAGTTCGAGCCCGCCGTGTTGAAGCGGACCACAAACTCGCCCAGGTAGGAGAACCGCTCGTTGAGCGATGAATTGACGAACAGGCTGTGCTCTCCCACCGAGAACGAGGAGTTGACCTCGTGTTCCGGGCGACTGGCGGTAAGTTCCAAGTGCCCGAAGGCGTTGACCTGCATCGAGGTCGCGTTGGCGGACCAAAGCGGTTGTGCGCCAATGAAGGCGGTGAGCAGGGCCGCGGCGACGCCGCGAAGCTGGGAGAGGGTATGGTGCATCGTGGGCGGAGTGGCAGGCCGGTCCTGTCGGATCAGCGATTTTTGGATACGAAGGAGTTACGGAAGTCGGGATGCCAAAGGCAAGCCCCTGGCCGGAATTTTCCCCGGCGGACGCCTGACGGTGCCGTCAGGGCGTGAATCCTCGCTCCTTCAGCCAGTGCTCCAGCTGGGAACCCCAGGGTGGGGCGGGCTTTTCCGGCCGGCCGAAACCCAGCCCGTGGGCGCCCTTCTCGTACACGTGGAGGGAAAAGGGCACGCCGTTCCGGCGCAGCGCCGAGGCGAAAAGCAGCGCGTTCTCCACCGGCACGCCTTTGTCCTCGACGGTATGCCAGACGAAGCAGGGCGGGGTCTCCTTGGTGACCTGCAGTTCGCTCGATAGCTTTCTCACCAGTTCCGGGTCGGGATTATCGCCGAGCAGATTACGCCGGGAGCCGGCATGGGCGAACTCGAGCAGCGAGATCACCGGGTAGCACAGGATGCCGAGGTCGGGCCGCGAGCTCTCGCGCTCGAAGCGGTCCGTGGCGTCCGGTTTGCCCGGAGTGAAATGAGTGACCAGTGTCGACGCCAGATGGCCGCCGGCGGAGGAGCCGATGACGCCGACCTTGGCTGGATCGAGGCCGTCGCGTTTCGCGAAGGCGCGCACCATGCGCAGCGCGCGGGCGGCGTCGTTGAGCATCACGGGGTGGCGGTAGCCGGCCGAACCCAGACGGTACTTGAGCACGTAGGCCGTGATGCCGCGGGCGGCGAACCACTCCGCGTAGCCCGTGCCCTCGTGTTCGGCGAGGCCGCCGTAGCCGCCACCGGGAAAGATCAGCATCGAGGCGCCGGTCTTGCGGGCGGAGTCGGCGGGAAAGGGGGTGAGGGTGGGGATGTCCTGCGGGCGCTGACCGAGGGCGCCGGGCGCTTCGCCCTCGTAAAGCCGGATGGGACCAAGGATCTGGGCGTAGGGAACGGCCTTCGGGGCGGCGGCCTTTTCGGCGGCCGGCAGCAGGGACGCGGCGCAGAGCGCCAGCAGGATGAGGCGGGGCATGGGTTTCATCGCGGCCAACCTCGCGACTCCCCGGGGCGGCCTCAAGCCCGCCGTTCCGGGGGGCGGAAAAACAAAAAGCCCCGGAGGTTGTGACACCTCCGGGGCTAATTGCGGGAGTGGGCGTTCGCCACGCGCTCTTCCCCATCGGCACACGCTTGGGCGCTCTCGCTTTCGCGGGCGGTGTGCTTCCCGACGCCACTCTCCGCGGCATGCGGATGTCTCGGTCTCATGGCGGGACCGTCCCGACCGTTGCCGGTCGGAATCTTCGAGTGAGGCCTCTTCGCCCAGTTCGGATCCTTCCTGCCGGAAGGTTCGCGCCGGACGTGGTGCTGACACGCCTGCAAACTTCATGCTCTCGCGTCACCACCGTTGCCACGGGGACGGCACCGGTTTTTGACCGGCCGTTGGCCCCGCGTTACGGGTCTGACCTCTTACCTCTAAGGTTGCTTTTCGCTTTTGCAGCGGGGTGATTCCGTTTTGCGGGACCGCCCCAGTGAGGAGATTTCGCGGACTTTGCCAGGTCCGTTCTCTCCGCGCCGCCCTGATTCCCTTGCGCGCCCTGTCCACAAAGGACCGGGCCTTTTGGCGGGGTGGACCCGCCGGAAACCAAGGCTGCGTTCTGGTCAGCGCAGTAACAACCGATACCCTCTGGGGTAACTGCGTCGGCGCGCGGGTCGAAACTCCCCGCGGGCCTGACTCGGCTGAGCGCGGTTTCTAATCGCGCCTCGCCGCACAGTTCCTGATTCGTGTGTGAACTGACCGGACACGACTCCGGCCAGAGGAACTGGTGACATTTGCCTCTCTTCGGCTTTCGCCATCGGGAGGGGAGAGCGGCACCAGCTGCCACCCTCCGTTCCCCGGTCGCCCGGGATTATCCCAGCCGCGCCTTCAGCGACGTTTTTCAGGCCGCTGCGCCTCGGCTGTTCTATCAAGGAACGAGAGAAACAGTGCGGCGCGGGGCGGGAAAAGGAAGGCTTTGTTCCGCGCAACTTGTTCACCTCGGATGGCGGTGAACAACTTGGGAACAACGTCCTGCACCGGTTGTTCACCGCGGCCGGCGCTTTTGGCTTCGCGCCCGGTTCAATCCCGCTTTCCTCCAGCGCGCCATGCCGTCCCCCCGTGAACTCCCCGTGTACGAGCTCGAAGGTGCGCTCGTCGCGGCCTTGCGCGAGCAGGGCCGGGTGATCGTGCAGGCGCCCACCGGTTCGGGGAAGTCGACCCAGATCCCGCAGATGCTGCTGCGCCACGGCCTGCTGGGAGAGAAGGGCGAGGTGGTCGTGCTGCAGCCGCGGCGGCTCGCCGCACGGATGCAGGCGCGCCGCGTCGCGGAGGAGGCGGGCACGCGGGTGGGCGAAGGCGTCGGCTACCAGATCCGGCTCGAGTCGCGGGTGAGCGAGCGGACGAGGATCCGCTTCGTGACGGAGGGAATTTTACTCCGGCAGATGTCATTCGATCCGCGCCTGCCGGGCGTGGCGGCGGTGATCTTTGACGAGTTTCACGAGCGTCACCTGCACGGCGACATCTCGCTGGCGCGCGCGCTGCAGATTCAGAAAACCACGCGGCCGGATCTGCGGATAGTGGTTATGTCGGCAACCCTCGAGACCGCGCGGCTGGAGTCTTACCTGGCGCCGGCCGCGACACTGGTTTCGCAGGGGCGGAGTTTTCCGGTGCGGGTGGAGTACCTGGCGCGCGCGGTGGATTTCGAACGGGAGCCGGTCTGGGAGACGGCCGCGCGCGAATGCGAACGGATCGCCGGTCGCACCGACGGCGACCTGCTGGTCTTCATGCCCGGGGCTTACGAGATCTCGCGCACCCTGCAGGCGCTCGACGCGAGCCGTGCCCTGAGGGGTTTCGCGCTCCTGCCGTTGCACGGGGAACTGCCGGTCGAGCAACAGGACCG
>CAXRGI010000061.1:0-10501 GCA_964229935.1 Opitutales bacterium
TCCACCTCGGCAACCTCTCGGTACAACTCGTCCTTCACCCATGGCCGAGTCCCGCCGGCCAGAGCCGGCACCGTAAGCATCACGACTTCCGCCCCGGCGATGTCGCGACGCTCGCGCTTGAAGGCAAGGCGGCGCCCCGAGACCGGCAGCACCACGTCGGTCAACCGGACCTCGCGCGGCAGATCGGCGGCCTCGACGCAGTAAACCAGCGGGCCGCACCGGAGCGCGACCTGGTTGAGCGCCTCCTCCACCAGCGGGTTGGCCTCCAACAGCACGGGCGCCAGATCGAGGTCGAGCTCGACGGCGTCACCCGCCTGCCAGTTGCGCCGCACCTCGGTAAAAGAGCCGGGCGATGTCACCGGGACCGCGGTGCCGTTCACGCGTAAGCGAGCCCCGCCCGCACCAAGCCAGCCGGGGATGCGCAGCCGGAGCGCCAGCTCCGCGTTCGGGACCTCCTCGATCACGATTCGGACGGCGCCCTCCCACGGATAGTCCGTCTCCTGCCTCAGTCGCAGGCGACCTCCACCTGGCCACGTCGAGTCGAGCGAACTTGCCGCATAGAGGTTCACCCAGACCGCACCGGCGGAGCGGGCGTAGACGTAATTATGGGCCTCCGCGATCGTGCGGACCACATTGGGCGGGCAGCAAAAACTCGATTTGATGTTGGGCGTCCGGGAACGAGACCAACGCAACGACCAGGTGAAATCCGCCATGCGCCGCAACGGGTTCACGTAGAAGTAATGGCGACCCTCGAGGCTGATGCCCGGCAAAATCCCATTGTACAGGGCCTGCTCGAATCGGTCAGCGTGGTTTGCGTCTCCCGTCACCGCGAATTGCCGCCACATCCACATCGCGTAGCCGATCGTCGCGCAGGTCTCGTTGTAGGCGGTCAGATTCGGCAGCTGGTAATCGCGGCCGTAAGCCTGATGCACGGTGCGGATAGTACTGTGGCGGGACGAACCGTCCGGCGAAGCTCCATCATAGAGCGCACCGGTCATTCCCGTGACATAAAGCTTTTGCGTGGCGACATCGGCGGCGATCGCCCCGAGCGAGCGTGCAATCCCCTCGTCCCCCGTCTCGGCGAACAAGTCCGCCAAGCCGGCGTAAAGGTAATTGGCGCGCACGGCGTGCCCGACCGCCTCGCGGGCCTCGCGCAACGGCACGCGGTCCTGGTTATGGTCCGCGGCGACCGCCGTTCCCGGCACGCGGTCGCGGAGCTCGATCAGCGTGCGCAGCAGCGCCAGATGGCGCGGGTCGCGCGTGACGCGGTGAAGTTCCGCCACGCCCATGTAGTGCGACGGGCAGATGGCGTTGCGGGCAAGCTCATCGGGCGCCTCGCGCGCCAAGCGCTCCAGATACGCGGCGGCGCGCAAGGCCGCGTCGAGCAGCGTCACCTTGCCCGTGGCGCGATGATGAACGCAGGCGGCCGTGATGAGGTGGCCCATGTTGTACGTCTCGAAGTGCTCGCGGTCCTCGAATTCGCGCGCGCGGGTGTCTCCCTGTCGCTGGGGGATGATCTTCTGGGTGTGCAGGTAGCCGTCCTCACGCTGCGCCTTCACCACCGTGGCGATGATCGCGTCCATCTGGCGGTCGAGGGCGGGATCGCGCGTCACGGCAAACACCTGCGCGAGCGCCTCAAGCCATTTCAGGAAATCGCCGTCGTTGAATGGCGGGCCGTGGAAACGCCCGTCGCGTCCGCGCCCCTCCCCCGCCGCAATGAGGAAATTCGACCACGCGTGGCTCTCCTGGTCATCACGGAAGATCGTCCACAAATGCGGCACCATCGTATCTCGGCACACGTCGAAACGCCCTCCGAGCAAACCTCCGCGCCAGCGCACCTCATCGATCCCGAACATCCCTAGAACCGCGTGCGGGGAACGGCTGGTATCAACCAGGGCGCGCTCGCTCGCGCAGGCCGACACCGCGGCCATGAATCCCAGCAAGGGAAAAGCTACGCGGCTCATCGGGTTGCCCCCTCTAATCGCGCCGGATCCACCATCACGTGTTTGATGCGCTTCCGGTCGTGCGTGTAGGCGATGTGCACCTGCCCATCCCGGGTTTGGATCACCGCCGGATAGGCGTAGCCGCTACGGGCCGGCTCGGTCTCAAGCGTGAGCACCCGCTCCCAGACCAGACCGTCGCGCGAGACCGCGACATCGAGCGGGTAACGGTTGCCCTTCGCCTCCCCCGCCCGGTGACCGGAATGGTTGTAAACGATCAGGTGGCGTCCGTCCGCCAGCGTGACCGCGTCAGTGCCGGAGTTCGGGTTCGGCAATTCCGTCGCGGTGAGTATGCTCCACGTCGCCCCGCCGTCCCGCGACCAGGTCTGCGCGACATTGCCCTGCCTCGTGCGCGCCACCGCCTGCAACACCCCGCCGGGATGCACCAACACACTCGGTTGGATCGCGTCCAGACCCGGTCCCTTGCCGACCGGTCCGATACGTGTCCACGTCGCGCCCGCGTCGCGCGAGATCTCGAAGTGCAGCCGCCAGCCGTCGGGATTGCCCTCCGTGCTGCTGCCCGAAAGCCACGCCCCGTCGGCCAGCACGACCGGCTTGTTCTTCACCGGTCCAAGGATGCCCTCCGGCAGGCGGCGCGCAGTCGACCAGGTCCGGCCGCCGTCGCGCGACTCGCGCACCATGCCCCACCATGCGGAAGGCGACGGTCCGACTTTATAGAAGAGATGAAGGCCACCGCCGGGTGCCGAAAACAGCACCGGGTTCCACGTGGGGGAGCGTCTACCGTCCTCCTGTCGCCCGTCGGCGATCTCCACGGCCGGAAGCCAGCGCCCGTCCTCCTGCTGCGCGAACCAAATGCCGACGTCCGGATTGCGCTCCTTCGTGCCGCCAAACCACGCGGCCACGAGCCGCCCGGGCGCGACCTCGGCGAGCGTCGCGGCATGGCATTCGAGGTAAGGCGCGTCCGGGTTGACCACGACGGAGGCAAGCACCGCTTTGGCCCGCACGAACGACGCCTCGGCGGATAGGAGGGGCGCGGACAGCAGCGCGAACCCAAGGAAGGGCAGTGATCTGGATCTCATCAGGGACGGTGTTCGCAGCGCGCGAGACGGCGGGCGAAATCCCGCAGAAACTCCTCGCGCCAGCGGCTGACCGTGCGCGCGCCCGCGTGTATGCCCTCGGCCGCGTCGGGCGCCGGATCGTCGGTCCACCAATGTGGGTGGATCGCCGACGGCGGCCCGCCCCGCAGCGGGAAAGCCGTGAACTCACCCTTCGTGCCGTCGAGCGGGGCGAAATCGCTGCGGATGACGTAGGGCCAGACCTTAGCGTCGCGCGGCGCAAAGCGGAAACGCAGCGCGGCCCCGTCGTTCACGACCGCCGCCGGGATGCGGTTGTCAAAGATCGCCCTTACCGTGTGCGCGCGCGTCATGCCGGCCGGCAGGGGCACCGCAAACTCCACCACGGAGAAAATCTCAGCGTGATCACCCGCCGTGGTGAGCCGCGGGAAAGCCACGCGGCGACCCTCCCACGCCCGCACGAAGCTCCCGCCCCACCCCGCCGCTTCGGGCCGCATCGGGTCTGCGCCAAGCACGTAGGTCACCGACGGGCTGTCCCCCATCTTGATCACGCCCTTGAGGAACGACGTGAAGTAATCGCCCAGTGCACCGCGACCCGCCGCATACGTGGCCACAAAGGCGGCGTTGCCCCATCCGCCGTTCTGGTTGCCGCCGACGAACCAGCCGCGATAAGTGGCGTTCGCCTCTATGATCCAGAGCCCAGGGTGGTGACGTTCGAGGTACGAGTACGCATCGACGGTCCACATTTTATTCGGCCCGCCGATGAAGTAGACCCGCAGCCGCGGGAGGATGTCCGGTGCGTCGTGCAACGCCTGGGCCAGGTCCTCGATCCCGCCCCACACCAGCACCCAGAGCGGCCGGTGATCCGCGCGCCGTGCGCAGCGCACGATCCAATCCGAGCCTTCCGTGGTGACCCCCACGCCCGCCGGTCCCGGGGACTCCAGCGCGCCCTGCTTTGCCATGGCGCGCAGCGCCGCCGGCTCCGGATAACGCGGCGACCGCGCGCGCAGAGCCGGAAAATCCCGCTCATAACGCTCGATCACTTCCAGGATGTGCTCCCGCCGACCCGGCCCGTAAGGCGAGGAAATGAGCCCCTCGAGGTCGAGTTCGTCGGCACACAACAGGAGATGCACCATCGACTGGAAGTCGTCAGGGTCGGTTCCGCCGATGTCGGTCGATACAATCACGCGCGGCCTCACGGCCCCCGCAGCAACGGTTTCCGCGGCACCGATCGCCGCCGCGGCGACGACCGTTTGAAAAAGGCCGAGCAGCAGGAATTTCAGTTTCATCACGAGCTCCTCATCGCGCCGGCATCCGGCCCGCGACTCGCTCCAGACGCGGCGCTTGCGCGACGACCGCGCCATCCACCAGGACCCGCAACCCTCGGCCGCGTCCGAATCGCCGGCCATCGCGGTCCCAGCTGATCTCCAACTCGCGCCCGTGATAACGCACCGCCGAAACGCGGAACCAATCCCACGCGTCGTCGGGCAGCAGCGGATGCACCTCGACCACGTCATCCTCCCGCGGGCGCAACCCGGCGAGTCCGGCGATGACGAGGTCGGCGAACGTGGAGTGGTTGTACCAGCGGCTCCGCGGATGGTCTCCCTTCAGCCAAGCGCCGGTGCGCTCGCAGAGGTATTCGCCGATGTAGGGCCGGCCGTTCATGCGGTGGCTGCGCACATAGGTCAGAAACGCGTCGAGATAGTCGCGCCGGTCGACGAAGTCCTGCGGATAGTCGCGCAGCACGTTGGCTAGGGCGGTGAGCGTCTGCGAGGTGGCAAACGGCCACACGGCGCCGTCCCACTCGCACGTCCCGGTGCCATGGGTGCGGAACTCCGGGTGGCGCCGCTCGGCGGTGGTGATCCCGAAGGGCGCGCGGAAACCTCCCTCGTCACGGAGCTGCGCCCACGCGCGCTCGTGGCCGCGACCCGCTTCCGGCAGAGAGAAATACCAGGGGATGAAACCGATGGCCTCGCGGACACCCGCGAGGGCACCGTCGTCGCGGCGCACCTCGAAGAATCCCGACTGTTCGTTCCAAAGGACCTCCACCACCAGACGTCGCAAGCGGTCGGCCTCGTCCTCGAAATGCGAGGCCAGCGCCGGCCGATCCGCGATGCGGGCGAGCGCCGCGAGGGCACGGGCGTTGCCGTACATGTAGCTGTTAAGCGGGGGACGGACGTGCCGCCGCGTGCGCGCGCCGCTGATCGACTCCTCCATCGCGTCCCGCACATCATACTGCCAGTAGAGCCCGTCGGGGCGGCGCTGCTCGGCGTCCCACTGGCGATGGTCGGCGACCAGATCGTCCAGGAGACCGATCGCGAACGTGCGGTCACCCGTCACCCGCAGCCGCTGGAGCACGGCGTCGGGCAACCACTGGCTGTAGCGATGGAGGCGCGGCTGCGGTCCGCCGGCGGCGCCGCGCAGCCACCACACCACGTAGTCGTCATGATAGCTGGGATCACGCAGCCATCGACCCTCCATGAGGTGATGGCCGAGGGCGCTGCTCACGGGGTCGGCCCGGTTGATGAACTCGGTGAACACGTGACCCGAGGGCGCCGCGCCACCTCGACCGTCGGGCGGCCGCCGCAAGTGTTTTCGCAACGCCCACCAGCGGAAATAATAGATCTCCTCCACCTCCGCGTCGGGACACTCAAGCAGCGGGATATTGCCCGCGAGCCACGCGGTCGCCGCGGAATTCGGCACCAGATTGACGACCGGCTCGTCCTCGAGGGCGTTGAAGCGCAGGACGTGGCGAGCAAGGACGGCGCCGGGATCCTCCGCGGCCTCGAGGGGTTGGGCGAAAGCGACGACCAAGCCGGCACGCGCCAAAGCCAGGAGCGCGACACGCGGCGAGAGGCGGGTGATCATCGACGTGAGAGTGACGCGAATGCATGCCGCGGTGAACCGCAAGCGGACAGGACAGTCCGAGCATCCGCCAACCCGGGCTCCTGCTTGCCAACGGCGCCGCGATGACGGACCTATCTTCCCACCCTCCATGCCGTCATTCCGCGCCATTCATTCCTTCGTGAAGCTCCTCGGTTTCGCCGCCGCCTTGGTAACGGCGCACGTTCCACTGACCGCCGCCAGCGCGCCGGCGACGCCGGCGGCCGAAACCGTGCAGCTCTCGCCGTTTGTCATCTCCACCGAGCGCGAGGCCGGTTGGTCGGCCAACGAGACGCTCTCCGCCACCCGCACGCGGCAGGCGCTGAAGGACGTGCCCGTCAACATCGATGCCATCACCGCCGACTTCATCGAGGACCTCGGTCTCAACACCGCCGACGAGGTGACGCAATTCGTCGCCAACGTCTACGCGGCGCCCACGATGGAGAACGATAACCAAACAGACAATTTCTCGTTCCGCGGCCTCTCGCAGCGTTTCAACGTCTCGCGGAATTACTTCCGCTGGTCCTTCCCGAGCGACAACTACCCCGTCGAGCGGATCGACGTCGGCAAGGGCTCCAATTCGCTCATCTTCGGGGATGTCGAGCCGGGCGGCCAGGGTTCCGTATTTACCAAACGCGCACTGATGCGGAACTTCGGCACCCTCTTCATCCAGCAGGGCAGCGAGGGCGCGTACCGCTACCAGCTCGATGTGAACCGCCGCTTGCGCGATAACCTCGCCGTGCGTCTCAACGCCGTTCGACGAGAGGAGCGGACCTTCCAGGACGCCTCCGCCTACAAGCTCGCCGGCGAGACCATGACCTTAACGTGGCAGCCGTTCCGCGACACGATGATCCGCATCGAGGCCGAGCGGGGTGACTTTGAAAACGCCCGCGGTTTCTCGGGCATCACCGTCCGGGAACAGTCCGCGCGCTCACTCGGCTTCACCAACGTCGGCGCGTGGCATACCTCCGACGGGGCGTGGTTCAACCAGGCCGCGCTGGCCGCCGCCGACCGCAGCTCCGCCAACGGTCCGGCCGGCGGCTCACTGTCGTTGTTGGAGGGCGGATACGTCGATGTCACGATGCGCAATGCGGCCGGCGCGATCACGGGCACGCGTCGTTTCGCCGGGTTGCCCAAGCACTATAATCTCCGCGGATCGTTCGACCGCCAGGGGCGGCCGTTCAGCACCTACTCCGTGACGATCGAGCAGCGCCTCGGGCCGCTGGGGCTCGAGCTGGCCTACAACCACCAGAACCAGGACGGACTGCGGAACGACAATTTCTTCAGCAGCACCGTGAGCCTCGACGTGAACGGTCGACCCTACATCGACTCGGTCGGCATCGACTGGAAACGCTTCGGCAACGATGTCGACGCGTTCCGCGGCACTGCCGTGTTGCCGCTGCAGTTGGCGGGTTGGATGAAGCAGACTCTGATCGGCTCCGCCGAGTACCGCGAGGACTTCACCAACAATTACCGCAAGGCCCTCTACAACGTGAAACGCTTCGAGAACGGTCTGGTCTCAGCGGTCAGCCAGACCAACGACCGGGTGCGGTTCCGGCTCTACCTTGACGACCCGCAGTTCTACTCCCGCGCGTTGTTCGACCGTTTCACCTTGGAAAAGCTGCCCGCGAACCGCGACTTCGAGGGCAAGCAGCTCTCATTCGGCAACGCCGCCGACGGCACGGAGTGGCGGCAGGCGTACGCTGCGGCCGTTTCGGCCAACGGGAGCTACTTCAAGGGTCGGCTGCAGTCGCTGTTCGGGGTGCGCTGGGACTGGAACCGAACCTACGAGTACCGCGGCACCCGCACGTTCGGTCCCTACCGGGAGGATATTCCGCCCCCCAACCGCACCGAAGCGCTCCCCGGGGAATACGTCGAGAATCCAAACCTGCACCTCTTCAACACGAGCTACACCGCGGGTCTCACGTGGGCTCTCAGTCGCGACGTGAATATCTACGGCGTGTTCTCCGACTCCTTCCGCTGGCAGGACGCACGCACCTTCGACAAAAAGGTGTTCGGCCCGATCTCGGGCGTGACCAAGGAGCTCGGCCTGAAAGGCGGCGTACTGGACAACCGCGTCACCTTCACGCTCGGGGTTTTCCAGATCGATCGCCAGAACGTGGAGTTCCGCTGGAACCCGTCGAGCTTCGGCGCCAGCGACGTCGAGAACCTGATGAACCCGAACAATATCACGGCCGAAGACCCCCGGTACGTGACATCGTGGCGCGACGTGAACCAGTTCCGCAGCATCGTCTCGACCGAGACTTCCGAGGGCTTCGACCTCACCATACTCACCCGCCCGGCCAAGGGCCTCCAGGCGCGCTTCACCGTCGGCCGCGCCGATGTGATCACGCGCCCCGACTTCTCCTCCTTCCGCGCCTATTACGAGGCCGCGGTGAAGCGCGGAGACGAGGCGCCCTCGCTGATCGCCGACGCCAAGGAGGTGCTGGACTCGAGCGACTTCGCCACCAAACCGTCCGGTGCCCGTGCCGCCCCGTGGTCGGCGAGTTGGATCCTCGACTACAGCTTCGCCCGCGACGCCTGGATGCCGTTGCGCGGTACCCGCGTCGGAGTGAACGGCAGCTGGCGCGACACCTACCTGCTCGGCATCAGCAACGGGCGCGAACTGATCGGCGGCACAACGCATGGGGTGAACGCCTATGTGATGCGGGACCAAAAAGTCTGGGGGCAGCAGCTGCGGGTGCGCCTCGGAGTGCGCAACCTCATCGACCTCGAGAACACCGGTGACTCCCGCAAGACCGGTTTCACCACGCTCGCCAGCGGCGCCGTAGCCTACCGCTACACCTACGTGATGCCGCCCCGCTGGGACCTGACAGCCACCGTGCGGTTCTGAGCCCAGCCCGCTGGGGCGTTGTCCAGGTAAACAACGCTCCGGCTGAGCCCCTCGAATCAGCGAGCCAAGATCCTCAAACACCCAACGCCCTGACCCCATCTCGAAGGGGTCAGGGCGTTGGGTGTTTGGAAATGAGTCTCACCGTTCGTTGGATTCGCCTGAACCCTCTGATGGGAGTTTTCGCTAGTCATAGATCGTGCTCCCAGACCCATCGCCGCAAGCGCTTCATGATCAGTTAAAAACGCAACGAACTCTGGCGAGGATGCGGCGCCTCTCGGAGGGCCAGTGGTGGAATAGGGAGCAAATCCCCCGCTCAAACATTCAACGCCCTGACCCCTTGGGGTGGGCGGTCTGAACCCAAAGCTGGCCGCTTGCCATTATCGCCGTAACGCAGCCAACCTCGCCGCCGCCGCGCCAGAGAGCAACGCCAGCCGCCCCAGCCCCATGAGTACCTCACGCCGCCAGTTTCTGACCCGCTCCACTCTCGTCGGAGCCGCTGTCGCCGCCGGCGCAGCGCCAAGCCTAGGCGCCACGTCCACGGTCGCGAAACCCGCCATTTTAGGAGGCAAGCCCGTGCACACCGGCGGCTGGCAAACGTGGCCGGTGTGGAAAGCGGAATGGGAAGCGGAGATGCTCAAGGTCTGCCGCAGCGGGAAATGGAACCAGGCCGCCGGCGGCGCCGTCGCCGATTTCCAGCGCCGCTGGGCGGAGTTGATGGGGGCGCGCCGATGCCTCGCCACCTCAAGCGGCACCACCGCGCTAATCACGGCCCTCCATGTGGTTGGGGTCGACGCCGGCGACGAGGTCATCGTCTCCCCTTACACCTTCATCGCCTCCTACAACGCGATCCTCGCGCACAAGGCGCTCCCGGTCCTGGCCGACACCGATCCCGCCACCCTCAACATCGATCCCGCCTCGATCGCCTCCCGCATCACCGACCGCACCCGCGCTCTTATGCCGGTGCACATCTTCGGACTCCCGTGTGACATGGACCCGGTGAACGCCGTCGCGCGCGCGCGCGGCTTGCGCGTCGTCGAGGACGCCTGCCAGGCCTGGCTCGCGGAGTACAAGGGCCGCAAATGCGGCACGCTCGGCGAACTCGGCTGCTTCAGCTTCCAACAATCAAAACACATCCCCGCCGGGGAAGGCGGCGCGATCACGGGGATGGATGGCGACCTGGTCGACCGCTGCGACTCCTTCCACAATTGCGGCCGCTCGGTCGGCAACTTCAAGGGGAGCGGCTTCTTCACGCGCGGCAGCAATTTCCGCCTCACGCAGTTCCAGGGCGTGGTCCTGCTGCAACAGGTCGAGAAACTCATCGCCGAGACGGCGCGCCGTCGCGAGGCGGCCGCCTACCTCAACGATCGCCTCGCCCGCATCCCCGGCATCACGCCCGTGCGGGTCCCGGAAAACAGCCGCGGCGTCTACCATCTCTACCCGGTGCGCTACGACGACGCCGCCTTCAACGGTCTGCCCCGTGACATCTTCCTCCGGGCGCTCAACGCCGAAGGCATCCCCGGCAGCTCCGTCTACAAGGAGCAGTACTACGATGGCATCTTCGACGAAGTGATCGCCTCGCGCGGATTCCAACGGCTCTTCCCGGCCGAACGCCTGAAGGCGTTCCGCGCCAGTTTCGGGGAACTGAAGGGCAACCGAGCTACCTGCGCGCAGGTTGTCGCCCTGCCGCAGACCGTGCTGCTCGCCGACCGCCCCGCCCTTGACCGCGTGGT
>CAXRGI010000062.1:0-5736 GCA_964229935.1 Opitutales bacterium
GAACCCGCGGGGAAGTCACGCCCGATGCCATCGCGGCGTGTGTCGCCGAGTCGCGTCTGTTCCAACTGCTCCCCGAGGCCGACCGCTCGGTCATCGCCGCCGCCCTCGAGCCGGAAAGCCATGCGGCCGGCGCCGTCATCATTCGCGAGGGGGATCCGGGCGACAAACTCTACCTCCTGCACCGCGGCGAGGTGGAGGTCACGCGCGCCCTGCCCAACGGGCGCGAGGACCGCGTGGCGTCGCTGCTGCCGGGGGATGTCTTCGGCGAGATCGCCCTGCTCAACGGCAGCCCGCGGACGCGGAGCGTCCGCGCCGTCGAGCCCGCCGTGGTGCTGGCCCTGAGCCGCGAGGCGTTCGCGGGCCTCGTGCTCTCGCGGCTGTCGCGCACGCAGATCGAGGATGCGGTGCAGAAAATCGCGTTCCTCCAGCGCACGCACCTCGCGGCGAACTGGTCCCCGCACGCCCTGGCGGCATTCGCGCGCCGCGCCAGCTTCCAGGATTACCCGACCGACGCCTTCATCATCCACGAGGGCGAGGACAACCATTTCTTCTACCTGGTGTACGAGGGACGGCTCGCGGTGCAGCGCGGCGAGCAGGAGGTCGCCCAGCTCGGGATCGGCGATTTCTTCGGGGAGATCAGCCTCCTGCAGAACAGCATCACTCGAGCCACGATCGTGACCCGCACGCCCGCGCGCTTCCTCCTGATGCACAAGCGGGACTTCCTGCAGTTCTTCGCCAAGGACTCCTCGATCGGTCTACAGTTCGAGGCCATCAGCTCCCTTCGCCTGGGAGAGCCGATCTTTCCGCTGCGGGGCAAGTCCCTCGACCTGCTGCGGGCGTGATTCCACCCGGACGGCCTCAATAGGCCGTGGGCGGCGGACGCGCGATCTGACCGAGGGTACGCAGGGTGATCTGCACATCCAGCCAGATGGACCAGTGGGTGATGTAATGGAGATCCCACTGCAGGCGCCGGCGTAGCATCTCCTCGTGGAGCACCTGGCCGCGGTAACCCATGCTCTGGGCCAGACCCGTGATGCCCGGCTTCACCAACTGGCGGGCCCGATGGCCGCGAACCTGCCGCCGGAACTCGCCCTCGAGCAGCGGCATGTAGGGGCGCGGGCCCACCACGCTCATGTGGCCGAGGAGCACATTCCAGAACTGCGGAAACTCATCGAGACTGTGCCGCCTCATGAAACGACCGAAGGGAAACACGCGCGTATCCTCCGATGAAGCCTGCCGCGCCTCCGCCAGACCGTCGGCTCCCTCCGCCCGCATCGTGCGGAACTTCAGCATCCGGAATTCATGCCCCCGCCGACCACAGCGTTCACGGGTGTGAAACAACGGTCCGGGCGCCTCGCGTCGCTGCATCAGCCAAACCCAAACACACAGCGGAGGCAGCACCAGCACCACTACCGGCAGTGCGAGCCCGAGGTCGAAAAGACGCTTCACCAGCCGGTTCACCGGGTCCTCCAGCGGTTCCTCCTGCAGCGCGAGAAAGTGACGGCCATCTTCCAGGCTGGGGGTGAACGGCAGCGTGAATTTTTCGGCCAGATCCGTGTGCACCAGCAGACGAACCCCGTGCTCCTGGCAGACCCCCGCCAGCTCCGAGGCCTCCGCGTCGCTTCCCGGCAGGCCGAGCCTCACCACTTGCGCCACCCGCCGCTCCGCCAGCACCCGCGCCAGTTCCTTTTCCCCGCCCAGCCGCGGGATACCTCCGGGGATCTCCGCCGGATTGACCTCCGCGTCCGTCAGCAGTCCGACGGCATGCACGCCCAGAGCACCTTGCTGGCCGATCCAGTCGTCCAACCGAGCGAGCGCCGCCGGCGGACCGACGAAAAGCGTCGGCAACTGATGCCCGCGCTGGAACAGGCGATGCGCGAGAAAACGCGGCAGCCATGAGTTGAGCCACCAAAGCAAAAGGCCCGCCCAAACCAGGAAGGAGCCGAGAAAGAGCCGGCTGATGCTGCGATCCTGCGTCGCGAACATCATCGTGAAGATCAGGAGCGCCATCAGCGCCACCTGACGGGCCGCCAGCCGCGCCGCGTTCGCCTCGCGCAGCACGTCAAAACGGCTGGACCAGCCCTTCACTTCACGGCGGGCCAGCGCCATTCCGCCCAGGACGCAGAGCAGGTAGGGCAGGAGATTCACGTCCCGCGTGAGACGCACGAACGGCACGTGACGCAGGATGAACTCCGCGTACGCCCAGAAGAAAACACCCACGCACGCCGCCGCCGCCGCCGCGTGGAGGCTGGCGAGACCGCGCGCCCGGGTCGTCATCATCGGCGGCGATAAAGCCCGCCGGCGCCACGCTGGCAAGCGGACGCACACCCGCACCTTTCCCTTCTTGCGCGGTCGCAACCGCGCGTTTGGCTCCAGCCCACGCGTGCCGTCCGTCGATCCGAAATTCGTCCATCTCCATGTCCACACGGACTACAGCCTCCTCGACGGCTGCTGCCGCATCGACCGGCTCGTGGATCGCGCCGTGGAGCTGGGCATGCCCGCGATCGCGCTCACCGACCACGGAAACCTCTACGGTGCGATTGATTTCTACAACCAGGCCAAGGCCAAGGGCCTGAAACCGCTCATCGGGTGCGAACTCTATCTGGTGGAGAACTCGCGCCTCGAGAAGCACGGGCGCTCCGACGAGGAGGGCAAGTCGATGTTCCACCTCGGACTGCTGGCGCGGAGTCTGAAGGGGTACCAGAATCTGCTCAAGCTGGTCTCCGACGCGCACCTGAAGGGATTTTATTACAAGCCCCGTACCGATCTCGGCATGCTCGCGCGCCATGCCGAGGGCCTGATCGGTTTCACCGGCTGCCTCGCCTCCCTCGTGCCGCAGCACCTGTTGCACGACCGGGAGGAGGACGCACGCCGCGCCTGCGGTCGCTTTGTCGAGATCTTCGGCAAGGAGAACTACATCGTCGAGATCCAGGACCACGGCCTGCCCGAGCAGCGCAAGATCATCCCCGGTCTGCTCCGCCTCGCGGAGGAATTCGGGCTGAAGGTCATCTGCTCGAACGACGTGCACTACGTGCGCTCCAGCGACGCGGGACCGCACGACGCGATGCTGTGCATCCAAACGGGCTCGAAGATCGAGGACGAGAAGCGCATGCGCTTCACCGGCCAGGAGTTCTACCTCAAGTCCGCCGAGGAGATGGCCCGCCTGTTCGCCGAGGTGCCGGAGTCGCTCACGAACACGCGCCTCGTCGCCGACATGTGCGACCTCGCGATCCCCTTCCCCAAGGGCAGCGAGCGCTACCCGCGCTACCCGCTGCCGCCGGAGATTAAAACCGATCGCGTCGGCTATCTCCGCGACCTGTGCATCGAGGGCCTCAAACGTCGTTACGGCGTCGATCACGCGGCCGTCGCCGCCCGGCCGGTCGTCGCCGAGCGCCTCGCGCGTTTGACCGGTTTGCCGCCCGGGCAGAAACCGGTTGCGCCCGACTACTCGGGACTTTCGACCGAGGAGGAATTAGTGGTGCGGCTCGGGTTCGAGCTGGCGGTGATCGGCCTCACCGGATTCGTCGACTACTTCCTCGTCGTCTGGGACTTCATCCGCTGGGCCCGCGAGCAAGGCATCCCCGTTGGACCGGGCCGCGGCTCCGGTGCCGGGTGCCTTGTCGCCTACCTGCTGGCGATCACCAACCTCGATCCGATCCGCTTCAAGCTGCTGTTCGAGCGTTTCCTCAATCCCGAGCGCGTCTCGCCGCCCGACTTCGACATCGACTTCTGCATGCGGCGCCGCGGCGAGGTGATCGACTACGTGCGTCGCAAGTACGGCGACGCCTGCGTGGCCAACATCATCACGTACGGCACGCTCGGCGCCAAGATGGTCATCCGCGACGTGTCGCGCGTGCACAATCTCCCCTTCGCCGAGGCCGACCGCCTCGCGAAGATGATCCCCGACGAGCTCAACATCACGCTCGAGGACTCCATCACCAAGAGCGCCGAACTGCGCGACGAGGTCGCCCGCAACCCGGTCGCCAAGCGCATCATGGACCAGGCGCGCGTGCTCGAGGGCATGGTGCGCAACACCGGCAAGCACGCCGCCGGCATCATCATCACCGACACGCCGCTCGAGGAGTTCGTGCCGCTCACCCTGCAGGAGGGCGACGTCACCGTGCAGTACGACATGAACGCCGTCGGCAAGCTCGGCCTGCTGAAGATGGATTTCCTCGGCCTGAAGACGCTCACCGTCGTCTCCGACGCGGTCGCTAACATCCGGCGCACCAAGGATCCGCGATTCGACATCGAGTCCCTCCCCTTTGACGACGCGCGCACCTACGCCCTGCTCAACTCCGGCCGCACCGTCGGCGTGTTCCAACTCGAGTCGGGCGGCATGCAGAACGCGTCCAAGCTCGTCGGCATCTCCAGCATCGACGACATCAACGCGGTCGGCGCCCTCTACCGCCCGGGCCCGATGCAGTTCATCCCCGACTACGCGCGCGGGAAGAAGGACCCCGCGACGGTCTCCTACCCGCACCCGCTGCTCGAGCCCGTGCTCCGCGAGACGCACGGCATCATCGTCTACCAGGAGCAGGTGATGGAGTGCGCCAAGGTCATCGCCGGTTACACCCTCGGCGGCGCCGACATGCTGCGCCGCGCCATGGGCAAGAAGGACGCCGACGCGATGGCCAAGGAGCGCGTCAAGTTCGTCGAGGGCGCCGCCCGCGTGAACAAGATCGACGAACGGAAGGCCAACGAGATCTTCGACCTGCTCAACAAGTTCGCGAGTTACGGCTTCAACAAGTCCCACTCCGCGGCCTACGCCGTCATCAGCTACCAGACGGCCTTCCTGAAGGCCAACCACCCGGTCGAGTTCATGGCGGCCGTGCTCACCGCCGAACTTGGCAACGCGGAGAAGGTTTCGCACTTCGTGGCCGAGGCCGAGGCCATGGGCCTCACCGTGCTCGGGCCCGACATCAACGAGTCGCGGGAGACCTTCACCCCGGTGGGCGACAAGATCCGCTTCGGTCTCGCCGGCGTGAAGGGCGTCGGCGAACTCGCCGCGCAACAAATCATCGCCGAGCGCGACCGCGGCGGGCCGTTCACGGATTTCGAGGACCTGGTTCGCCGCATCGACGGCCGCGCGATCAACAAGCGCGTCCTTGAGCACCTCGTGAAGACCGGCGCCTTCGACTACACCGGCGAGCCACGCAAGACGATGTTCGACGGCATCGACACCGCCCTTGCCGGTGCCGCCGCGCAGGCCCGGGACCGCGCCGCCGGCCAGCACAGCTTTCTCGACATGCTCGCGGAGCCGGCGCCCGACGAGGGCAAGGGCCGCAAACCGCGCGCCCGCTCCGCTGGCGCGAACCCCGCGGACGAGAAAGTCGCCGTGCCCGTGAAGGCCGAGTCCGCGCCCGCGTCCGATTTCACCCCCGCCGAGAAGCTCGCCTTCGAGAAGGAGCTGCTCGGGTTCTACGTCTCGGGCCACCCGATGAACACCTACCTCGGGCTCGCCGACGCGATCGACACGCACGCGGTGGAGGATTTGCTCGCGCAGCCCGACCGCACCGAGTTCCGCCTGTGCGGCATTGCCGGCAACCTCGCGAAAAAACTCTCGAAGAAGGACAACCGCCCCTGGATGGCCTTCACGCTGGCCACACGGAAAGCCTCGCTCGCGCTGAACATGTTCGCGGACGCCTTCGCGGCCCACGGGGCCGTGCTGGCCGAGAACGCCCTCGTGCTCGTGCAGGGCAACATCATCGTCAACCAGGAGGGCGCGCGCATCAA
>CAXRGI010000063.1:0-4642 GCA_964229935.1 Opitutales bacterium
GAGGGGTTCTCGTACTGGGTGGCGAAGCCCGACGGCCATACGCGGGAGTTCTACGACCAGGAGGTTATTGAGGACGGTAAGGTGCGGATGGAGGCGGGTTACACGACGGACCTTTGGACGAGGAAGGGCATCGAGTTCATCGAGCGGAACCAGGACCGACCCTTCTTCCTCTTCCTTGCCTACAACGGTCCGTACGTGCTCGGGCAATTGATGCAGAACCAACCCCGCAACCGGCACGCGGAGTACTACCGCGGGGTGCAGTTCAAGTCGTTCCCGGTGGAGTCGATGCACCCGTGGCAATTCGCCAACAAGGGCTTTCACAACACCCGCAACGCGATGGAGCGCACGGCGGCGGAGGTGAGCGGGGTCGACGACGGCGTGGGCGAGGTGCTCGCCGCGCTGCGGCGGCTCGGACTCGAGAAGGACACCTTGGTCGCCTATTCCTCCGATCAGGGGTGGATGGGTGGGCAGAATGGCATGTGGGGCATGGGGGATCATTTCCGCCCGATCGGCGCTCACGAGTTGATGATGCAGATCCCGCTCATCTTCCGGCAGCCCGGCCGCATCCCCGCCGGCTGCACCTCGGACCTGCTGGTGAGCAACTACGACTTCCTGCCCTCGGTGCTCGGCTACCTCGGGCTGAGGGACCGGATGCCCCGCGGGCCGCGTTCGCCGGGTCGCGATTTCTCCGTCGTCCTTTCCGGGGGCTGGCCGGACGCTTGGGATAACACGGTTTTTTACGAGATGGAGACCGTGCGCGCCGTCCGCACCGACGGTTGGAAGTACGTCGCGCGCTTCCCCAGCGGACCTTTCGAGCTTTACGACATGCGCAAGGACCCGCGCGAGCGCTTCAATCTCTACGGGCAGCCCGGAATGGAGGACACCCGCGCCGGACTAGCTCGGCGGCTCGACGCATTCTTCGCCGAGCACGCCGATCCTCAATACGACATCTGGAAGGGTGGCCGCTCCAAGGCGAAGCGGCACACCGAGTGACGGCGGCGCGTGGCCGCCTTCTTCACCAGATCTTCGCGCGGTCGGCCGGCGCTTTCCAGAGCTTGTCGCCTTCCTTGACTCCAAAGGCGTCGTAGAAGGGTTGGAAGTTCACGAGCGGTCCGATGGCTCGGAAATTGCCCGGGGCGTGGGGGCCGCGCGCGACCTGCAGCCGCATCGCGTCCTCGCGGTAGGCCGTGCGCCACTGCTGCGCCCACGAGATGAAGAACCGCTGCTCCGCGGTGAAGCCGTCGATCTTCGCCGGCGCCGGCTTACCCTTCAGGGAGCGCTGGAGCGCCTCGAAAGCGATCGAGACACCCCCGAGGTCGGCGATGTTCTCGCCGAGCGCCAGCTGGCCGTTGATCGCCAGTCCGGGCAGCGCCTGATAGCCGTTGAACTGCTCCACCACGCGCTGCGCGCGTTCGCGGAACTTCGCGGCGTCCTCGGGCGTCCACCAATCCACCAGATTGCCGTCGGCGTCGGAACGCCGGCCCTGGTCGTCGTAACCGTGCGTGATCTCGTGTCCGATCACGCAGCCGATCGCACCGTAGTTCACGGCGTCATCCATCGCCGCGTCGAAGAAGGGCGGTTGCAGGATGCCCGCGGGGAACACGATCTGGTTGGTCACGGGCGAGAAGTAGGCGTTCACCGTCGAGGGCGTCATGCCCCACTCGCGCTTGTCGACCTTGCCCCCGGTGCGGTCGATCTGGCGGCGCGACTCCGCGCGCGCGGCCCGGATCACGTTGCCGAAATGATCGTCCCGGCGGATCTCCACCGCCGAGTAGTCGCGCCACTTGTCCGTGTAGCCGATCATCGCCTCGAAGCGGTCGAACTTCGCTACCGCCTTCCGGCGGGTCTCCTCCGACATCCATTCGAGCGTCGTCAGGCGGTCGCGCATCACCGCCTTGATGTTGCCGATCATCTCCAGCATGCGGGCCTTGGACTCCGGCGGGAAGTGCTTCGCGACGTAGAGCTGTCCGAGCGCGTCGCCGATGCTGCCGTCGACCAGTCGCGCGGCGCGCTGCCAGCGCGGTTCCTGCTTCGGCGTGCCGTTCAGCACGGTGCCGTAGAAACGGAAGCGTTCCTCGTCGAGGGCCTCGGTCAGATAGGGAGCCGCCGAGCGGATCAGGTGCCAGCGCACGTAGGTCTTCCACTCGTCGAGCGGTCGCTCGCGCATGAGCTTGGACAGGCCCTCGAGGAATTTGGGCTGGCCCACGATGACGTCCGTGACCCCCGCGGGCATGCCGAGGCCGTCGATGAAGCGCCGCAGCGGAATCCCCGGGTAGGCGACAATCGCCTCGGCGATCGTCATCTTGTTGTAGTTCGCGATCCGGTCACGGAGTTCGACCGGCAGCTTGGCATTCTCGGCCATCGCCTTTTCCAGCGAGAAAACCACCTCGGCCTTCTGGTAGGCGGTCGCTTTGGGCTCGCCGGCGAGCTCGAGCATGCGCGCGACGTGACCGGTGAACTCCCAGCGTTCACGCGCGAACTTTTCCGAGAAATAATACTCCTTCGACGGCAGGCTCGTTCCGCCCTGGCCGAGGTAGAAGGCGTAGGTGTCGCTCTTCTTCTGGTCGGCGTAGAACGCCATGCCGAAGAGCGGATTGCCGATCTCAACGTGCATCTCCGCGCAAACGGCCGCCAACTCCTCCGGCGTCTTCACCGCGGCGATCCGCGCGAGCATCGGCTCGATCGGCTTCAGGCCGCGGGCGTTGATGGCCGCGACATCCAGCGCGGCGGCGAACATGTCGCCGACTTTCTGGGTGTTGGAACCGGGCGCGCCTGGGTTGGCGGCCGCCGCCTCCACGAGGGCCCGCACGTGTCCCCAGTTCCGTTCCGCCAGCTCGTCGAACCCGCCCCAACGCGATTTGTCGGAAGGGATTGTGGTACGCGCGTACCAACCGCCTGCCGCGAACTTCGCGAAGTCGGCGCCCGGGGTGACCGAGAGGTCCATGTGCTTCACGCTGAAGCCGGGGCCCGGATCGGCGGCGTCAGCCGTCACGGCGGGCACCAGGGTTGCGGCGAAGAGGGGGAGTGCTTTGAGAATTCTCATGCTGGGAAGCCCTGAATCCCGAATCGGGGGGAAGGCAAACGCCGCGACGGCCTTTTCCCGAGCGCGGCCTTTACCCGCGTGCCCCTCCCCACCACGGTTCCGGGTAAATCCCATGAAACTCCCGCGCCTAGCCCGCCTCGTGTTTGCCCTCGCCTCAGCCGCCCTGCTCCCGGCCCCGTCGCGGGCCGACGAGGGCATGTGGATGCCCCAGCAGATGCCTGAATTGGCCGGCCGGCTGCGGGCGCTGGGCTACGAGGGGGACCCGAAGGCCTTCGCCGATCTCACGGGCTTCCCGATGGGGGCGATCGTCTCGCTCGGCGGATGCAGCGCGTCGTTTGTTTCCCCCGAGGGGTTGATCGTTACCAACCACCACTGCATCCAGGCCGCGCTGCAGTTCAATTCGCGGCCCGACCGCAATCTGATGGTCGACGGCTTCCTGGCCGCCGGTCGCGCCGACGAGCTGCCCAGCGGTCCGGGCTCGCGGGTGTTCGTCACGGTGGCCGTCGAGGACGTCACCGCCGCGGTGACGGGCAACATCCCCGCCGGAACGACCGGCCGGGCGTATTATGACCTCATCGAGCGCCGGCAGAAGGCGCTGACCGCGGAGCGCGAGAAACAGGAGGGCTACCGCTGCACCGTCGCGTCGTTCTTCGAGGGATTGCGGTATTTCGCGATCACCCAGCTGGAGATCCGCGACGTGCGGCTCGTGTACGCGCCGGCGGCCGGCATCGGCAACTTCGGCGGCGAGACCGACAACTGGCAGTGGCCGCGCCACACCGGTGATTTCTCTTTCCTCCGTGCGTACGTCTCCAAGGACGGCAAGCCCGCCGCCTACTCCGCCGATAACGTGCCGTACCGCCCGAAGCACTGGCTGAAGGTCTCCGGCCGCGGCGCCTCGCCCGGCGAGGTGATCTTCGTCGCCGGCTACCCCGGCCGCACGGCGCGCTTCAACACGTTCGAGTCGGTGCGCGAGACCGTGGAATTTTCCCTGCCGCGCACGATCCGCCGCAACACCGAGCAGATCGGGCTCCTCGAGAAAGTCGGGTCGGGCGATCCGGAGACCGCCCTGCGCGTATCGACCCGCATCCGCGGTCTCAATAACTCGCTCACGAAGACCCGCGGTGTCCACGAGGCGATGGTCCGCGGCGGTGTCCTCGGCCAGAAGGAGGACAGCGAGAAGGCGCTGCTCGCGTGGATCGCCGCGGACCCCGCGCGCCAGGCGAAGTACGGCCGCGTCATCGCGGAGATAAGCGCCCTCAACGCCGAGCGCGTCCGCACCCGCGAGCGTAACCTGCTGCTCGGGGAATTCGCCGGCGGTGCGGGGGCGCTCGGCGCCGCGGAAACCCTCCACCGTCTCGCCGTCGAGCGCGCGAAGCCCGACGCCGAGCGCGATCCATTTTACCAGCAGCGCAACTGGCCGCGCACCCGCGAGAGCCTCGACCGCCTCCAGCGCAGTATCGATCGCAAGGCCGACCGCGCCATGATGGTGTACAACCTTGCCGCCATCGCCCGCCTGCCGGCCGGCGCCCGGATCGAGATCCTCGACCGGATGATCGGGCTTTCCGCCGGGCAGCCCGAGCCTGACGCCCTGGTGAAGAT
>CAXRGI010000064.1:0-15887 GCA_964229935.1 Opitutales bacterium
GGCCTTTGATCAAACAAAAAACGCCCTGACCCCTTTGAGACGGGCTCAGGGGAGGACGGTGGGGTCTAGGCCGATCGTGCCCATGAGGCTTTCGAGGTAGCCGGCGCCGCGGGCATCGCGTAGCGCGGCGCGGGCGGTCTCGAGTTTTTCACGGATCAGCAAGCCGTCGGCTAGGTCGGCGTAGTTAGGCCGAGCGAGGAAGCGTTCCAGGTATTCCGCCCGGGCCTCCCAGAAGGCGATGTCGCGGCGTTGCTGGGCGACCAGTCGAGCGCGGTACCATTCGCTGCCCAGCACGTTCGCGCGGGTGAATTGTCGCCGGATGGCGGGCGCATCTAGCCCGTGGCCTTCCCATTTTCCGTCCCGCATCACGTGCAGGAGCGCGCGGAGCGGCGGGATCGCCTGGGCGATCGAGCCGTCGGCGAAGTAGCTTTCGGCGGCGGTGCGCATGGCGTGCACGATATTGTCCATCCCATCGGCGAACACTGCGCGGTCCTGCAGTTCGGGCCGCAGCAGCTCCTCGTCAAACAGCGTGCTGGGGTTTCCGAGCACGCGGCCGCAGAAGGTCTGGACGAAACGCGAGGTCACGCGCCAGCCGAGACGGCTCGCCAGCACCGGTTTCCCGTCGTGGGTCCAGTCCTCGCAACGCTCCAGGTAGCCGTGCTCGATCAGATATGCGGGTGAGCGTTCCTCGGGTGACATCCGTGCCCAGATCTCCGGTACGAGCAGGCTGATGTCGTGATCGACGCGGAAACGAGGCCCGATCCATCCGGCTGCCGACGAGAAGACCGGCAGCTCCGTCAGCGCGTAGGAAACCAGTGCGGCGTTGAGGTCATGGATGGGCGGTAGCGCGTTGAAGGGTCCCTTGGTGAGCGCACCCTCGGAACCGGCGCCCGTGGTCGAGGGTGATTTGCCGGTCAGGCTCGCGATGAAATCCATGAACGCCTCCGGCAATTCCTGATAGTGGATCGGGCCGTAGACGCACATGGGCCGCACGCCGGGCTCCGGCGGATTGAGCCGGCGGCCGGCCAGCACCGCACCGACGGGAAACAGGGCTCCGGCGGGGGCACGGCGGTAGAGCTGGGCGCCGACCTGCGCGAGGTAAGTGGCGCGTGGATCCTCGAGGTCGGGCCGATGCTGGAGGTAGCGTGGGTTTTTGGTGGGCTTGCCGTCCACAATCCGCGGGTGGGCCGGCGAGGCGAGGTAGGCGGGGGACGCCGAACCGACGAAGCGGCTGAAGAGGTCGCGGATGGGATCCGTGAACGTGTCGAAACCGATCGCGTCCTCCACGATCGCCCCCGCCGCGTCGCGGTTCAGCGGCTCGTAGTTGGAGAAGAAGTTGCCGGGCCGGGAGAAGTCGCGCTCGGTGCGACGGTCGTAGCCGCGGTGGATGGCGTCGTCGGGCCGCTGAAACAAGTACTCCTCGCAGTTGGCGACGAACTTGACTGAAGGGGCGAGGCCACCGGGCAGGCCGGAGAGGGAGGCGGTTGGCGCGATGATCGCCGCGGAGATGTCGTCCTCCGCCTGGATCTTGACCGCGGGGTGGAAGTCCTTCCGCAGAGAGAAAGTGCGCCAGCCGCCGTCGGTCGTGAAGCCGACGCGCAGGAAGTGGGTCATGGCCTTTTCACCCATGAACTTCAGCTCGTTGCCGGGCCGGCCGTTGATGGTGTCGACCGTGAAGTACCGGCGCCAGTCGGCGCCCCATTCGGGCTTGTAGACCCGTTTGATGAGCAGCACGAGGTCGAGGATGTAACGCGGGATGCCGGCGAGCCATGTGTTGTACTCCTCGGTGTAGTCGGGGCTGCGGCTGAGCAGCTTCACCACCGAGCCGAGCGAGCGGTCGGGGCTGAGCAGCGGGCGGCCGCGCGGCTTGTTGCGGGCCGGGTCGCGGAAGCGCCCGCCGAACTCGCGGTGCAGGATCGCGTCGATCGCGTCGAAGTCGCGCGCGAGGTCGCTCACGAAGTTCGGCGCGGTGAAGATCGCGTCGGCGATCGACTTCGAGATCTCGGACTTGCCGCCTCCCGAGACGGTGCAGGGCTTGTGGCAAAGGAGGCCCTCGGCGGTCGTGCCGCGCAGGCGCCAGCGGCGGCCGTCCTCGGGCTTCACCATCTCCACCTTGTAGCCCGAGGGCAGGACGTAGGTGTGGCCCGGCAGTAGCTTCAGGGTATGCGTGGCGCCGCCGGCGGCGGTCCAGGTGATCGTCTGCCGCCTGAGCTGGAAAAAGGCGTCCTCCGGGACGTAGCAGACAGTCGGATACATGCGGTCACGGGCCCATCCCCCGGACTGCGGCTCGGCGCGGTCGCCGAGCTGGGTAAGGGCCTCCGCGAACGTGTGGTTAACAACCGCAAGGTGGCGCCCGAGGCGGAAATCCTCGCCGAGGTCATAGCTTGGGAAGACAACGGCGCCGCCGGCGTGCTCCTCCTCGCAGCGGCCGAGCAGGTTGGCGGCGAAGCTGATCTGGGCCTTCACCTCCTTTTTGCAGTAGCCGAAGTAATTGTCGGAAATGAGCGTGAGGATCACGCCGCTGTGGTCGCGCGCGGTGATCTTGAAGGGCACGCCGTCGTTGTACGGTTCCGCGGGGTCCTTCCAGCACATGCCGTCCCGCCGTTGGCGCGGGGTCGCGTGCGCCCAGGTGGGCAGGCCGAGCTCGCGCTTGGTGAGCCCGTTCAGGTGCGGGGCGAGGATCACGCCGCCGGTGTGGCCCGTCCAATGGGCCGGATCGAGGGCGGCGTCGTTGGCGGGCAGGTTGGGGTCACCCGCGTTGCCGAAGATGCGTTCGACGAAATCGAGATTAGCCACGAGCGAGCCCGGGACAAATAACCGCGTTTCCATCGCGCGGCGCGGCGAGAAACCCGGCACCGCGGGGCAGACCACGGGCCGCAGGAGCAGCGTGACGAAGCACTCCGCCGGAGCCGGCGCGCCCGCCGTGAAGGGCAACCGGAGAAAATCCGCCGGCGGATTCAGCGCGTGGCGCAGCAGGCGGCCGAAGACGTGCGGCGGCACGGCCTTCTTGTCGTCGGGCACCGGCAACCCGAGGTCGGCGATGTGGAAGATACCCTGCGTGGTGCGGCGATCGGCCTTGGGGTTGTGCAGCACGCCCTGCTTCACCCGGTACGAGGAAAGGATGGCGCTGCGGTGCTCGTCGGCGTCCGGAGGTAGCGAGAGCACCCGGGCGAGGCCCGCTCGGTCGAGCACGAGGCTCGCCGCCGGCAGGCGCGGCACCTCGCCACCAAGGTCGGGACCGGCCTCAAGCTGGTCGTAGAGAAAATTCTGCAGTCGCTGGTCCACCGGGCAAAGGTGGCGAGAGAGCGCGCGGTCCTTCTCGCGGCTGAGCGCGAGGAAGTGGTCCACCAGCGGCGCGAGGCCGTCGCCCGCCGCCGCGCCGGTCACGCCCGGCTGCCCGATCTCGCGCAGCTTCAGGTTGAGGTACGCCACCAGCTGGGCGTCACCTTCGGCGGTCGAGGGAAAAGAAGAGGGAGGGTTGGAACCGGAACTCATGGCGTGAGGGAGCGGGAAGATTTCCGGAGGCTGATGCAAGTAGCGGGCCAATCAAGCGGGGCCGGTCGGGGCGGGAGCCGCAGCGGACCGACAGTTTCGGACTTGGCTTTCAGCACCGCGGGAAACCGTCGAAGACGAATTTCAGCAGCCGTCGGGCTGATCGCCACGAAAAGCGGACGAGAGGAAATGCTTTCGGGGTTTCCCTTAACCAGTCGATCGCGCGCGGTACCCCCGCCGGTCTGGGCGTCGATCCGGTCGGTGAAGCGACCCCGGAACGCCCGGAATCCACGCCGGCGCCGGGTTAGCGGTTACCCGTATTCGCAGGGTGAGGGGTGTGTTCCGGCTCCTTACGTCCCCGGCTTCGGGGGTTGTGCCGCGTGCTGGGAAGGTTGGCTGGGCGACGCGAAGGTGCCGTTGCGTAGCCGGAAGTCGCGGGGCGAGGTGCCGACGCGGCGGTGGAAGAGCTTCGAGAAATGGTAGGCGTCCGGCAGGCCGACCCGGCGGCCGACCTCCGCGACCGTGAGGGTGGTGCTCAGCAACAGCTCCCGGGCCTCGCGCAACTGGCGCTCGATGACATAATGTTTGGCCGACATCCCGATGTGCCGGCGGAAGAGTTTCAGCACATGGGAGCGGCTCCGTCCGACCATCGCGGCCATCTCATGGATGCGGGGCCCGAGGTGGAAGCCGCGGTCCACGTGCGTGACGAGTCGTTGCAGCTCCTCGGGGAACGGTTCCGCGGGGTTCGCGGGCCGCCCCGCCTTGCGCAGAAGCTCCCGCACCAGCAGCAGGCCGAGGGCGCGGGCCTCGGCCTCATCCCGGCGGGAGTCCATGTACCAGCGCACGGTGTAGCTGATCAGGCGGCCGAGGAGCTCCTCCGGAGCGAGCCGCAGGCGCACGACGCCGGCCATTCCCGGCCACTCGACGTCGCGGCGGTCAGGTGAACCGAATTCCGGTTCCGTGGGTTCGTGCGGCACGTTGGCGACCCAAGGAGCGCCCGGACGGTACCAAGGCACGAGGTGCACGTGGGCGGTGAACATCGGCGTTTCCGGCGACGGCTCGTAGGTGATGCGCCGGCTCCACGGCAGCACGAAAAGGTCGTTCACGCCGAGGGTGTAGGAGACACCGTCGACCTCGAACCGGCCGCTTCCGCCCTTGCACCAGAACAGACCGCGGCTCTGCACGCAGCCGTTGGAGAAGCTTTGCTGGGGCGCGAACTGGAACAGGCCGGAGCGGCAGACGGCCGGAGCCTCGTCCGGCCGGGGCGGTTCGGGATCACGGGGGCGTCGTTTCACAGGGAGGGAAGGTCAACCCGGGGCGGCGGCGGCGATCCTGGCCTGGGCGAAGCGCACGTCGGACGGGGTGAGGGTGTAACGGTGGATGAACCAGGCGGCGATGCCGGCGAGCACGATGGTGCCTCCCGCGAAGGTGACGCGCATGGCGAGGAAGGTGTCGGGGTCCTGCGCCGCCTGCCGGGAGGTGTCCCAGCCGACGACGTGCAGCACGACGTTGGCGAGAAGGATGGATCCGGTGAGCGCGGCCTTGAGCGACCAAGCGAGCATCGCGTTGAACAGCCCCTCGCGCCGCACGCCGCTCGCCGCGGCCTCGACGTCGCAGATGTCGGCCGTCATCGACGGGGTCAGCACCATGACGGCCACGAGCCCGGGGCCCATGAGCGCCGAGGGCAGCAGGAGCCACCAGCCGGCGTCGGGCACATAGCAGAACCACTTGGCGACGCCGCCGACGGCGATCGTGACGGTGCAGCCGAGGAAGGCCTGTTTTTTCCCGATGCGCCGCGCGAGCCGCACGATGAGCGGGACGGCGAGGAGCCCGCTCATCTGGAACGCGGTGCCGTACCAGCCCTTCATGGCCGCCCCCGGCCCCATCTCCCCGCCGTGCACGTAGAAGACGTTCAGGTAGAACCCCGTCGTGTCGATGACGAGGAAGCTCATGTAGATGAAGACCTGCGCGAGCACGAGGCGGCGGAAGTCCGGCTGGCGCATGGTGACCGCCCAGCTTTCGCGCCACGAAAGGCGCGGGCGGACGATCGCGGGCGTGGCGGCGGGTCGCTCGCGCACCCGCCAGACGGTAAGCAGCCCGAGGCCGGCGATCGCGAGGCCGAGGAACGGCGCGCACCAGCGGCCGCCGGCGATGAGGTTCCCGGCTCCGGCGTCGCGCACCCACTTCAGCAGCCACTGGTTCACGACCCCGGAGGCCTTGTGAAACATCGATTTCGCGCCCATCAGCCGGGTGCGTTCGTGGTAGTCGCTCGCCAGCTCGAGGCCCAGCGCGCCGTAGGGCACGATCAGGAAGCTATAGGCGACGGACATGGCGGCGCAGCCGGCGAGCAGCCACCAGAAGTAGAAGGTGGTGGAGCGGCCCTCCGGGAAGAACCAAAGGCCGGCGGCGACCGCCGCGCACGCCAGCGCGCCCACGAGAATGAAGGGCCGGCGCCGTCCCCAGCGCGTGCGCACCCGGTCGCTCCAATTCCCCACCAGCGGGTCGAGGAACACGTCGATCAGGCGCGGCAGGGAAAGCGCCAGGCCCACCAGCAGCAGCGGAACCCCGAGCGTCAGGTTGAACACCGCGTTCGCGAGCTGGTTGATCGAGTTGATCGCGAGGTTCTCCGCGAAGGCCGAGGCGCCGTAGGCCGCGCGCGTGGTCGCGCCGACGGGCGGCGGGGTCGCGGGGGCGGACGCTGGCGCCGGCGAACTCATGCGCGGACCGCGGGCTGGCCGAAGTCGGTGACACCGCGCGCGAACTGCTTGATGCGCTGGCGTGGGAACGGTTCGAACGGCAGGGCGCGCAGGGACGGACCGTCGAGCGCGGCGCGGGTGAATTCGCGCGCCGCCAGCGCACCCTCGGCCCGGGCGCGCAGCGCCCGCGTGACGGCGGGTTCCACCGCCGCGAGATTGCATGTCTCCCCCGGATCTTTCCTCAGGTCGAACAGCAGCTCGCGGCCGCCGTTGGCGAGCCAGATGTACTTCCAGTCTTCGCGCCTCACCATGCACTTGAAGAGGCGCGTGCCCGGGGTGCCGTACATGCCCAGGAGCGCGTCCCGCGGGGCGGACTCGCCGCGGAGCGCGCCGAGCAGGTCGTGCCCGTCGCGCAGTTCGGCCTTGCCGCCGGCCGCGGTCGCGAGGCCGAGGAGATCAGTGAGGGCGGCCAGCCCGTTGAAACGACCACCTCCGCGGAGCCGGGCGGGCCAGCTCACGAGCAGCGGGATCCGACAGGAGGCCTCGAAGAAACTCTCCTTCTGCCAGGCGCGGTGATCGCCGAGGTGGTCGCCGTGATCGGAGAAGAAACAGATGAGCGTGTTGTCGGCGTCGGGTTGCGCCTCCACCGCGTCGAGGATACGGCCGAGGCACTCGTCGACGAACTCGATCGCGCCGTAGTAGCGGGCGCGCAGCTGGCGGGCCTGCCCGGCCGAGATGTCCTCGGCCCAGACGGCGTGGTTCATCCAGCCGAGGTAGTCGTCCGCGGCGTCGATCCCGGGGTCGCCCGGCACCGGATTCGGCATGTCGTCGGGGTTGTGGCGCCGGTTGTACGGGATGGGCGGGGCCAGCGGCGGATGCGGCGTGACGTAGGAAACGAAGCCGAACCAAGGCCGCGGGTCCGCGCGCCCCATTTCCTCGATGGCACGGCTGGTGGCCCAGGACTCCACGCAGAGCTCCCGCGGGACGGGGCGCGTCTGGGGGGCGTAATACATGTCGGTACGCTCCCCGTGGACCTGCTCGAGGTGCGCATGGCCCGGGGACTTTCGGCGCAGCCACTTCACGTAGTCGTCGGCGAGAAACTCCTCCTCGGTGGACCAGAGCTCCTCGCTGTACTCCTGGACCTCGAAACCCAGCGGCTCGAGCCGTGGTTCAGTGTGGAACTTGCCGAACCCCCAGGGGCGGTACCCGTGGCCGGCGAGCAGCTCCGGGAGGTAGGGGCCGCAGCGTTCCCGCACGCTCGTCGCGGGCGCCCAGTTGGTCATCCACTGGGTGGCGGAGGGTTCGCAGCCCGACATCAGCGAGTAGCGGCTGGGCACGCAGACCGGGCAGGACGAGTAGGCGTTGGTGCAGGCGATGCCGCGGGAGACGAGACGGTCGAGGTTCGGGGTGTTCACCACCCGGGCGCCGAGTGCCGAGATGGTGTCGAACCGCTGCTGGTCCGTCATCACGAAGAGGATGTTGGGCTGGGACATGAAGTGTCTTCGGCGGCCGGGCCGAAACGAAGGGGACGCGCTCAGGGCGCGAGGATCTGTTTGGCGGCGACGAGGCGTTCGCGGAGCAACGGGTACGCGAGATCCTGCACTGCCACCTTGGCGTCGAGCGCCGCGCCGGCGGCGACGGCCGCGCTCTGGCCCAGCGTCATGAACACCGGCTCCATGCGGATGGACCCGTGCGCGACGTGGGTGGCGGCGAGACAAACGGGCGAGAGTAGGTTCTCGCATTCGCCGCGGCGCGGGATGATCGACCGATAGGAGATGCCGTAGGGCTTGGGCGGCACGCGCCAGATGGTGCCTTCGCCCTGCGCGTGGCCCTTCTCGTCAACGAAGATCTGCACGTTGTGGGAATCCATCCCGAACGAGCCCAGGCCCACCGGGTCGGACGCCGAACGCTTCCCCTCGCAGTCATGCTGGGTCATCACGTAGTCGGAAACCATGCGACGCGCCTCCCGGATATAGATCATCCACGGCCAGCCGCCGTTGTCGGTGAACTCGTCCTTGCTCAACCCGTAGGCCGCCACTTGGCGGCGGATTTTTTCCGGGACGCGCGGATTGTTCGAGAGGGTCCAGAGGAAGCCGCGGATGTAGGTCTCGTGCTCCCGCTCAATCTCGCGCCGCCGCTCGTAACTCGCCTCGGGGTAATCCCAGTTGGCCCCGGGCAGGGCGGAGCCGACGGCGTGCAGGTTAGTCCAGGCGACCTTCGACCCCTTGCCCGCGAGCGGCTCGACGAGGGCCGGCAGTCGATCGTCTCCGGCATCGAAATTCCGCAGCAGAAGCTCATGGTCGATTTCCCGGTAACCCGCGGGCTTATCGATCGGGATGCGCAGCGCGGGATCCTTGGTCAGGCAGACGCGGTAATTGTAGGCCTGGATCTTCCGGTCGCCTTGCCCGTTGGCGAGGCCCGGGATGTTCTGGATGCGCGGCAGGAGGCCGCTCTCCGGGCGGCCGGGCACGACGTACGGGTCGACCTTCTTGATGAAGTGATCCTTGTCCTTCTGCGTGTAATGCACGCGGGGATTCGTGTCGCCGCGGCGTACGCCGGCCATGTCCTCTCCATATTGCCGCTCGGGTTCGCGACCCACGGTGTAGGAAACGCCGGCGGCGGCCAGCAGGTCGCCGACGTAGGTCGCGTCGATGAACATTTTGCCGCGGTAGGTCCGGCCGCTGAGCGTGGTGATCGCCGTGATGCGCTTCCCGTCCATGGCGACTCCCCGGCCGGGACGTCGGTCGAGTTGCTCGTTGTACACGATCCGGACGCCGGCGCCTGCGATCATCTGCTCGAAGACCCGCCGCCCCACGTGGGGCTCGAAGCTGCGGATGTACGTCGCGCCGTACGCGGCCGCGATGGCGTCGTAGAACTCCGACGCGATACCACCGAAGGTGCCGCGCTTGCCCAGGAAGTCGGTGGCGCCGAGGCCGCTGGAGCTCATGCCGCCGGGGAAGCCGGTCGGGTTGACGACGATCACCGAGCGGCCCTCGCGCTTCGCCGCGATCGCCGCGGTGATGGCCGCGGACGAGTCGCCGTAGATCACGAGATCATGCACGACGGGAGTGTCGGGCGTCGCGGCGGACAAAGCGCAAGCGAGCAGGCCCGGTAACAGGGCGCGGAGGGCGAGGCGGCGAAACCGGTCCAGGAGTGGGAGGTGATTTTCCATAAAGCTTTCGGCCCGGGCCCGCGCCGGAATCTCGGGCGGCCCGGCACCGTGTGGTCGCAGGCCCAAGGTGAAGTTAGAAGCTCACCGAGGTGGTAACGCTCAGCTTCCGGGGCGAGTTGAGCCACTGGGCGTAGCGGAGGGTGCCGTTGGTCGAGCGCAGCAGGTAGACGACCTTGTTCGCGTCGAGCAGGTTGGAGACGTTGATCTGGAGCGAAGTGCGGGTCCGGCCGACGGGCCGGAAGCGGTAGACCGCGAACAAGTCGTGGAGCATGCGGTCCGGGAAGTAATACATCTTCCGTTTGTTGGCGTCGGCGGCATGGGTGTACATGTAGCCGCGGTGGTTTTCGCGCAGGCTGCTGCTCAGGCCGAGCACGAGGCCGCGCAGATGCCCTTGGTCGAATTGGAAGCGGTTGACCACGCTGTAGCTCCGTTCGGCGTAGCCGAACGTCTGCTCGCCCGAGCGGCGGACAATCAGCGTGCCGCCCGAGGGCGAGACGAAACCCAGCTGGTGGTCGGTGATGGGCAGACCTGTGGCGTTGGTGCCCACGCCCGGGGTCAGCAGCCCGATGGCCTCGGCGTTGAGACTCTGGCCCGACTCGAGGTCAAGCTGCGCGAAGTACGGGTTGGTCGGATCCTTCATCATGGCGACCGAGAGCGGGATCTTCGCCGAGGCCGGATCGAGCGGATTCGAAGCCACCAGCAAGGGGGTGACGGCGGCGCCCGCGGTGACGCGCACGCCGACTACGGTCTGCCCGCCGACGGTGGTGGTGTTGAACTGGTCGTTGTAGAACTGAGGCAGCACGACGTCGGCGCGCTCACTGCCGTTGGCGGTGGCGAAGTTGACGCGGACCTCCCAGCCCCGGAGGGGGCGGGCGGACAGGGTTACGTTATAGCCGTCGGAGGTGCGGCTGAAGGTGTAGGCGGGTCCGCCGTTACGGCCGTTGATGCCGGTGGGATCGACGTCGTTCTGGGCGCCGCCGAGGGTGGCGGTGAAGTTGCGCGCCTCGGAGACGTAATAGTTCACGTTGCCCGACAGCCGTTCCTCCCAGAGTCCGAACTTGAGGCCGATGTCACGGCTCACGCCTTTGCCGGGGGGCAGGGGTTGGTTGAAGATATCGCGCGTGGTGTCGAAATTGATCTTGGCGTTCGTCGAATAGTTGACGGAAAGCCGCACTCCCTTGACCGGCGTGTCGATGACGGCACCCGTCGTGAGACTGTCGTAGGTGATGGGTCCGCGTACGACGTCGGTCGTCACGCGACGGTAGGCGGCCTCCTCGGAGCGGTAGCCGACCATGGTGTCGATCCGGCCTCTCCACCATTCGCTGAAGAGACTGAAGCCTTGGCTGCGCTCGTCGGTGTCGTCGTGGTAGTAGCCCGTGACGGTGCTCAGACCGGTGGTCGGGTTGATCGGTCCGGAGAAGCCGTAAGGGTTGGTCTTCGTGGGCGGGACGGCTCCGGGGTAGATCACCGGCTGCGCGATGTACGTCTTGCCGTTGGGATGGACGAGCGAGGAGAACGGCCACTTCTGGCCGCCGATGATCGTGGGGGTGTTGATGGGCAGCCAGATCGGCGGGATGTTGATGCGGCCCGAGTCGGTCGCCTGGATGAGCGCCGGGTTCTGGATGACCTTGCCCGACGCGTCGGCCTCGAAGTAGCGCCACTGTTCCTGGTTGGTCCAGGACTCCATGTCCTGCAGAAACGCGCTCGCTTGGTGGCGGCCGAGCCAGCGGCCGAGATCCTTCTGGTAGACGAGGGCGGCCCGGTAGCCGCGCGCGCCCGTGTGAAACGGATTCAGCTGCGGCAGGCCGGAGGTGAACGCCCACTTCGTGCCGACCTGTCCGGTCGCGGGATCCACATAAAGGTTACCGGTGGAGCCGGGCATGAAGATGGTGTTGTTCGTCGGGCTGAGCGCGTTGTTCACCCGCGCGTCGTGCCCGTAGCGCACCTGCAGGCCTAGCCCTTCGGCGAGCGTCGCCTCGGCGACGACGGACTTGAGGTTGTTTTTAAACGCGAACGCGTAGTAGGGCCCGAAAAGGGTGTCGGCCTTGGTGACGTCGATCAGCCCGCCGGTGAGCTCGCCCACGTTCGGGAACGCCGCGAGGTAGCGGGTGCTCTGACCGTCGACGCGCTCGCCGGGGGGCAGGAGCAGGTTCAGCGGCGCGCGCAAGGTGCCGGAGTTGGGGTAGGTTGTGACGCGGGTGAGGTGGCGCCACTCGCCGCGGATCTCGAGACGCTGCCAGGGGCGGATCGTGGCCGCGAAATGGAGGCCGCGGTTGATCTGCTGGTTGGCGGGGCGGAAGTACTTCGCGTCACCGTGGACGGCGTTGACCCGGAGCGCCCAGTACCTCGTGCCGGCGCCGGCGTCGAACGTGGCGCGACGGCTGCCTTCCGAGTCGCCGCCGACGGAAACCGTGGCTCGCATCGGCCGGCCGATGAGGGCGCGCTTGGAACTGCTGGTGATCACGCCACCCGCGTCGCCGGATCCGAAGAGGAGCGAGTTCGAGCCGCCGATCGCCTCCACGCGCTCGGTGTCGAACGAGTCCATCAACGAAGTGTCGGAACGAAGGAAGCCGTCGCGGCGGGGATTATTGATGGTGAGCCCGCGCATCGTCATGCTCTTGGGATCCTGGCGGTCACCCTCGAGGTCGCCGCGGACCTCCTCGTTGCCGCCGCTGATGATGGCGGACCCCAGTCCCCCGAGCAACGAGAGCATCTGGGTCATGTCGACCACGCCCATCTCATCCATCAGCTGCCGGTTGAAGACCTTGGCGTCGAGGGGGGTCTTGCCCAGCGCGGTGTTGGTGCCGGTGACGGCGTTGGTGTTGGTCGCCTGGTAGGTATCGGAAGCGTCCTCGGTGACCTCGAACGCGGTGAGGGTTACAGTTTCCCTTGAGGTCGTGGCGGCGCCGGCCGCGGGACGCGGGGCGGTCTGGGCCGAGACGACGCTGGTCAGCGCGAAAACGGCGAGGAGCAAGACGAGGCCAAGTAACGTAGGTGCTTTCATAACGAATGGGGGGGAGGTAAGGCTGAGGGGGACGCCGAAAGCGGAATGCTTGGGGGTCAGCGTATGCGTTCAGCCTCCGACCGGAAATGGAGAAGTGCGGAAAAGCATGTGTTTTTGCATCCCCAAGGGCTTCCCGCGCCGCTCCCACTCCTCGGGGTCGGTCCACGCGCGGCCGGCTCCGTTCTTATCCCGGCGGGCCGCCTGCGCCGGGCTCGCCTGACCGGACTCGCGCTCGATGCAGTGCGGCTGCCCGTTCTCCGGCGAATGAGGGCGTTTCAGAACTCGAAGCGATGGGTCAACTCGTAGGCGCGGGAGGGCGACATCGCCCAGATGGGGGAACCGTCGCCGTTGGCGGCGATGACCCGCAGCCCCACCTTGCTGAAGACATCCTGGGCGTTGAGCTGCACCTTCCATCGCACCTTGTCGCCCAGGATGCGGCGCGAGTAGCTGGCAAACGCGCCGCCCGCGAAAACCGGATCCGTGCGGTACTCGCGGGCCACGTCGCTCACGATCACCGGGTGGTTCTGGAGCCCGCCGACGCTGAGCACCTTGGTCGTGTTGGCGTAGCCGACCACCTTGCTCGACTCCCGGCGCAGGTTGGTGCCGAGGACCAAGCCCCGCAGGCGACCCTCGGTGAAGGCGTAGCGCCCGACCATTTTGGCGCTCCACGGCGAGACGCCGCGGTTGGAGGTTCCCTCGGTCGCGATCTCGCTGGCGTAGCGGGAGACCACGACGTTGGCGAAGTTGTCCCGCAGCAGTTCGGACGTGGATGTCGCGGCGGTCGTGCCGTTGAGTCGCAGCCCCTCGTCAAAGTACTTCCGGTAGTAGGCGGCGCGGGCGTTGAGGAAGTCCGTCGCCTCCCGGCTGAGGTTGCTGGCGGTCTGCTTCAGCTGGTCGACGCTGGCGTAGATGTTCCAGTTGCGGCCCGGTTGGAAGTAGACCTCGAGCGAGTGGCCCTTGGCGATTCCGTCGCGCGTGGCGGCGGCGCCGTTGGGAAGGGCGTACGGGGCGTTGGTCGGCCCGTTGAGCCCGATCGTGCTCCACTCGGAGCTGCGACCGGCGGTGATGAGCGCGTTGTAGAGGTTGGCCTCGAAGGCCGGGATGCTGAGTTGCGCCACGCCGGTCTGGTTCGTGGTGTACAATTGGGAAGACTGGAAGCGGGTTAGCTTGAGGTCGAGTTTGCCCCCGAACAGCGCGGCGCCGGCGCCGAATTCCTCGGTCTTGCCGCTGGCGGGGGCGATCGGTCGGAACAGGTTGTCCTGGCGCGGGCTGGTGGCCGCGAAGTTCTCCGAGCGGTTTGCGAACACCCGCAGCTGGCCGGTGACCTTGAATACCAGGCTCTGCGTCGTGGTGTCGCGCTCGTTGCGGTAGGTGCGGCTGGGCGGGAGAAAGTCCGCGCGGCTGGCGCCGGGAAGCGCCGGAAACGGAAACTGGCTGGCCGGCTTGAGGGTGCCGAGGAACGGCTCCACCCGGTCGCGCCGCCAGCCGAGCAGGGTCACCACCCGGTTTTGCCAGAAGAAACTCTGCATGGAGTAGCCGGTGCCCGAGTTCTTGAGCTGTGACCATGTGCGGATCGCGGCGTTGGGGATGAGGCCTTCGCCGATCCGGATCTGCCCCGGCGAACGCTGCCATGCGCCGGGCGTCACGAGGTTGTTGAAGTAGAGGTAGTCGTAGGAGCGGTTCACGTGGCGCGCGACGTCGTCCGGAAAACCGGTGAAGCGCAGGGCGGTGTCCCCCACCTTGACCGCGTCGCCGACGTACCAGAGCTGCATCGCCCAGCGCGAGGACTGGCCGGTGGCGTTCGCGCCCGCGTCCGCCGCCGGCAGCACGCCGGGGAGGTCGCTCTCGACCTGGTAGTGCCAGCGCGTGCCGTAGGAGTCGGACTCGGAACGGGTGTAGACGCCGCTCAGCCGGTGCGAGCCGAGCCAACCGAGGGCACGCGTGCTTTTGGCGAAATCGAAGTCATAGTTAGCCTGCACAAGGTAGTTGGTCACCTCGGTGTCGGCGCGCTCGGCGATGTTGCGTCCGTAGATGAAGGGACGGAGGAAGTTGGGGTTCGCGCGGCCGTCGGGCAGCTTCTGGTTGATATCGACCTGGATCTGGTGGGTCTGGGCGATGATCGCGAAGTATTGGTCGCGCCGTTGCTCCTCGCGCTGCACCGCGGCCGACACGTGCAGGCCCTCGGCGAGCCGCTGCTCCAGGGTAACGTTGAGCCGCCGGACCTTCTCGCGGCGCCAATTGCCGGGCAGCGCGCCAAGCTCGACGGTTTCGTAGGGGAAGATGGCCTGGCTGGTGACCTGCGGGTCGGCCGAGAAACGCGCGTCATTCTCGCGGGCGGCACCGGTCCGCGCGAACTGGCTGGCGGGCGAGCCCGCGGCGCCGGTGATGGTGCGGGCGCCGAAGATCGTGACCACATTGCCCAGCAGGTTCGTCCAGTCGCCGTTGCCGTTGTAGATGAACGCCGTGCCGAGGGCGTTCGAGTCGAGCGGGCGGCGGATCAGCCCGAGGTTGACGGTCGTGCCGTTGGCGAGGGTGAAGGTGGAGGCGGGTGCGTTGCCGGGCGTGAGGGTCGGGTCCCAGTAAAAGGCCTGCGCGATCTGGGCGGGGGAAAGCTGGGGCGCATATCGGTTGTAGGCCTCGAGCCACTCGGAAATGTTGTCCTGCGGAGTGCGGAAGTTGGGCCGGCGGCCGAAGTTCTCCACGCTCTCGGCGGAGGCGCGCACCACGGTGTCTCGGAAGGGCCGATACGTGGCGGTGAGGAATCCGCGGCGGTCGCGGGCGAATGCCGTCTCCACCCGGTACCGCTGGTCGTTGTAAAGGCCCACGGCGCGGACGGCGAGGCGCCCCGCGAGCAGCACCTCGTTGTGGTCGAGGAGCGCGCGATGGGAGCCGAACTGATCAAACTTCGTCTCGATCGTCGTGGCCCGGCGCGCCAGTCCGGCCATCTTGGAGGAGGAGTTGAGCAGGCCCGCGGGCGAGGAGAGGCCGAAGAGAACCGAGTTGGCCCCGCGGAGGAACTCCACGCGCTCCACGTTGTAGCGGTCGGTTGATCCCTGGACCGGCATGAAGTCCAGGGTGTTGGTCGCGCCGCCCAGGCCCCGCACGCGCAGGGACGCCACGTTGTTGTTGTTGTCGCCGAAATCCGTGCCCACGTAGCCGTTCACCGCGCCGAGCGTCCCGACCTGCTCGAAGTGCGTGGTGGCCGGGTTCTCGGCCCCGCCGACGAACGCCATCGCCGCGTTCACGTCGTTCGCCGCGAGGTCGTCCATGAATTCCCGTGTCAGCACGGTCACGGACGCCGCCACGTCCTTGAGGTCCGTCTTGATTCGGCTGCCCGCCAGCGTGGAGGACGCCTGGTAGCCGCGGTCCGCGGTCGTATCGACGACAAACGGGGAGAGCACGACCGCCGGCGGGGAGGCGGGTTCGCGTGACAAGGGGCTCACCTGCGCAAGGGCCGCGGGGGCCGCCGCGAAAACAGCGAAGGACAGGACGGTGATCGGGTGCGGTTTCATGATCCTGGGGT
>CAXRGI010000065.1:0-12941 GCA_964229935.1 Opitutales bacterium
TGCGGCCCAAGACAGTCCCGCGCCCGCGAGCGCCAGCGGGCCCATGCTGGCAAGGTACTGAAAATGATCCCCGACGAAGGAGTACCGGAAGAAGTAGACGTTGAAGAACCCCAGCACCGGAAACAGCAGCGCGACGAAGTAAGCCGCAGCCAGGAAGGACGCCGCGGCGGCGGCCCGGGTACGGGCCCACCAAAGCGCGGCGAGAGTGCCCACCACCGCGAACGCCGGCAGGAAGGCGGCGACGTGGTCCGCGGTGATTTTCCACCGCGGATAGATGAACGTCAGCGGCTCGGGCCAGATCAGCTTGCCGAGGTAAAAGACGACCGCGCGACCGGCGATGACCACTCGCTCGGTGACGGTCTGGCTCCACTCCGGGCCCAACGCACCGGAGTTGTACCGCTGTTCCCAAATCGTCCACGCGGCCGCGGCCGCCGAGAGCACGAAGAAAGGCGCGAGCGGGAAGAGATCGCGCCAGGCGACCCGGCGCGCCTTCCACCATCCGAGCAGCGCCAGGGCTACCGGCAGCATCACCGTCGACGGCTTGCTCAGAATGGCGAGGGTGGCGCAGCCGAGCGCCGCGACGTACCACCGCCCGCGCGACGCCGGCTCCGTGTTTTCCCGCCAGCGCAGGTGGCAGAGGATCGCGGCGAGGACGAATACGGCGGATTGGGTGTTCTTCAGTTCGCAGATCCAGGCGACCGACTCCGCCTGCACCGGGTGCAGCGCCCAGAGCGCGGCGCCGAGCCACGCACCCGGGACCCGAAGTCGGAGCAGTACCCGCCACAGGAGCAGCGCCGCACCCGCGTGACAGAGTAACGTGACGATCCGGTAGCCCAGCGGCTCGAGGCCCCACAGAGCGTGCTGCACCCAGAAGCTGGAAAGCGTCAGCGGAAAATAATTCGCGCGCGCCGACGTCCAGATCTCCTTCAAGCCGAGCGGGCCGATGATGGTGGGATTGGCCGTGATGTGCAGGTCATCGTCCCAGAGGAAATCTCCCCGCAAGGAACCCGCGTAGGCCAGCGCCAACGCGGCAACCAGCGCGGCGCCGAGCGCAAGCTGGCGGGGACGGGAGGGAGAGGCGGGCGTTTCCAACGACGGAAAGCGCAGCGCGGCGCCGCTGGACGGGCCAACAAAAAGCGCCGGCCCCGAGAGGGACCGGCGCTGGTCGCGGCGAAGCCGCTTGGAATCAGAACATGCCCTTCAGGCCGAAAACCCAGTTCGCACCGTACTCCTGCAGCTGGCGCAGGGCGCGCTGCTGGCCCTCCACCACCCCGGGGGCGGTGTGGTACCAGCGGACCGGCTTGCCGGTGATGTTGCGGATCTGGGTGTACAGAGTGATACGCGGATTGACGCGCCAGTTGAGGGAGACGTCGAACTGGGTCTGCTCGCCCTGGTACTGGCCGTACGTGGTGCTGTCGGGTGTGTCGGGGCGCCAGACCATGCCGATGGATCCGTTGAAGCGCCGGTAGGCGTAGCCGAGGCGGGACGACACGCGGTAGGGCGCGAGGTTGGCGCGGCGGCGGTCGGCGTAAGCGCGCGAGTACGCGACATTGAAGTTCAGACCCCGCAGATACTCGCTGGGCAGGAAGCCGAGGGTCTGGTTGTAGGCCAGGTCCATGGAGCGGAACGTCTGCTCGTCGGGGCTGTTGACGGTGGTCCGGAAGGTGTACGGGGCGAAGTCGGGATCATCGACGCCGAAGTCCTCCGCCGTGAAGTCGTAGGTCTGGCGGAAGTTGGTGGCCTTCACCTGGGTAAGGTCGATGGTGAGCTGGCCGGGCGAGCGGCCGCGGAAGTAGTACGCGAGGCGCGACTGGAACTTCTTGTGGTACTCGGGCAGCAGCGCGGCGTTGGGCGCGGAAACGCGGAGGTTGACCTCGTCGATGCCCCACACGCCGGTGATATTGTCGATCGGTGGCCGGGAGATCGACTTGTTGTAGCCGATCTGGAACTCGAGATCCGGCAGGATGTAGTACTTGAACATGACCGACGGGAAGTAGTTCTGGTACACCGAGGACCGCGTGACGCGCGGGTTGTGGGTGTACTGGTAGATCATGCCAGGCAGCGTGAGGGCGCGGCCCCCGTTGGTGCCGGGGGCGTTGACGGGATAACCGGCGGCCAGCACTTGGGCGCGCGTGAGAGGATCGAACTCACGCACATCGTTCTGCGTCTCCTCGAGGCGAACTCCGCCGAGCAGGGTGAGCTTGGAGGAGATGCGGACCGTGGCCTGGGCGTAGCCCGAGGTCACGGTCTGCTTGAAGTCGCGCGGATTGGCGAAGAACGAGGAGTAGTAGTTCTCCGGCGTGCCCATGTGGGTGAACCACTCCGGCTTGTTGCGGAACAACAGGGCGATGCTCTGCCGGTTCGCCCGCTGAGGCATGCCCTGCACGCCATTCACGTTGAACACCGTGAGGCCGTTGGTCGTGCCCATGTCGAACGGATGCGGCGAGATGAACTCGCGCCCGACATTGGCCCAGTTGCCGAAGGCGGTGTTGATGTTGGCGCCGTTGGTCGGGCTGACCGACACCGTGTTGCCGCCGGGCCCGGTGTAGGACCAGATGTCCCAGTCGCTCACGATGTTGTTGTTGCGATCCTCGGCGGCGATCTTGCCGCCGAACTTCAGGGAGGTCGGGAAGCGCTCCATGAAGGGTACGGCCCAGCGGGCGTTGAGCGAGGCGCTCTGGATCTCGGTGATCCACGTGCGGTTGTCGTTGTTGACGCGCGTGCCGCCGGAGCGGTTGTTGGTGTCGACGAAGTTGGCCCGCTGGAACCAGTCATTACCGGTGTTCTGGCGGATCGACCACTCCCACGACTCCTGGTGCGGGCGCGTGGCGGTGAAGCCGGCGGGGACGCTACCGCCCTCGCTGTTGCTGAAGCCGCGCTCGAGGGACTCGTAGTTGTTCACCGAACGGGAGTAGCCGAGGGAACCATCGACCACCCAGCGGTTCGTCTTGTACTCGAAGCGCGGGGAGAAGGTGCGGGTGTAGGTGAGCTTCGCCGACGTGCCGCCGCCGTTGTTGAGCTGGGCCGCGTTGGCCGTGGTGTCGCGGCGCGCAACGATCATGTTCATGCCGTCGCCGCCGACGGAACTGCGGCCGTTGTTCACGTTGGCGTTGTCGTTGGCCGCAACGAAGGTGAAATTGCGGTTCCAGAACTCGCCCTCCGTGTAGGTGTAGATCCCCGTGAGCGAAACCACGAGGTTGGGCGTGACCTTCCAGTCGGCGGTCAGCGTCATCGCATCCTTGAGGATCGTCTTGTTGCCGTCCTTGAAGTCGATCTGCCGGATCACCATGGGACGCGGGTCGGCGGCCGTCGGCGAACGGTTGTAGCTGTTGTTGACGACGTACTGCTCGGTGTAGGAGTGCGCGTGGCTGGCGGAGAGCAGGATGCCGAAGCGCTGGTTGAAGAACGACTCGGCGTAGTCGATGGAGTAGTTGGGCTTCCACTTGTAGGAATCGCCGTCACGCGGACCGGCGGTTTTGCGCCAGGTGAACTCCTCGGCGTTGAAGTTGAGGCTGGTGTTGTAGGCGAGCGTGCGGCCCTTCCGGTCGAAGGCTCGCTTGGTGCGCATGTTGATCGTGCCGGCCGGGCTGTCGGCGTCGGAATCCGGCGCCGTGGTGCGGTTGATCTCGATGGACTCGATGGCGGTGATCGAGAAGCCCTCGAAGGAGGTCGCGCGGGAGTTGGTGCCACCACCGCGGTTGGCGTCGGCGCTCGCCGAGCGGATGCCGTCGAAGGAAACGCCGACGTACTGGGAGTCCATGCCGCCCAGACGCGGGCCGCGGGCCTCGGACTCGACGTAGTCGAGATCGACGCCCGGAAGATACTTGAGGAACTCGCCGACGTTACCGTCGGTCACGTCGCCGAAGATGTCGGAAGCCACCGAGGTCGTGATGCTCATCGAGCGGCGCTGCGCCATGATGGCCTTGGCGTTGCCCTCGCGCTCGGAGGACACCGTGAAGGCCTGCAGTTGAACCGTGCCTCCGGCCGGCCCCGCCGGGGCGGCCGCCGTGCTCGTGAGATTGATCTCCCTCACGGCGGTCTGGCCGGCGGTGATGGTGAAGGACTCCTTCACCGTGTTGTAACCGGTGTAATTGACGGTGATGGAGGCGGTGCCGGCGGCCACGCCGGAGAACGAGAAGGAGCCGTCGTTCTCCGAGTAGGTCACCTGGTTGGTGCCGTCGAGGCGCACCTCGGCGTCACGCACATACTCGCTCTTGGCCGGGTTGAAGATCCGGCCTTGGATGACGCCGGTGCCCTGGGCGTGGGCCAGAGCCGCCAGCGCCAGCCAGGAGGTGAAAAGGACGATAGCTCGCAGCCACGTCCTCGCGGGGGTTTGGTAGGATTTCATGGTTTGATTTCCGAGGTTTCGGGCGCACCAGCGCGGGATGCCGCCCTGGTCGTTCCGAGATATTTTCGCCAAGCGTTGGATAACAAGCCGCACCCGCAAGCCGATCTTTGCGTTCTTCGCTCAGGTCGGCTGACGGTCAGGTCAGTTCCAACCCGCGCATCGTGCCGGTGGAGGTCGCGAACTTGTCGGCCTCGATGCCCATCCGCTGCAGCATCGATACAAACAGGTTAGGCAGCGGGTAATTATGGGTGCGGTCGAAACCCAGGTGCTGGCCGTGGCGGAACCCGCCGCCGGCGAGAAGCGTGGGCAGGTTGGTCGTCACGTGGGTGTTAGCGTTGCCGAGATTGGAACCGTAAAGGACCATCGTGCGGTCGAAGAGCGTCTCGCCGTCCTCGCGTATCGCCTTCAGATCGTTGAACAGGTCGGACAGGAGGCGCATGTGCCACTGGTCGATCGCCTTCAGCTGCGAGATCTTCGCCTCCGAGCGGCCGTGGTGCGAAAGGTTGTGGTACCCGTCGGTGATCTTCACCTCGTGGTCGAGGTCGATCGTGGGCGAGTTCACGCTGTCGAGCAGGAGCGAGATCGAGCGGGTGGAGTCGGTCTGGAAAGCGAGGCGCGCCATGTCGTACATGAGCTTCACTTTGTCCATGTAGGCCTTGGGGCTGGCGGGATCGAGCGGCACCGGGGCGGTGACACGGGGCTTCGGGCGGGTCTCCCATTCCCGCGCGGCCTGCAACCGCTGCTCCAGTTCGCGCACGCTCGTGAAGTACTGGTCGAGCCGGTCGCGATCGCGCGCGCCCACGCTGCGCTGCAGATCGCGCGCCTGTCCGCCCACCGCGTCCAGGATGCTCCGTCCCTGCGCCAGCTTGCGCACCTGGGCCTCCACCTCCGCCGGCGACCCCTGCACGAAGAGTCGCCGGAAGACATCGGACGCCTTCTCCTCGCAGGGACTCAGCACGCCCGAGGCTGTCCAGGAAAGGCTGCGCGCGCCCTGCTGAACGTTCACGCCGAGGGTGAGCGACGGAAAGCGCGTCTCGTGGCCGATCCGTTCGGCGACGAACTGGTCGAGCGAGATGGTGTTCCGGAAACCGCCGCTGCCGGGACGCGGCGCCGCGGTCAGAAAGCAGATGTCCGCCGGGTGTCCGGCGTCGACATCCGGATGCCAGACGCCGCTGAAGACCGTGAAGTCATCCCGATGCGCACGCAGGGTTTCGAGGTAGGGGGAAAGCGCGTAACCGCGGCCCGTTTCCTTCGGAAAAAACTGGTCGGGCAGCAGGCCCAGATTGTTGCACACCGCCAGCATGCGGCGCGGCTTGGCCTTGCCCTTGGCCGCGGCGTCAGCCCGCGCGAAAGCCGGCAGCATCGAGTCGAGGAACGGCAACGACATCGCCACGCCCGCTCCGCGCAGGAACTGGCGGCGCGACACCGCGCGCTGGGCGGAAACCCGGACGGCCGGAACGGAGGGGACGGGATGCATGGCGGGGATGGGTAACGGATTTGCGGGGATCGTCGCTCGCGGGGAGTACGGCGGGCGGGCGCTGCTGGGGAAACCAAAGGCGCGAAGGCGCGGACCTGCAACCTCCGATCTCTCCGGCCCGCCCCTGCGGATCACTTCCGCCGGAACAGTTCGCTCTGCACCACCTCGTGCACCAGCGAACGCACGCCGTGAACGCCCGCGCGAGTCCGCGCCAGGATGGCCTCGACTGCGGCGCGATCGCCAAAGCGCACCGGCGCACCGGTGGCGTAAACCACCAGCTGCCGCACCAGGTTCCGCGCGATCTGCACCTCGTCCTCGAGCAGCAGCCGCTTGAATTCCCGCACGTCCGCGAACGGATTCCCGGCCGGCGTCTCCCCGGCGCTGTCCACCGGCAACGCCAGATGGAAGGCGAACTTCTGCCCTCCCCGCCCGATCCCCGGCGCCGCCTGCGCGGGATCACCCATCGCCCGGTAGCGCTCCCGGAAGCCGCCCATCACATCGAAGCTCTCCAGCGCGAAGCCGGGCGGGTCGATCTTCACATGGCAGGACGCGCAGTTCTCCAATGAGCGGTGCTTCTCCAGCTGCTGGCGGATCGTCGCCGCGCCACGGATGTCGGGCTCCACCGCCGGCACGCTCGGAGGAGGGGGCGGCGGGGGCTTGCCGATGAGGCGCTCCATCACCCACGCGCCGCGAACTACGGGCGAGGTGGTTGTGCCGTTGGCCGTCACTTTGAGGACCGCCGCCTGCGTGAGCAGTCCGCCCCGCATGCTGTCCGGGGGCAACGCCACGCGGCGCAGCGCGACGCCCTTCACCGGCGGCAGGCCGTAGTGCAGCGCCAGCTTCTCGTTCAGCATCGCGAAGTCGGACGCCACCAGCGTGCGCGCCGGCAGGTTCTCCCGCAGCAGCTCGCGAAAAAAGAGGCGCGTCTCCTCCAGCGCCGACTCCGCCAAGAGATCGTCCAGATAGTAGTCGGGATAGAGGATCTCATCCGGCGCCGTCGCCACGATCCTCCGCAGGTCCAGCCAGTAATCCAGGAACGCGTCCGTGAACCGCCGCGCGCGGGGATCGTCGAGGAGGCGTTCCGTCTGCGCCCGCAGCACGGCCGGATCCCGCAACCGGCCCGCGTCGGCCGCCGCGCGCAGCCCGGCGTCCGGCGCCGAGTTGGCGAGGAAAAGCGCCAGTCGCGTCGCCAGCGCATGGTCGTCCAGCGGCCCCGGTCGCGCGTCGACCGAAACGAACTCGGGTGAACACAGCACCGCGGTGTAGGCCGCGATCATCGCCTCGGCGAAACCGCCGCCCGCGCCAAGCGTGTGCTCGAACACGGGCAGGAAACGCTCCACTTCGCCTTCCGGTACCGGGCGCCGGTAAGCCGCGCGCAGGAAGCCGTCCAACAGACGGCGCGCGTCGGCGCGGGGATCGACCGAGACCACCTCGATCCCCTTGCCTCCGGCAGACGGTTCGCGCACCGGCAGATCGCCGAACAATAGCCGGTGGCTCGCGGTCGGCCACGCGTCGAGCAGGGGTCCCTCGACCTCCAGCCAACGGAACACCACCCCGGGCTGGCCATCTTTCTCGGCGAGCGGGTTCTGCCAGCGGCCCGCGCCCGGTCGGGACCGGAAGAATCGCGCCGCGTCGGGCCGGATCGTCTCACCCTCGAGCAGCCACACGTCGAGCTCGTGCACCGCGGGCTCCGGCGTCACGTCGAATTTCCCCAGCCACCGCAGCTGCCGCGGAGGAATCTCGGAATAGATCGTCACCGGTTCCTCGCGCCGGCCCGGGGAAATGTCGTCGAGGTCGGGGATGAACCAGCGATCGGGCCGGCCCTTCACCGGCTTGGAAGGACCGACCCAGACCGAAAACGCGTTGAACCGCAGCCGGTAGCGGCCCGCTTGCGGCGCCTTGAATCCGTTGAACTTGGGTTCGAGCGGCTCGTAGGAGCTGGCCACCAGGCCCACGCCTTCCAGCTCCCGCGTCGCCGGATCGGCCGCGCCGACCGTCACGGGCGCCTTGCCCGCCCGCACGTCGGGTTGAGCGGAGCGATCGAGCACCGGGAAAGTCGCGCGCTCCGGCGCGGTGTTCATCACGGTGAACTTCATCGGCCCGGTGAAGCTGCGCTGCTCGCGGGCGTAGTAACGGGTCACCTTGGTCTCCGGCCGCGCGGTCTGCCGCGTGGCGACCTGCCGCAGCGCGTACTCGGCCGCTCCAAGGTAGCGCGCCATCTGCACATGCGAGACGTCGAGGGCCTCGCCGACCTTGTTGAAACGAAAGGCCTCGCCGTCCTCCGGCAGCCATTCCTTCACCTGCAACCAGGGCGCGTGCAGCAGGTCGCGCACGGCGTTCTCATACTCGAGACGGTTCAGGCGCCGGCGCGTCGCCCGCCCCTCGGCCGATAACCGCGCCCGTTCCGCGGCGACCAGCTCCGAGGATAAACCGCCGAGAAAAGCGGCCAGCTCGGTCGCGTCCGGCCGCGGCTTCTTCGCGGGCGGCATCTCGCCGTCGGCCACGCGGTCGTGCAGCTTTACCCAGAAATCATGATTGCCCGGATCCGCCAGGCGGAAGGCCAGCGCGTCGAGATCGAGGTCTCCTTTTTTTTCCACCGCATCATGGCACGAGGCGCAGTGCTTCTCGAGGAACGCGCGCACGGGTGCCGGCGGCGCCGCGAAGACGCAGGGCAACGCGGCAGTCAGGACGAGAAGGGAAACGACGGGGCGCACGGGCGACGGGGAGGGGCGGTGGCGGCATGCTCGACGCCCGCCCCCGGGCCGTCAACCGGCGCCTCCGACCGCGCGGATCCGCCGGGGGCTTTACGCCACGGGTCGCCGCGCCTACCGTTCCTCCATGCCCAGCGAAACGGAGCCATCGCCCCGGAAACTCCGTTTCAAACCAACGTCGTTCGAGTCCGTGAACGGACCATCGAGACCCTGTCCGCCAGAGGAATCGCCGCGCCCGGATCCGGGCCCGGCAGGCCCCCCCGCGGGCTCGATCGACGTGCATGATCTTCTACGGGAGGCCGCGCGCGGTGTGCCGGTGACCGGAGTCCATCGTGGGAACGGGCGCGACAACGACGTGCGGGGTGTCCTACGCGAGGAGCAGGCCCGGCAGGAAAAGGCCGGATTGTTTGAAACCGGGCTGCTCGACGACTCCGTCCGCCGGCGCCGCCTGAGGCGGTACGGCATCGTCATGGGCGTGGCCGGGGTCGCGGCCGGCACAATCGCCGTGCTCACCGGGCCGAGCGATCCCCTGCCCTTCACGGTCGCGATCGCCGGATTCGGGGCCTTCTCGGCCTGGCTGACCTGGCGCACGTTTTTTCTCCGCACCCACTACGACGAGTGAGGCATCGAGCGTCCGAAGCGGCGCGGGATCAGGTGAGCTCCCAGCCCGGCCGGTAGGTACCGCGGATGATGGCGTCGGCCTCGGGTACGCCGGGGACGCTCAGATTGGCGGCGTCCCACGCGATCGGCCGTTTCAGGCGGAGGGAGAGATTGCCGAGGTGGGCGAGTTCCGTGAGGTGCGCGCCATAGGTGAAGTGACTGCCGGCCGGCTCGCCTCCCTTGCACGCGTCGATCCAGTCGCGGTGGTGCCCGTTGGAACGCCGGAGCGTCGCGGGCGGCTTCGGCGCGCCGCGCAACGATTCCGGAAACAGCCGCGGGGCGCCTCCCGCACCGTCGCATTGGATGACACCTTTTTCCCCGACGAAGATCACCCCGCGGCCGGGCAAGGGGAAGGATCCCATCGCCGCCGGCACGGCGGGTTTGAGCCCGCCGTCGTACCACGTGAGCCGCACGGCCGGCAGCGGCCCGCGCGCGGGGAAGTCGTAGTAAACGATGATGCCGTGGGGCGCGATTTCAGCGTCCATCGGCCCCGCGCCCACCGCGTGCACGCGTGACGGCGCCGGCAGATCCAGCGCCCAGGTGGCGCAATCGAGGTCATGGCAGCCGAAATCCCCGAGGCTGGAGCCGCCGAACGCCCAGAAGTCGCGCCACGCGACCGGGTGGTAGGCGGGATGAAAAGCCCGCGGCTCGCGCGGCCCGAGCCAGAGATCCCAGTTGAGACCCTCGGGGATCGGCGGTGTGCCCTCGGGGCGCGCCGCCAGCGCGGGGTTCCAACGGCGGGTGCCGACCCAGACATGGACCTCGCGCACCGCGCCGATCGTCCCGGCGCGGATGTGCTCGACGGTCTCGCGGATGCCGACGGTCGAGTGCCCCTGGTTGCCCGTCTGCGTGGCGAGGCCGGTCTCACGCGCCACGCGCGCGACCTCGCGCGCCTCCCACAGGTTATGCGTCAGCGGCTTCTCGCAGTAGACGTGGCGGCCGGAGCGCAACGCGCGCAGGGAGACGGCGGCGTGGAGGTGGTCGGGCGTCGCGCACAGCACGGCGTCGAGGGACTTTTCCCGGTCGAGCATGACACGGAAATCCTCGTACTCGGCGCAACGGAAGCCCGGCTCCGACTCACCGTGGCGTTTCTCGGCCGCGGCCCGCGCCGGGGCGCGGCCACCCGTACCCTTGTAGTAGAAAGCCTCGAGGCTGAACTCGCGGGCTGGGTCCGCCACGGCGGTGACGCGGACATCGGGCAGGTCGAGCAGCGCCCGGAGATTCTGCAGGCCCCGTCCGCCGACGCCGACCACGCCCACGTTCACGCGCTCGCTCGGCGGCACGAAACGCGGCCCGCCGAGGACATGACGCGGGAGCACCGTGAACGCCGTCACGGCGGTGGAAGCGGTGCGGAGGAATCTCCGGCGGGTGGAGGGGGCGATTTTCATGGGGCGGGAAAGACGAAGGCCGGTGGTGTTCAGCGGGGAGCGCGGGTCGCCGCGGACGGGCGCGGTTCCGCCCGCAACGCGGCGACGACGGGAAGATCGGCCGGGGCAAGATCGTAGCCGTCGAGTTCGGAGAGTTCGGCCCAGACCAGGCCGACGTGCTCATGCGGGTGGGGAGCGGGGCTCCCGGGAGCGAGCCGGCAGCGCAGCGGGATCATGTCGATGACGGCGAACCCGTAGTCGTGAGTGAATCGCGGCAGCGGCTCGATGCCCTCGATCTCGACCCCCAGTTCCTCGCGCAACTCGCGCGCGACGGCGGCGTCGGGGCTTTCCCCCGGCTCCACCTTGCCGCCCGGAAACTCCCACTTGAGCCCGAGCTTCTTATGGGCCGGCCGGCGCGCGAGGAGCAGGCGTCCGAGTTGGTCGACAATGACCGCCGCCACCACCGGCACCGGCGGTTTCCCGGCGGGCCCCGCGGGGGATGGCGAGGAAATCGGCATGGCGCCACTCACGCAGAGCACGCACGGCGGCCCAAGCCCGAAAACCAAACGGCGCGCCCGGGGCCCGCGCGGCAAAAAACCCTCGCGCCGTCGCGGCGCGCGCCAATCCTCGACGCGATGAAGAAGCCCGCCGAACCGATCGTAAGTAACCCGCTCGACCGGATGCGGGGTCGGCGGGAACGGCCACGGGTTCACCCGACAGAAAAGGCGGTTCTGGCATTGGTTGCAGCCCATCTGGCAATTCTCCCTTGGGCGCTGGGCGCGATGCACCTGCCGGCGCAAATCACCAGCGCGGTGCTTGCGGTGGCGGCCCTGGCCGTGGCGCTGGTGCCGAGAACCTATCGTCCGGACGAGTCTGGACGGGAGCCCTTCCGATTGGTCCCCGCGCGGCGACTGCTGCGTTTCCCCGTCTTCTGGCTTGGACTGGCATTGCTCGGTTACGTGCTGCTGCAGGCGATAAATCCGGTTTGGGCGCACACCACGGACGGGAAGGTATTCTGGATGACACGAGTGCCGGGAAGCGACTGGCTTCCGCCCGGCGTGCAGGTGCCGTTTGAAAAGTGGGGTCCGTGGAGGGTCTTCATGGTTTTCGGCGCGGCCTGGCTGACGGCGTGCGCGGTTTGGGTGGGTTTCACCCGGCGCCGGACCCTCCAGATCCTCGTGGGGGTGCTCGCGGCGAACGGACTGCTCGTCGCCCTGCTGGGCGTCGCGCAGCGCATGACGCGCACCAATCTGATTTACTGGAACCTCGATTTTCCCGGCGCGATGACGTTCGGCTCCTTCGTGTATAAGAATCACGGGGCGGGCTACCTGCTGTTGCCGTTGGCCGCGGTCTGCGGGCTGGCGGGATGGTTCTATCTCCGGGGCCTGCGGCGGCTCGAGAAGTCCAACCCCAGCGGGGTGCTGGCTTTCGCCGCGACGTTCATCGCGGTGGCGATTGTGACCAGCTACGCACGCGGAGCGACGCTCACCATGCTCGGCTACCTGCTGTCGTGCATCGCCGGCTTTGTGGCGCACCAACTCAGCCTGCCCAAGGAGCACCGCAAGACGACCATCCTGGTAGTGATGATACTCGTCTTCGGATACTTTCTGGACACGGGCTTGCAGGCGCTACGGGCCGGCGAAGCCTGGGAACGGATGAAAAGCGGCCTCACGCGCCAGGACGTTTCTTGGGAGAGTCGCGAGTGGGCGAGTGCTGCCACCTGGGAGATGGTCAAGGACCACCCGATCACCGGCGCCGGCGCCGGAAGCTTCCAGTACGTTTTCCCCGTCTACCAGCACCAAGACCCGCGGCTGGTGAAGTCGCCGGACGGTCGCCCCATGTTCTGGCAGCAGGCCCACAACGACTTGCTCCAGTTCACCGCGGAACTGGGAGCGATCGGCTGCGGCCTGATCCTTGTGATGCTCGGCTGGTGGCTCGTAGAACTCGTGAGAAGCTATTTCTGGCTGAACGCCTTCAGTCTCTGTCTCACCGTGGGCCTGTTTGCCCTGTTCCTTTACTCGTGGTTCGACTTCCCGTTCCAGTGTCCCGCAATCCTGGTCACCTGGTGCGCCATGTGGCCGGTGGTCACGCTCTGGACGCAATTCGAGGAGCAGCGCGGCGGCTAGCTGGGTACGGTTTTGCCGGAACATCGGCCGCCGGAGCGTGACGAAAGGTTTCGAATCACCATGGCTCGCCGAACCCTGACCCGCGGGCTCGCCGCCCGCATTCTCTCCGTCCTTCTCACGGCGTTGGTGTTACCGCCGACGGCTCAACTGGCAAAAGGCGCCGAGCCCGCCCAACCGCCGGAACCCGGACGCGGCCCCGAGTCGGGAATACTCCCAAGCGCCGAGCCAACCCGTCTCGAAACGGAGTCGGCG
>CAXRGI010000066.1:0-17204 GCA_964229935.1 Opitutales bacterium
CGCCTGAAGCTGGACCAGTGGGGGCGGCGGAAACGGGGGAGGGCGCTGGGTCGTTGCGCGGCTTCAGTTTGAACTGTGATCCCGGGTCAGCCGCGGCCAGAGCCGCCGCGACTTGCGCCGTCGGGGGCTCTGTGGATGCCGGGGCCGGGCTCGGTAAAGCGGTTGCGGCGGGCGGGGCCGGTTCGGCGGCGGTCGGGGTTGCGGAGGCGGTGGGCGCCGGATCGGGGAGCTTGGGCTTGAACCGGATCGCCGGTGCGGCCGCCGGAGTGGCGGGGGCGGAAGTCGGAGGAGGATTTGCCTCCGGCTGCGCCGGCGGCGGGGATTCGGCGGCGGCCGGGCTGGCGGCGGAAAGGCGGGGCTTGAGGCGCACCTTTGGCGCGGAGTCCGCCGGCGGGGCGGGTTCGGCTGCGGTGGGATTTGGCGGCGTCGATACCTCCGCCGGAGTGGCGGAGGCGGACGAGTCGGTGGGCGACTGGGCGGGAGCAGGATTCGCGCGGGGTTTCAGGCGAAGGACTGGCTGGGGTTTCTGCTCGTCGCTCATGGGTCGAGAGAAAGGCCATTGCGCGCGCCGCTACAGCAAAAATCCGACTTCGGGTCGGACGCTCCGCCGCGCCTCATCGCACCGCTCCGGGCCTGAAAACTTTCACTCGCGGTCCGGGCCGCAGCTCTTCACGGTCCCTCGCTCGTATCCAATGAAGAAGGCCCTTATCCTCTCCCTCTTGGTCGCCTCGTTGCCGCTCGTGAGCGGCTGTGGCATGTTTTCGAAGAAGCCCCGCGCCAAGGAGAGCACTGCGATTGCCGGGGAGGTTGAGGCCACGTTCCGCCAGCGCTGGGTGGAAAAGCGCTCGGGTGAGCTGGTGGCGCAGGGCCTGGCCGCTGACGCCGCGCGTGCGCAGGCCGGGCGCGAGTTCGACGAGCGGTACCAGTTCGGGCTGAAGAGTCAGCGCTGAGCCGGACCGCTTCGCCGGCCGCAACGTGAGCGCGCCTCCCGGACCTTCCCTGGAACAGGCCCGGTCCGGGGCCCTGGCCGCCGCTCTGTGTTATTTTCTCTGGGGGCTGGTTCCGGTTTACTGGAAGCAGCTGTCTGCGGTCGATGCCGTGGAGTTGATCGCTCACCGGCATTTTTGGTCGCTCGCTTTGCTCGCTGTCCTGATGGCGCGTACGGGCGGTTTTCGGGAGTTGTCGGCATTGTTGCGCGACCCGCGGGCGGTCGGCACGCACCTGCTGAGCGGCACGCTGCTCACGCTGAACTGGCTCGTTTACGTCTGGGGCGTGAACGCCGGCCATGTCATCGAGACCAGCCTCGGATACTTCCTGGTGCCGTTGGTCAACGTCGCCGCCGGCCGCCTCGTGTTGCACGAGCATCTGCGCCGATTGCAATGGGTCGCCATCGGCCTCGCGGCGGCGGGGGTCGCGTTGATGTTCTGGCAGGCCGGCCGGCCGCCATGGATCGCGCTCGTGCTCGCGGCGACCTGGGGTGGCTACAGCCTCATGCGCAAGCGCTCCGCGCTCGGGGCGGTCCCTGGTCTTGCGGCGGAGACGCTCCTGCTCGCACCGCTCGCGGTCGGCTTCCTGGTCTGGCGGGAGATCACTGGTGCCGGCGCGCTGGGCCGGGCGGATGTTTCCACGCATCTCCTGATCCTGAGCGCCGGGATTGTCACCGCCGTGCCGCTCCTGCTTTTCGGCTACGGGGCGCGCCGGGTACGGCTCACGACCCTCGGTCTGCTGCAGTATCTCGCGCCCACCGTGCAGCTGGTGATCGGCATCTGGGTTTACCACGAGCCATTCACCCGCCAGCGCCTGCCCGGGTTCGCGTTCATCTGGGCGGCGCTCGCCCTCTACACCGTCGACAACGTCCTAGCCGCCCGGCGGGTCCCCTCCTGAGCAACCCATGGGCTCCCTGCGAGGTCGGGACTTCTTTCAGGCTGTCTCGCTTCGCTTCACGAATTCCCCCTTCACGGACTCTGGCTTCTTGCCCTTCGCGGGCCGGATGAAGCAGGGTCACTGTTCCCTGGCAGCACCAAGCCGTCGGAAAGCCCTCCGGTTTTCGGCGGGGTCGCGCCGGGGCGTCCTTACTCGAGCTTCCCCATGAAAAACACCCGCTCCTTCCTGTTCGCCGGTCTGCTGGCCGGCTTCGTCCTTCTCGCTGCGACCCGCGCGGCGGCTCCCGCCCCAACCGGCCCGATTCCTGACGCCTCCGCCGCGATCGAGAAGAACGACCCCAGCGGACGCTTCCGCAAGATGCACGATTCCTTCCTCGCGCGCGGCAAGGCGGGTCCGGTCGGGGTCCTGTTTATCGGCGACTCGATCACTCAGGGGTGGTCCCGGGCGCCGCACGTCTGGGAGCACTACTATGGTAAGTGGCAGCCGGCGAATTTCGGCATCGGCGGCGACCAGACGCAGCATGTCATCTGGCGCATCGAGAACGGCGAGCTCGACGGTCTCACGCCCAAAGTCGCCGTGCTGATGCTAGGTACCAACAACACTCGCACCCACAACGCGGCCCAGATCGCCGCCGCCAATCGCAAGATCGTCGGCATGATCCGCGCCAAGATCCCGGGAGTTAAGGTGCTCGTGCTCGCCGTGTTTCCCCGCGGACCCCGGCCGGAGAAGGACGGCAGCATAACGGCCGATGCCTTGGCGCAGGCGGCGCGCCAGATGGAGATCATCAACGGAGTTAACGCCGACCTCGCGCGGCTCGACGATGGCAAGGACGTCCGGTTCCTCGACATCAACCGCGTCTTCCTCGGCCAGGATGGCAAGATCCCGTTCTCCATCATGCCCGACCAGCTTCACCCCAACGCCGCCGGCTACCAACTCTGGGCCGACGCGATGCACCCGACCCTCACCGCAATGATGAAGTGACCCGCCCCAAGGGGTCAGGGCGTTGAATGTTTTAGTCAGCGTTCGCGGCGTTGTTTCCGGCAAAACACCCAACGCCCTGACCCCATGAATTTCGGATACTCGGGCAGGCCTCTGATCGAGCGTGATTTAGTTCCAGCTCAGGGACTTGGGCGGTCCGCATAAGCTGAATCAGCGCCTCCCGCGTGCCCAATGGGGTCAGGGCGTTAAGCGTTTTTGACGGATCCGATTCCGGGCGGCTCCAAACATTCAACGCCCTGACCCCATCGGGCGGCGGAAGATTAGGATGTGCTGCCGGGGCAATACGTTTACGTTCCGCTCGAAACGCACGGGGTGGACGGAGAACTCGCGGCGAACCTGCGCCTCCGTCATCTTGTGCAAGGGTTTGATCGGCACGTCGGGGTCCTCGCCGCGGTACTCCACCAGCACAAGCCGGCCGCCGGGCTTCAGGGCGCGGATCATGGCTTGGGCCATCTCAAAGGGGTGTTCGAACTCGTGATAAACATCGACCAGCAGGATCACGTCACAGGAGGCCTCCGGTAAGCGCGGGTCATCTTCGGCGCCAAGCACCGGCCGAACCTGATCGGCGACTCCGCGGCGCTTCATGTTGGCCATCAACAGATCAAGAAACTGCTGCTGAATCTCGACCGCATGCACGACCCCGCTCGGGCCGACCCGCCGTGCCATCCGCCAAGTGAAATAACCGCTCCCTGCACCCACATCCGCCACGGTGTCGCCCGGGCGCAACTTCAGGGCTTCGAGGAGGAGGTCGGTACGCTCTTCTTGTTCTCGTTCGGGACGCTCCAACCAACCAGCCCCGAGATGCCCCATGACCTGGGAGATCTCGCGCCCAAAGTAATATTTGCCGATGCCGTCACGCGTCCGGAGTCCCATTTCATATCGGGCTTCCGCGGGGCGAGTGTCTCCCGCCGCCGGAGCGGCAGCGAGTACCGCGTGTGCCGCCGCCAGCATCAACAGAGCAACCAGTTTCCCCCTCGGCGCTGGAAAGCGAACAACGGGGTCAGGGCGTTCAGCATTTCTAAAAAACGGAAAGCCCCCGATTCCTTTAAACGAAAAACGCCCTGACCCCTTTGAGGGGGTCAGGGCGTTGAATGTTTTGGGCAGAGCGGAAGCAGTCGCTTAGTTGAAACAAAAAACGCCCTGACCCCTTTGGATGGAAGAAGGGGTCATTTCAGTGGGACCGGGCGGCCGGTGCGGATGGATTCTTCCTCGGCCTCGCAGATCTCGACGGCGGTCACGCCGTCCTCGGCAGTCACGCGGCGGGGCGCGCGACCCTTTTCGATGCATTCCGCCATGTAGCCTAGTTCCCCGACGTAGCCGTCGCCGGGTTCGGGTGGCACCACGCGTCCGCCGCGGCCGGCCTCGAAAACCTTCAGTGCCTCGGCGCCACGGGCCAGGTCGTAGTCCGCCGTGGCCCGCTCGAAAACCACCGTGTACGCCATGTTGAAACCGTGGCCCGTCGCCATCGCCCAGCTGCCCTCGGCGCTCACCGCGGCCCCGTTGGCGACCGTGTACTGCGCGACCACGTGATCGATCGCTCCGCTGTGGAAGCCCACGCCTTGGGCGTAAACCGACTTAGGACGCCCGAACAGGTGCTGCACGAAGTCGACGTCGTGGATGTGCAGGTCGAGCAGCGCCCCGCCCGAGGCCGCACCGTCCAGATAAACGTCGCGTCCCCATGCCGGCGGCTCGCCCACGCGCCGGAAACGCGCTGCTTTCACCGCGCCGTAGGTGCCGGCTTCAACCGTCTGTTTCAGCCACGTCCAGCCCGGCCAGAAACGCAGGCACATCGCTGGCATGAAGAAGCCGCGCGCCTCCCGCGCCGCGCCGAGGATCTCCCGCGCCTGCGCGGCCGTCCGCGCCAGCGGTTTCTCGCAGATCACGTGTTTGCCGGCGCGCAGCGCACGGGTGGAGAGTTCGACGTGGCGCGGGGTCGGCACGCACAGGTCGATCAGGTCGATCCCCGGATCTGAAAGCAGCGAATCGAAATCCCGCGTGGCGCGCACGCCGGTCATGTCGAGCCGCAGCGGCTCCCCCATCGCGATATTTCCTGAAACGGAGGAGAAATCACCATTCTCCGGCAGGTGGCGCGACGCGCAGAGCGCCGCGATGCGGACGCCCGGCAGACGGAGATACGCGCGGAGGTGGGTCACCCCCATGAAACCGAGACCGACGACGGCGACGTTGACCATGGTGGAAAAGGTGGACTCAGCGGACCAGCGACTCGAGGTGTAGGCGACCGGCGCGGATGTCCGCCACGCGTTGCGTGCCCGCCTCGCGCTCGATGCAGAGATCCCCGCCGAACCCGAGCGCATCGAGTGTCCCGAGGAATGAAGCCCAGTCGACCTCGCCGTCGCCGACCGCGACCTCCTCACCCCAGGTTCCCGGCACCCGCGTGCGGCGGGCGTCCTTGAGATGGCATTGGCGGATCCACGGTCCGAGCGTGCGGAGGGCCGCCAGCGGCTCGCCCTTGTCATAGAGGATCATGTTGGCCGGGTCGAAGTTCACCCCGACGTCCTTTCGTCCAAGCACGCGCAGGAAAGCGGCCAGCGTCTCCGCTGTCTCCTGCCCGGTCTCGAAACCGAGCGCGATGCCGTCGCGCGCGAAGACCCCCGCGATGCGGTCGATGCGCTCGAGCAGCTTCCGGAAATCCGGGTCGGTTTCGTCGTGCGGGAGGAAGCCGGCGTGGAACGTGACCAGCTTCAGGCCGAGCCGCGCCGCGAGGGCGGCCACCGCCTGAATGTTGCGCCAGTTCTCATCCCACGTGACGTCGGGCACCACGCCGCCAGTGCGGCGGATGGAGTCCAGCGAGGTGTAGTCTTCGCCCACCGTGACGAACATGCCGGAGGCGATCTCGACGCCGCGGGCGCGCGCGAGTTCGGGAAACTTCCCCCACGTCGCCGGCTCCGCCCGAAGCGGATCGAGCGCGAGCTGCACGCGTGTGACGCCGGTGGCAGCGAGCGCGTCGAGCAACGCGACGGGGTCGGAGGGTTGCAGCGACCAGCTGCAGACGGCGAGGCGGCGGGAAAGATCGTTCTTCGTCATGAGTCGGCGGATCGCGCGGAACGTGACTTCCGCCCGCGGGTCCACGCGAGATTTTTCAAGTCACGGCACCTGCCGCGCGTCTCCGCCGAATCGGAAGCTTCGGACAGGATGGCTAGCCTTGGGGTCGAGAGGCGTTTCCGAACCGCTCCGCGAGGTGCTAACCACGGATGGACGCGGATGGACATGGATTGGCCCAGCGCGGTCCCGACGCAACCGAAGTGTCGCTCGGACCGCACCGAGCTGGGAGTGGCGAGTGAAAGCGAGAGGATATGAGGGAGGAATTGGCGGAAGAAATTCCCGACGATCCGAGGGAGCCCCGCTTGAAGCGGGTAAACGCCCTCGGCTACATCGCACGCATTTCATGACGAACTTCGGTCCGGTATGCCCGGACGAAAGGCATCCCGTGCAGCCGCGGCCGCTCGCCGCGGATCATGCCGCCTGCGTGACGGCCGAGGGCGTTCCTAAGGAGGTGAACTTGAGCCCCGCTGGGTCAGTCGCGCTTCGCGGCGGACTTGATTGGAACAGGATGCGGCTCGTGACCGGCGGGGCGCTGGCCGATGCCGGGCAGGTTGTCGTCGCCGATGACGCGGCGGGTCTTCTCGGCCATGGACTTCAGGCGTTGAACAACCTCCGGCTGCTGCGCGCAGACTTCGCTTTCCTCGCCGACGTCGTGACGCACGTCGTACAGCGAGGCCGCGGCCGGGGCGCGTCGGCCGTTGAGGGCCACGATCTTGCTCTCCAGCGGCAGATAAAGTTTCCACGGCCCCGCGCGCACCGCCTGCAATTGCACGCCGAAGTAGTAGCAGAATCCTTTTTCATCCCATGGTGACTTCGCCCCCGGGGTGCCGAGCAGGAGGGGGCGAATATCATGGCCGTCGATCTCCTTGGCCGGCCGGGCCGCTCCCGCGAGGCCGGCAAACGTCGGCAGCAGATCGAGCGTCGAGCATACCTCGTCGGTCACGCGTCCGGCCGGGATCCGGCCGGACCAGCGCATGACGCAGGGCATCCGCATCGCTCCCTCCGAGGTGTCGTAGCCCCACCCTTTGTACGGGGCGCAGCTCCCCTGCGCGGGGTTACGGCGCACGGCGCCGTTGTCCGAGGTCCAGATCACGAGCGTGCGCCGGTCGAGCCCGAGGCGGCGGAGCGCCGCGAGGATTTCCCCGGCCGACCAATCCAGCTCCTCCACCGCGTCGCCGTAGGGCCCGTTGCGGCTGCGGCCGCGGAACGCGGGGCTGGAAAACGGATGCGCGGTGGAGCCTGGCATGGTGTGCGGCAGGTAAACGAAAAACGGTCGCTCCGCGTGGCGTTCGATAAAGGCGATCGTCTCTTCCGTGCAGCGCCTTACGAGGTGGTCGCGGTCGACCGGCGCCTCGATCACGATCTCGTCGCGCATCAACGGAAGTTCCGGGAAGGCCGCCTTGGGGCCGGGCCCGGGTGTCATGTCGTCGCTGTAGGGTATGCCGAAAAACGTGTCGAAGCCCTGGCGGGTGGGCAGAAAGCGCGGCTGGTCGCCCAGGTGCCATTTGCCGAAAATCCCCGTGGCGTAGCCCGCCGCCTGCAGCACCTCCGCCATCGTGGTCTCGTCGGGGTTGAGTCCCTTGGTGTCCACCGGTCGCAGCACCGGCAGGCCGGCGCCGCTCACATGGAGGTTCACCCGCCGCGGGTAGCAGCCGGTGAGCAGCGACGCGCGGCTGGGCGTGCACACGCCGCTCGCGACGTAAAAACTCGTGAAACGCGTGCCTTCGGCCGCCATACGGTCGAGGTTCGGGGTGCGGTGAAGCGTGGATCCACCGAAGCCGACATCCCCGTTGCCGAGGTTGTCCACGAAGATGAGCACGATGTTCGGCGGCGGTTCGGCCGCCCGCGGCCCGGTGGAGTTGAAGGCGGACAACGCGAGCGCGGCGGCGAGGCGGACCAGTGCGGCGGGGTGCATGGGGTGTGCCGAACCTGTCCCGGTGCCGGTTCCGGGCAAGGCCGGGTTGGGGCGGACGCCCCGCTTGACCGTCGCGGGTCGCGAACACCACACTCCGCTAAACCTCTCACCGGATGGAACCCTTTCTCATCGACGTCACCATGCCCGCGATGGGCGCCACGGTGAACGAGTTGACCGTTATATCGCTCAAGGTGCAGCCCGGTGACCGGGTGACCAAGGGCCAGAAAGTGGCGGAGCTGGAAAGCGACAAGTCCGTCTTCGACTTCGAGTCGCCCTGCGAGGGTGTCATCAAGGCCGTGCTGGCCGCCGGTGGTGATGTGAAACCTTCCGGTTCGCCCTTTCTGCGCATCGAGACCGCCGACGAGTCGTTGCGGCACCTTGCCGTCGCCGCGGCGACGGCGGCCGCCTCGCCTTCCGTCCCCAAGGCGGCGGCCGCGCTGGTCTGGACACCCAAGGCCCTCAAGCTCGCCCAGGAGGCGGGGTTGGATCCCGCCACCGTCGTGGGTGTCGAGGCCACGGGGCCGGGCGGACGCGTTTCCGGGGACGACGTCGCGCGGTACCTCGCGGCGCGCAAATCTTGAGTCGACGCCCCTGCCGTCGACGCTTTGATCCCGGGTCGATTGAGCACCAAACCCGAGACCGTCCGCATCGCGGGCGTGGGGCACGCCGCCCCGGCTAACATCCGGCCGAACAGCGAGATCCTGAAGGCTTTTCCCAACCGTACCGAGGAGGAGGTGGTGCGGCTCACGGGGATCAAGGAGCGCCGTCACGCGGCGGAGGACGAGTCCGCCACCGACCTTGCCGTCATTGCCGCGCAGCATGCGCTGGCCCAAGCCGGGATGGAGGCCCGGGTGATCGATGCCATCATCATGGCTACGATCATTCCCGACCAACCGGTACCCTCGATGGCGAGCGCTCTCGCGCGGCGACTGGGAACTCCCCGTGCTTTGGCCTTCGACTTGAACGCCGCTTGTTCCGGCTGGCTGTACGCCCTGGAAGTCGGCCGGTCGCTGATCCTCGGCGGATCGGCGCGCAACGTGCTCGTTGTCACCGCCGAACTGCTCTCCCGCATCACCAACCCGCAGGACCATGAAACGGCCTTCCTTTTTGGCGATGGCGCGGGAGCGGCTTTGCTCACAACCGGCGAAGGCGGCCACCGCCTGCACCGCATGGCCCTCAGCGGGGATGCCGACCAGTTTGAGTCGATCCAGCGCCCGGGTGGCGGTGCGCTCAAACCCTGGCCGGGCGGGCAGGGCTGCGAGCTCAAGGACTTTTACCTCCAGATGAACGGCACGGCGGTCTTCAAGCACGCCGTGGTGGGATTTGCGGAGCAGATCGAACAGACGCTGCGACGGGAAAACCTGCGACCGGAGGACATCGCTTGGGTGGTGCCGCACCAGGCCAACGCGCGCATCCTCACGGCCGTGAGCAAGCGCGTGGGCATCCCCTACGAGAAGTTCGTCGTCACCATCTCCAAGTACGGCAATACCAGCGCGGCGAGTGTCTCGATGGCCTTGGGCTGGGCGGCCGAGGAAGGCATTTTCGCCGAGGGCGACCGCATCATTTTCTGCAGCGTGGGCGCGGGCCTGACGTTCGCGGGCGGTCTGCTGGTTTGGTGACGGCGTGCCCCGCCGGGGCCGGGCGTACCTTTTCCGCGCGCCGCCGGGCGGCGGCGCAGCGCCGGGCGAACTCCTCCCGGCCCGCCCGGGAAAGCGGCCACTCAGCTTCGGTCGGGAGCAGGCAGAGATGACACATCGCGCCGGCGAGGGTGACGGCGCGGGACGACGGGAAAAAGACTTTTTGATTTTCCGACGGGCCGGCTTTGGTTCGACCGATGCTTTCGGTTTCCAACCTCGCCAAGTCCTTCTCCTCCCCGGAAGGCGCGCTGGTCAAGGTCGTCGATGTCGCGGAGTTCCGGCTCGGGGCCGGCGAGCAACTGGCGCTGCGCGGCGAGAGTGGTTCGGGCAAGACCACCTTTCTCAACCTCGTCGCCGGCATCCTCGCGGCCGACTGCGGCGTCGTCACGATCGACGGGGTCGAGATGACCGCGTTGCGCGAGGCGGGCCGCGACCGTCTGCGCGCGGAGAAGCTGGGGTACATCTTCCAAACCTTTAATCTCCTCCAGGGTTTCACCGTGCTGGAGAACGTCCTTCTCGGGATGTCGTTCGGGCCGCGCGGCGCCGACCGGGCCCACGCCCGCGAGATGCTCGGGCGCGTCGGATTGAACCACCGTCTCAATCATTACCCGCGCCAGCTTTCCACCGGCCAGCAGCAGCGCGTTGCCGTCGCGCGCGCCCTGGTGAATCATCCGCGTCTCGTGCTGGCCGACGAACCGACCGGCAACCTCGATCGCCGCAACTCGCGGGAGGCCCTCGCTCTCATCCGGGAGGTATGCCGAGAACAGGGCGCGGCGTTGCTGCTGGTGAGCCACGACGAGGAGGTCCTGGGAGGGTTCGAGCTGCGGCGCGACTTCGCCGAGGTGAATCGCCCTGCCCTGGAGGCGCCCCGATGACCCTTCCGCTGATCGTCTACCGCTCGCTCCGGCAGCACGCCCTCTCCACCTGGGTGACGGCCGCCGGCATCGCCCTCGCCTGCGGGTTGCTCATGTGCGTTTGGATGGTGAAGACCCAGTCGCACGCCGCCTTCACCCAGGCCAACTCCGGTTTCGACGCCGTGCTCGGCGCGCGCGGCGCCAAGCTGCAGCTGGTGCTGAACGCGATCTTCCATCTCGAGGCCTCACCGGGCAACATGTCGGCGGCCGACGCGGAGGCGATCCGCCGTCACCCGATGGTAAAGACCGCCATCCCCATCGCGGTCGGGGACAACCTGCGCGGCTTCCGGATCGTCGGCACGGTGCCGGAGCTGTTCACGCAGGTGGAGTACTCACCGGGCCGGAAGTTCACGCTTGAGAAAGGGGGGGCGCTCTTCGCCGCCGATCAACGGCAGGCGGTGGTCGGCAGTTTCGCCGCCCGGCGGCTCGGTCTGGCCGTGGGCTCCACTTTCCGCCCCTACCACGGTCTCTCGTTCGATCCCAAGGCCGAGCACGCCGAGATTTTCACCGTCACCGGCATTCTTGCCCCCACCAACACGCCGGCGGATCGCGTCGTGTGGATCCCGATCCGCGGGGTCCAGACCATGAGCGGCCACGATCCGAAGGCGGCGACCGACGTCAGCGCCGTTCTCCTCCAGCTGCGCTCGCCCGCGGGCGGCTTCATGCTCGACGTGATGTACAACAAACAGGGCAACCGCCTCACGTTCGCGTATCCGGTGAGTGCGATTGTGGCCGAGCTCTTCGGCAAGATCGCGTGGTTCGATCAGGTGCTCGCGCTGGTTGCCTATCTGGTGGCGCTGGTGGCGGCGGGATCGGTGCTCGCGAGCATCTACAACTCGATGAGCGCGCGGCAGCGCGACCTCGCCATCCTGCGGGCACTCGGTGCCCGGCGGCGTACGGTTTTCGGCGCGGTGCTGGCCGAGGCGGCCGGGATCGGCCTGCTCGGCGCCGTCCTTGGTTTCGCGGTCTACGCCGCCTTGTTCGCGGGTGTGGCCCAGGTGATCCGGGCCCAGACCGGCGTCGTGCTCAATCTCTCCGAATGGCACCCGGTGCTGGCGATCTGCCCGCTCGGGATGGTCGCCGGCTGCGCCCTCGGCGGCGTCATCCCAGCCTGGAAGGCCTACCGCACCCCCGTCGCCGAGACCATCGCCCCCGTCTCGTGAAAGACCCGCGCGGCGCGCCCGCGCACTTTTCCCGGTCTGCCCGGCCACTCCCGGCGTTCTCCAATTCCGCTTCTAGGGTAGGGCAAATTGCGCAATTCGGCGGAGGGAGCGTGCGCTGGTTTGCGTAAGAAACACGGACCCGATGCCGCGGCGTGTCAGGTCGGCCAGGGGGCGTCGGGCCGGGAGCCGAAGCGGGTGCCGGCGGGGAAATGCAGTCCGAAATACTGCGCCAACACGGCGAGCAATTCCGCGGCGTCGGCGATTTCCTTCCGTTCCACGCGGCCGTCGGCGTGGCGCACGGTGAGCTCGCGGTTGAGCAGGGTGTGACGTCGGTCCCCGAGGGTGAGCGAGGCGCGCAGGTTGTGCCGGAAAGCCGACTCCGGGTGCGCGCAGGTGTACCAATTGCCCAGTTCGAGATCGACCGCTGGCACCGGGTCCAGCGTGAACGTGTACACATCGCCCCAGGTTTCTCCGATCCGCGCCTGATGGGCGACCAACGCGCCGCGCCGCATCAGCCTTCGGGGTTCGAGGCAGCCCGGTTGCGGCGTGTCGTAGGCCAGGCGCATCGGGTGGCGCAGGGACATGCTGCCGAAGCCGACGTCGGCGAGGCACGGGCCTGTGTCGGTCGTGTCGACGCGCAGGAGCTGATGCACCAGCGGAGTGGGCACGTCGGCGGGAATCTGCCAGCGCACGCGGCCGATCAGCGGCGTGACGCTGAAGCCGAGTTGGCGGAGCGCGGCGCCGAGCAGCGCGTTCTGCTCGAAGCAGTAGCCGCCGCGGCGGTCCCGCACGAGTTTGCGCTCGATGGATGGCAGGTCGGTCGCGATCAGACGGCCGAGCAGGATGTCGAGGTTCTCGAAGGGAATCGCCCCGGCGTGACCGGCGTGGATGGCGGCGAGCGTCGCGAAATCCGGAGCGGGCTTTCCCGTGAAGCCGATGCGCGCGAGGTAGGCCTCGAGATCGATCGTGGGTTCCGGCGCCGGCATGATCAGGGCTGGTTTGCGGCGCCGGCGGCCTTCGCCTTGCGGGGCGCGGACTTTTTTTCAGCTGGCGGCGGGGTGATCTGGTCGGCGGGAGCGAAGCATCCTTCCGGGGGTCGCGTGGGCAGCGAAGCCTTCCATTCGAGGGCCAGCCGGCTCAGCCGCGCCACCACGTCGGGCTGGGCCGCCGACTCGTCCCGCGCCTCGGCGCGATCGGCGGTCAGCCGGTGGAGCGAGACGCGTTTCGCATCGTGGGTGAGGAGCAGTTTCCAGTCCCCGTCGCGCACCGCGAGCCTCGGCCATCCGTCGGGCTCGGCTTGGCCGCCGCGCCATTCCCAGAAGACGGGCTTGGTGCGCGCGACCGACCGGCCCGTCAGGGCGGGCAGCAGGTTTTCCCCGTCGCTGCGATAGCCGGCGGGCAACGCGACGCCGGCGGCGGCGCAGAGTGTGGGCAGCAGGTCGACCGCGGTGATCACGGTCGTGTCGTTCTTGATTCCCGCGGGAGCCCGGCCCGGCCAGCGGACGATGAACGGCACGCGGACGCCGCCCTCGAAGAGGTGGCGTTTGCGGCCGCGCAGGCCGCCGGTCTCACCCACGCTGTAATACGTGTCGTAACCGGTGACGCCGGAATCGCCCTCGGTGTAGGCGGGCCGCTTCACCCGGCCCGTGTTTTCCGGGCCGTTGTCGGAGGAGAAAATCACCAGCGTGTTGTTCTCGACCCCGGCCTCGCGCAGCGCGTCGAGGATGCGGCCCACGGCCGCGTCGCCGTCGGTGATGACGGCGGCGTACACGCGCCGCTGCTCGTCGAGGTGCTTCCAGCGTTCCATCGCCTCCGCACTCGGGGCGTGGGGCGTGTGCGATTCGTGGAGCCAGACGTTGATGAAGAACGGGCGGTCGCGGTGAGCCCGGATGAAGGCGACGGTGTTGGCCGCGGTGTCGCCCACCTTGGCGGCGGGCCAGCCGGCGCCTCCGTTGAATACGGCCCACTCGTCGATGCCGTAGGCCTCGGGACGCGGAGCGCCCGGGGTCTGGCGGTTGGTAAGGTGCCACTTGCCGAAATGGCCGGTGCGGTAGCCGGCGGCGCGCAGAAGTCCCGGCAGGGTGGTCGCGCGCGGGTCCAGCCAGTCAGGCATGTCGCGTTGCCGGTTCTGCGCGGGGTGGGCGAAATGTTGGTGCACGCCCCAGCGGGCGGGGTACTGCCCGGTCATCACGGCGGTGCGGCTGGGCGAGCAGACCGGGTTGAGGACGTTGAACTGGCCGAAATCGATGCCGGCCGCGGCAAGACCGTCGAGGTGCGGCGTGCGCAGCCAGGTCGAGTCGTGGCTGGAGAGATCACCCCAGCCCCAGTCGTCGGCGAAGATGAAAACGATGTTGGGTCGCGAAGCGGTGGAGGACGCGGCCGGGGCGGCGGGTGCACCCAGCGCGGTTGCGAGCAGCAGCAGGGCAGGAAGAAGTCTCTTCATGGAAAGGATACCGACGGAGTCAGCCTGATACAGGTGAGAGGGCAGCACGAATGGGGTGACGACAACCCCGCTTTGCGGGTGATTAACCAGGGAGGCCCGACGGGTTACGGGCATGGTCGGGTTGGCCGCGAAAAAGCTCAAGCGGCGCAAAGGAGGAGCTGGAACAGGAAGGCGGGGAGTACGGGAAGAGGGGGCGCGGTCAGGAAATGCGTACCGGAAGACGGGTAAGACGAGCGAGACACGGGATGCCTTTCGTCGGGAAAGGCCGGACCGAATTTCGTCAAGAAACGCGTGCGATGTAGCCGAGGGTGCCTCCCTCGGATCGTCGGAAACGCCTTCCGCCCACTCCCCCTCACTCCCTCGCGCTTCGTGCCCTGCGAAGCCCCACCGAAGCAGGGTCCCTCGCCCCTCCCTGCGCGGCGCAGCCTGAACGACGCTTCGGCTGCTTCGCGGCCCTTCACTTCCAGTCGATCCGCGCGACGCGGGTCGCGAGATCGACGTGCACGGAGGCGTGGGCGAACTCTCGGACGGCCGAGAATTTTTCCCAGCGGGCGGCTCCGGCCGGCGGACCGAGGCGGCGGGAGAACTCCGCGTAAGGCTCGAGCATCCCGTGGTTGGCCGTGTAGCCCCACGAGTAGGCGAAGCATGATCCCGGCTGCGCGGCGACGAGGAAGCACGCCAGGGGAAACGTCACGCGTTCGCGCGCCAGTGCGAGCAGCTCGGCCCGGGGCCGCGCCATCATCTCGCGGTCAAGCCAGTTGAAGCCCGGCCAGCCTTTGAGCACGGCGAACTTTCCTCGGGCGGCGGCGAGCGCCAGCGTCTCGAGGTCGGCTTTGATGTCGGCGGGCCCGTCCTTCCCGAAGGCGGCGAAATGCTCGATCATCACCCCGTCGATTCCTTCCCAATCGAGGATCTCGCGGAAGTCGTTCGTGCGCGTGCCGTTCACGACGATGATCCGGCCCGGGCCAAGTCGCGCCTTCGTCAGGGCCAGCATCTCGCGCAGGCCGGCGACGACGGCGCGCGCTTTCTCCGCACCCACTTGGCGCGCAAGCGCGGGTGAGAGGGCCTGCGGCAGCGCGTCGGCGAAGAGTCCGTCGAGCGGGGCGTCGCGGTGGGCTCCGGCCACCACCTCGGCCCACCATTCGCGGAAAGCGGCCTGCGAGGGATCGGGTCGCGGCGTGCCCGATGGATGCCGCACGATCTCACCGCGAGCATCCCGCAGCGTCCATTCTTCGCGGTAGGTGCGTTGCGCCGCGTAGCCGGGCCAGTTGATGAAGGCGTTGAGGTAGAAAAGCACCCGGACGTGCGCGTTGCGTCGCTTCAGCTCGCGCGCGGTCGCGGCGATGCCGGCCTCCGTGCTGCCGTGCACCGCGGCGCCGTGGCTTTTCTCCAGCGCCACGACCGGAGCGTGGGCGGCGAGGAAATCGAGCTCCGCGGGTGTGAGATCGCCGTCCCGCTTCCCGAAATGCACGTAGAGCGGCACGCGGTCCCACCCGAGGTTGACCGGCGGCGGCGGTTCCGCGGCGAAGATCCGGACCCCCAGGAGGGTGATGATCAACAGAAGCCGCCGCGGGCGTAGCATGCTTTGCGAGGATCGTCCGGGGAGGAGCATCGGTACCAGTAAACCCCCGCTGCACCGCTCGGGCAATCGCGTCGCGGGCTCGCGTCGCGGGAGGTTTTTCAAAGGCTGCGGCCATGATCGGGAAACTTTCGTGCTGGCTGGTCCTTGTTCCATTCACGGCACTTTTCGCGGCGCCGCCGTCGGATTTTGAAACGTTGCGCGCGCGGGTGTTGGCGCTCGGCGAAATGACGTCGCCGCCGGCCCAGGCGCCGGCGGAGGGATTCATGCCCGAAGGCCGGCGGAGGCCCGTGTTCTTTGAATCTGTTCCCTGGCGTGGCCGGCCGACGCGGATTTTCGCTTGGCTGGGTATGCCGGAGACGAGGGCCGACGCGAAGGTGCCGGGGATCGTGCTGGTGCACGGCGGCGGCGGGACGGCGTTCAAGGAGTGGGTGGCGAAGTGGAACGAGCAAGGCTTCGCGGCGATCTCCATCGCCACCGAGGGTCAGACCGATCGCCGCGCCGACGGCGCACCCAAGGGGGGCGCGCAATGGATGCGACATCCCGACGGCGGGCCGGCACGCGACGGGATCTACGCTGACTCCGCCGAGCCGCTGGAGGATCAGTTCATGTATCATGCCGTCGCCGCGACGATCCGCGCCCATTCGCTTCTACGCTCCCTGCCCGGAGTCGACCCGGCGAAGATCGGCGTCTCGGGAATCTCGTGGGGCGGGGTGATCACGAGCACCGTCATCGGGATTGATGCGCGGTTCGCGTTCGCGGTGCCGATCTATGGCTGCGGGCACCTCGCGGATGCGGAGAACCAATGGGGTCGCGCGCTCGGCGCCAACGCGCTCTACCGCGAGGTGTGGGATCCGATGGTGCGGATCCGGCGGGCGAAGCTCCCCGTGCTCTGGCTGTCGTGGCCGGGGGATCTGCATTTCCCGCTCGATTGCCAGGCCGAGACGTACCGGGCCGCGCCGGGACCAAGGGTGGTTTCGTTGATTCCCGGCATGCGCCACAGCCATCCCGCCGGCTGGAACCCGCCCGATGGCTACGCCTTCGCCGAAAGCATCGTGAGCCGGGGGCGCCCGTGGTGCCGGCAGCAGGCGGTGACGCGCGACGGGGCGGCGGTTGCGGCGGTGTTTGCGTCGGTGCGGACGCTGGAATCGGCCGTGCTCGTGAGCACCACGGACCGCGGTTTCACAGGAAACCGTAAATGGACGGAGGCCCCGGCGAAGCTGATCCGGGAAGGCGCGGTGTGGCGCGCGACGGCGACACTGCCGCCCGGAACCACCGCCTGGTTCATGAACGTTCGCGCCGGAGGCCTGACGGTCAGCTCCGATTTTCAGGAGGCTCCCTGACCGAGCCGGCCTCCCTCGGTTTCGTTACCCTGCGGCGTCACGCTCGTTTCCCGCCAACGCCGGTCCCGCTTCCGCAAGCAGCGGCGCGAGCCGCGCGAAGCGGGCCGCGGATTTGTCGCTTATCACGTGACAAAACCGGGGTGCGGCGGCTCAGAGCGCGAAGATGCGGTCGAGGCGGGCGGTCATGTCGCGCGCGGTCGCGACGTCGGCGGTCTGCGGTCCCGGTTGCTCGGTGATGGCCCAGCCGGCGTAGCCGGCGGCGTC
>CAXRGI010000067.1:0-5540 GCA_964229935.1 Opitutales bacterium
AGGTAGCCCTCACCGCCGAGGCCGAGGCCGGCGACGCTCGGGCCGTTCTTCACGAACAGCGTCGTGTCGAGCGCCCGCGCCATCAGCGTCATGTGGTCGACGTTGAGCGAGTGGATGATCGCGGAGTGCTTGTAGCCGTGCTCGGACTTCCGCGCGAACTCGATGCCCTGCTCGATGCTCTTCACGCGCACGACGGGCAGCATGGGCATCATCTGCTCCTCCATGACGAAGGCGTGGTCGACGTCGGTCTCGGCGAACAGCATCGGCGTGCTGGCCGGCACGGAGGCGCCAGCGTGCTGCGCGAGCACGGCGGCGTCGGCGCCGACGAGCTTGCGGTTGACGGCAGCGTGCGAGCAGCCGCCGGCATCCTTGGAGAACGTGAATGCAGCGGCGGTGAGCTTCTCGAGCTGCGCGCCGTTGAGTTGCGCGGCGCCGGCGGCCTTCAAGCCGTCGAGGAACTTGTCGAAGTGTTGCTCAAGCACGAACACCTGCTTCTCGCCGATGCAGAGGAGATTGTTGTCGTAGGCGCCGCCCTGGATGATGTCGCGCGCGGCTTTCTTCAGGCAGCCGGTGCCGTCGACGAGCACGGGCGGGTTGCCCGGACCGGCGCAGATGGCGCGCTTGCCGGATTTCATGGCGGCGGCGACGACGGCGGGGCCGCCGGTGACGCAGAGCAGCCGGATGTGCTCGTCCTTCGTGAGCGCGGAGAAGGTGTCCAGTGTCGGCTTCTCGACCGTGCAGACGAGGTTCTCGATGCCGAGCGCGGCGTGGATCGCCTCGTTGTAGGCGCGCACCGCGAGCGCGGCCGAACGCGCGCCGCCCGGGTGCGGGTTGAAGACGACCGCGTTGCCGGCGGCGACGATGTTGATGATGTTGCCGCTCAACGTCGGCACCGAGTGCGTGACAGGCAGGATCGCGCCGATGACGCCGAAGGGCGTGTATTCCTCGAGCGTGATGCCGTGATCGCCGCTCATGCCGTACGGCTTGATCCACTCCACCCCGGGAACGAGCTTAACGATCTGGAGCTTCTCGATCTTGTGCTCGAGGCGGCCGATCTTCGTCTCCTCGAACTCGAACTTGCCCCACTCCGCAGCGCGGTCGCCGGAGAGCGTCTTCACGATCTCGACCACCTTGGCGCGGCCGGCGATGCCCTTGGTCTTGAGCTGCTCGAAGGCATCCTGCGCGGCCGCGCAGGCCTCCGCGACATCCTCGAACACGCCGAAGCGCGGGCCACCGCGACGGATCGCGGGGGCGGCGGACGCGGCCGCCGCGACGTTGGCGGGCGACGGCGCGGGTGAGGTCACCGGCGAGCGGCCGAGGCTGCGCATGACGTCCTCGACGATCGAGCGCAGGGCCTGTTCATCCAGCTTCAAGGGGGAACTCATGACGGAGGCGAAAGGGTGGCGGCGGGCGGTTCAGCGCGGCCGGAATCAGGACTGGGCCGGATAGACCCGGCGGTTGAGCACCTCGACGGTGTCGACGATGCCGACCACGACGGCGTCGACCGGGAGGGTCTTCATGCCGCTGGCCTGGCGGGCCGAGCTGCCCTGGCAGAACAGCACCACCTCATCGAGGCCGGCGCCGAGGGCGTCGACCGCGACAATGGTGTTGGCCCCGGCGCGGAACTGCGCGGGGTTGGACTCGTCGACCAGCAGCGGCCGGAGCATGACGAGTTTACGGCCCTTCATGGCCTCGTCCTTCTTGGTCGAGACCACGGAGCCGATGACGCGCGCGAGAAACATGGCGGGGAAAGATTGCGGCGCAGCCGGCGCCCCGGGGCGGACCGGGACGACGCCGCGACGGGCGAAAGCGCCTTATTTCTTCGCGGCGGCCTTCGGGAGGACGATGGCGACGTCGTCGTGCGGGCGCGGGATGACCTGCACGCTGACGACCTCGCCCACGGTGCGGGCGGCCTGGGCGCCGGCGTCGGTCGCGGCCTTCACGGCGGCGACGTCGCCGATCACGACGGCGGTGACGAGGGCGTTGCCGACCTGCTTCATCGGGCCGGCCAGCGTGACGTTGGCGGACTTGAGCATGGCGTCGACGCCGGTGACGAGCGCGGTGAGGCCGCGCGTTTCGAGGAGACCAATCGCTTTGGAGGACATGACTTGTGGTTGGGAACTGAGGTTACGGTTGAAAAAAATTCAGCGGCCCGCCTGTAGGCAGCGCACGGTCTCGCGCGCGACGACGAGTTCCTCGTTGGCGGGGATGACGAGGATCTTGGCGCGCGAACCGGCGGCGGAGATCTCACCCTCGGCACCGCGGAGCGCCTCATTGCGGACGGGGTCGAGCGCGATGCCGAGTTCGCCGAGGTCGGCGCAGATGGCGGCGCGGAGGTCGGGGTTGTTCTCGCCGATGCCGGCGGTAAACACGAGGGCGTCGCAACCGCCGAGCTCGACGAGCATCGCGCCGATCCAGTGGCGGGCGGAGTGGATGAAGACCTCCACAGCGAGCCGCGCGCGGGCGTCGCCGCGAGCGGCGGCGGCCTTCACGTCACGCATGTCGTTGCCGGCGCCGGAAAGTCCGAGGAGCCCCGCCTCCTTGGTCATCTGCCGCTCCACCTCGGCGAGCGGGAGATTGAGGGTCTTCATCACGAACGGCACCGCGGCGGAATCGAGATCGCCCACGCGGTTATTCTGCGGGAGCCCGGACTGCGGGCTGAGACCCATGCTGGTGCCGACCGCGACACCGTCGCGGATGCCGGTGACGGAGCTGCTACCGCCAAAATGGCAGGAGATCACGCGCAACGGCCGGGTACCGGCCGGCAAGGGTGTGGGACCCGCCTGATAAAGGCTCCGCACGCGTTCTGCGATATCCTCGCGTCCGAGCAATTCGGCGGAGCGTTCGGCGACGAACTTGTGGCTCGCCCCGTGGAAACCGTAGCGGCGCACGCCGGCATCGTGCCAGGCGGGCGGCACGGCGTAGCGGGTGGCGGCCTCCGGCATCCATTGGTAAAATGCCGTCTCGAAGAGCGCCACGCGGGGCACGGTCGGGAGCTTTTCGCGGAAACGCTGGATGCCCAGCGCGTACGGCGGGTTGTGCGCCGGCGCGATCTCGCGGAAACCATCCAGCGCCTGGATCACGCGATCGTCGGCGGACACGCAGCCCGTGACACCGCGCCCGAGGACGGTCTTGAAACCGACCCCGTGCAGGTCGGCCGCGGAGCGCACGTGCCCGGCGGCCTGCAGCTCGGCGAGACAATCGTCGATCGCCTTGCCGTAATCGGTGACACGCTCGTAGCCGCCCTTCGCGACCAACGCCGCGTTTCCGGCCCCGTCGAAACGGAAGAGCCGGAACTTGAACGAGGTCGAGCCGAGGTTGGCGACGAGGATGTTCACAGGACGGGAAGAGCCGCGCGACGCCGGGAACCGCTGAACGGAACGCGGCGCGCGGACAGCGCGAAATCAGGCCGGACCCTGCTGCAGCCAGCGGCCGAGACCGCCGAGCTCCTCGTGCGGGCGCGGGATCACCTGGACGGCGACGACCTCGCCGACCTTCGACGCGGCCTCGGCGCCGGCGTCGATGGCGGCCTTCACGGCGGCGACGTCGCCGCGGAAGAACCCGCACACGTAGCCGCTGCCGACCGCCTCGTAGCCCGTCATCGTGACGCTGGCGGCCTTGAGGGCCGAGTCAGCGGCCTCGAGGAGCGCGCAGAATCCCTTGGTTTCAATCAGACCGACTGCTTCCTGAGCCATGGTAGTGAAAAATTGAGTTTAGGTTGGAGGAGGGTCGCGCGGCTCAGACGCCGATCGACTTCACGAGCTCGCCGTGCGGGCGGGCGATGATGTGGGAGCAGATGAGCTCGCCGACGCGCTTGGCGGCCTCGGCGCCGGCCTCGACGGCCGCCTTCACGGAGCCGACGTCGCCCTTCACGATCACGGTGACGAAGCCGCCGCCGATCTGCACCTGGCGGACTAGAGTCACGTTGGCGGCCTTCACCATGGCGTCGCTGGCCTCGACGCTGCCGACGTAGCCGCGGGTTTCTACCATTCCGATCGAATCATTCATTGTTGGGTCCTGGTTTAGATAAGTACGGGTTGCAAAAGATGGGGCGCGTTCACTTCACGAGCTCAACGGGAGTGTCGGGCTCGAGCGCACAGGCGTTGCCCTCGTCGGTGTCGATGTGCACCTCGAGCTTGAAGTCGGCGTGCACGCGGACGAGGAGGCGGTCGAAGGTGGTGGCGCAGGGCCCGCCGACGCGAAGCTTCATGTAATCGCCGGCCTTCACGCCATAGAACGCGGCGTCGTCGGGATGCATGTGCACATGGGGCGCGGCGCGGATGACGCCCTCCTGCATCTCGAAGAATCCCGCGGGACCCATGAGCATACAGCCCGGGGTGCCGGCGATGTTGCCGGAGGAGCGGATCGGGATGTCGAACCCGAGCGCGATGGCGTCGGTGAGCGCGAGCTCGATCTGGTTGAGATCACGGCAAGGCCCAAGAATGCGGAGATTCGAAATGACCCGGCTCCGCGGACCGATGAGGGTGACGGTCTCCTTAGCCGCGAACTGGTCCTTCTGATAGAGCCACTTCATCGGCGTGAGCTTGGCGCCCTTGCCGAAAAGTTGCTCAACCGCGGCGGGCGTCAGGTGGCAGTGCCGCGCGCTGACGTTGACCAGCAGCGGGTTCGGCGCCTGGGCCGACCGCGGCAGCGCCTTGCCGGCCCGTTCATAAATCGCGCGGCGCACGAGATGCTCGATCTCGACGCGATGAGGAAGGGGCGGAGGCAGCGACATGGCGGATTCTGGCGGAAATGACCCCCACAATCGGTCGAATTCTACCAAAGTGTCAAGGTTTTCATTGCAAGTTACTCCAAAATCTTCCAAAAGATTTCACCGATATGCAACCCGAGGAGCGCCAAGCGAAGATCGAGGCCTACCTGCAAAGGGCCGAATTCGCTTCGCTCGAGGAACTTGCACAACACGTGGGCGCCTCGGTTTCGACCGTACGCCGCGACGTGGCGGCTTTGGAAGACACCCGCCCTATCCGTCGTACGCACGGTGGCGCCCGCTCCTTGCAGCCGCCGAAAAGCGACGAGTTTGTCTTCAACGTCCGCGACACCCATCAGGTGTCGGAAAAGGACCTCCTCGGCGAAGCCTGCGCCGCGCTGATCGAACCGGGCCAGAACGTGATCATCGACAGCGGCACCACGTGCTTCCACGTAGCCAAGCGGCTCGATGACAAGGTCGCGCAGATCATCACCAACTCTCTGCCGGTCGCGAACCACTTCTCGGGCTCGGTCCGCCACGAAGTGCACCTCTCAGGCGGCGTGATCTACCCGCGACTCGGCACGCTCGTCGGCCCGCATGCGGTCGAGACGTTTTCGCGCATGCACGCCGACGTGGCGATCCTGAGCGGAAGCGGCATCTCGCCCGAGGGGATCTACAATTCCCACGCGCTGATCGTCGACATCCAGCGCGCGATGATGAAGGGCGCCGCGAAGGTTATCTTCTGCCTGGATCACACAAAGTTCGGGAGGCGCTCCACCTTCTTCCTGTGCGACTTCGCGGAAGTCGACGTGATCGTGACCGACGCCAAGGC
>CAXRGI010000068.1:0-41135 GCA_964229935.1 Opitutales bacterium
AGCTCACCCAGAATATGAGCGAGCAAGCCACGCGCTTCGGCACCCGCTTCGAGCAGGCGCTCGTCGACCGCGTCGATATCTCGGCGATGCCCCGCCGGCTCTTCTGCGGCGAACGCGTGATCGAGGCAAAGACCGTGATCATCGCCACCGGCGCCTCGCCGCGTATGACGGGCATCCCGGGTGAGAAGGAACTTTACGGTGGCAAGGGCGTTACGACCTGCGCGACGTGCGACGGCGCGTTCTACCGCAAGATGGAAGTCGCGGTGCTCGGCGGCGGCGACAGCGCCGCGGAGGAGGCGCTGTTCCTCACCCGTTTCGCCAGCAAGGTCTATCTCGTCCACCGCCGCGACACCCTGCGGGCCTCGCGCATCATGGCCGACCGCGCCACGTCGCATGAGAAGATCCAGATGGTCTGGGATACTGTGCCCGTCGAGGTACTGGGCGTACCGGAAGGTGCGGTGAAGGGCCTGCGCGTGCGGAATGTTAAGACCAACGCCGAGTCGGTCCTGCCCGTGCGCGGCATCTTCGTCGCCATCGGCCATGTGCCGAACACGGGGCCGTTCGCACCGCCGCTCGACGTCGACGCCGGCGGATATTTCAAGCCCCAGCCCGGCTCGCAGGTGCGCACCAATATTCCCGGCGTTTATGTCGCGGGCGAGTGCTCCGACCACGTCTACCGCCAGGCGATCACGGCGGCCGGCATGGGCTGCGCTGCGGCGATCGAGGCCGAACGCTGGCTCGCCGAGCACGGCGGCTGATCCGCCGCGCACGAGCGCCATGGGGCTCGATTCCGACTACCTCAAACGCCTGCGCGACTTGCACCGGGAGTTGGGCATTCCCGAAGACTACGCCGCTTCGCGACGCCTGAAGCTCCACGACGAGGCAGCCCCGGAACGGCTGGTTGAAATCGGCGTGAATCCAGACGGACGCTTGCTCGAACTGCTGGCACCCGCGGCCACCGCGTGGCGCCTGCTGCGCGAAGAGGCCTCCCGCGAAGGCGTCGAGTTGATCGCGGTTTCAGCGTTTCGCTCGGTCGCACGCCAAACCGAGATCATCCAGCGGAAGCTCGACGAGGGTAAGCCGATCACCGAGATCCTGCGCTACGTCGCCGCCCCCGGCTTCAGCGAGCACCACACGGGGCGCGCCATCGACATCGGTTGCCCGGGCTTCACCGACCTTGAGGAAAACTTCGAGAACACCCCCGCCTTCACATGGCTGCAGCGGCGGGCGGCGGACTGCGGTTTTTCCCTCAGCTATCCGCGGGGGAGTAAGACCGGAATCAGTTACGAACCCTGGCACTGGCTTTGGTCAGATTCGGCACAGCGGTAAGCGATTGGTTCATAGTTCATCCGCCTGTTTTCGATTTGAATCAATTTAGAGTCTTACCCTCAGGGTTTTACAAAGATTATTGGAATAATTCTAATTCTCTCTTGCGCTTTGGAACCATTCTAATTCCGTGCGCCTTTCAAGCCCATGGCCCCTACCATTCACCACGAATCCCTGACCCAGCGCTTGGCCGACAGCGGCCTGCGCGCCACCCCGCAACGGGAGGTCGTTTACTCGGTGCTGTTGAACAAACGCGACCATCCGACGGCGGACGAGGTTTTCGCCCGCGTGAAGGGCGAACTGCCGACCATCTCCCTCGCGACCGTCTACAACTGCCTGGAAACGCTAGTGCAGTGCGACCTCGTGCGTGCGGTGAACTTCGAGCGCGGACCCACCCGATATTGTCCGAACCTTTCACCCCACGCCCATTTCCACGACGTTCAGACGGGGCGCACCCACGACGTAGATCTGCCAGTGGGACTGCTCGACCAGGTGAAGTCCGTTCTGCCCGCGGGTTTCGACGCGAATTCCGTGGAGATCATCTTCCGCGGCAAGGCAACCACCTCCGCTTCCTGAAACGTAACATAGGATCCCTCCCTCTGAATCTTTCCGCCATGCCCTCCCTCGTCATCAAGGACCTCCACGCCTCCATCGGCGACAAGCCCATCCTCAAGGGCCTGTCCCTCACGATCAACAGCGGCGAGGTGCACGCCATCATGGGACCCAATGGCACCGGCAAGTCGACCCTCGCGAAGGTCGTCTCGGGTCATCCCGATTACACCGTGACCGGTGGCGAAGTCCTGCTCGACGGGAAGTCCGTGCTTGAGCAGGAGGCCGACGAACGCGCCCGGGCCGGATTGTTTCTCGCGTTCCAATATCCGAGCGAAATCCCCGGCGTCTCGATCGCCAATTTCCTCCGCGCCGCGGTGCAGGCCCGTATGGCCGAAGGCGAGGAGATCGACGCCACCGCCTACTACAAGCGGCTCTACTCGAAGATGGACATGCTCAAGATCGACCGGAAGTTCACGTCGCGGTCGGTCAACGAGGGATTCTCCGGCGGCGAGAAGAAGCGCTGCGAGATCCTGCAGATGGCCATGCTGGAACCGAAGTTCGCGCTCATGGACGAGACGGATTCCGGTCTGGATATCGACGCGCTGCGGATTGTCGCGGAAGGCGTGAATACCCTGCGCGGACCGGGACTGGGCGTGCTGATGATCACGCACTACCAGCGCCTGCTGAATTACATCGTGCCCGACTTCGTGCATGTGATGTACGACGGCCGCGTCGTAAAGAGCGGAGACAAGTCGCTCGCGCTCGAACTCGAGAGCAAGGGTTACGATTGGGTCCGCAAGGAGTTCGCTGCCGCCGCCGCCTGAACCCACGCCGCGCCACGCCGATGAGCACTCTCTCCGAAACCATTCCTGTTCCCGCCGAGCCCGCGGAGACCGTCAACCCGGTCGCCGGGATCGATCAGACCCGCGGCGACTTCAGGTACGACGTCGCCTACGAGTTCGACGCCGGCACCGGCCTGAACGAGCGCACCATCGACTACATCAGCTCGGTCAAGAAGGAGGCGCCGTGGATCCGGGACTTCCGCCATAACGCGCTGAAGGTCTTCAACTCGAAGCCGATGCCCGTGCATTGGGCGACGCGCGACCTCGAGAACATCAACTTCGACAAGATTCGTTACTACCTCGCGCAGGGCCAGAAGCCGAAGCGTACGTGGGAAGAGGTGCCGGACGACATCAAGAAGACCTTCGAGCGTCTCGGCATTCCCGAGCAGGAGCGCAAGTTCCTCGCCGGCGTCGAGGCCCAGTTCGACTCCGAGGCCGCCTACTCGAACGTCAAGGAGATCGTCGCCAAGCAGGGCGTCATCTTCATGAACTCGACCGAGGCCCTGCGCGAACATCCGGAGCTCTTCCGGAAGTGGTTCGGCAAGGTCATCCCGACCGGCGACAACAAGTTCTCCGCGCTCAACAGCGCGGTGTTCTCCGGCGGCTCGTTCATCTACGTGCCGAAGGGCGTGAAGGTCGCGCAGCCACTGCAGGCCTATTTCCGGATCAACGCCGAAAACTTCGGCCAATTCGAACGCACGCTCATCGTCGCCGACGAGGGCGCGGAGGTTACCTACATGGAGGGTTGTACCGCCCCCAAGTTCTCCACCTCCACCCTGCACAGTGCCGTGGTCGAGCTCGTTGCCCTCAAGGGCGCCAAGATCCAGTACATCACCGTCCAGAACTGGGCCAATAACGTGTTCAACCTCGTGACCAAGCGCGGCGTCGCCCACGAGGAGGCCGAGATCAAGTGGATCGACTGCAACATCGGCTCCCGGCTGACCATGAAGTACCCGGGTGTCGTGTTGAAGGGTCGCAAGGCGCGCGGCGAGGTCATCTCGATCGCGCTCGCCAACGACGGCCAGCACCAGGACACCGGCGCCAAGATGATCCACGCGGCAGACGAGACCACGTCCAACATCGTCGCCAAGTCCATCTCCGTCGGCCAGGGCCGCAGCACCTACCGCGGCCAGGTGCACATCCCCAAGCGGCTGAAGGGCTGCAAGAACAACACCGAGTGCGACGCGCTGCTGATCAACACCAATAGCCGCACCGACACCTATCCCGCCATCACCGTCCGTGGCGACCGCAACTACGTCCAGCACGAGGCCAGCGTCTCGAAGGTGAACGAGGAGATGATCTTTTACATGCAGCAGCGCGGCCTCACCGAGGGCCAGGCCATGAGCCTCGCCGTCAACGGCTTCATCAATGACCTGGCGCGCCAGTTCCCGATGGAATACTCGGTCGAACTCAAGCGCCTGATCGATCTCGAGATGGAGGGCTCGGTGGGTTGAGCCCAGCCGTCCACCGCCACTGCCACGACGGAAACCCACCCATGTCCGCCATCTCGACTCCCGCCATTCGCTCCGCCATAGCCGCATTTACGCCGGAGGCTTTCGCAACCCATCTAGCCTCCCTGCCGTCCCTTCCCTCTTGGTGGATCGAGCGTAAGCGCGCCGCCTACACGCGTTTCGCCGCTCTCCCCCTTCCCACCCGCACCGACGAGGCCTGGCGATTCAGCAATATTTCCGGTCTGTCGCTCGAGGGCTTCAGCCCCGCCGCCGTGTCCGACCTGCAAGCGCCCGCGGTTTCAATGGAGATCAGGCAGTCTGCCCGCCTGACGTTCGCCAACGGCGCGCTAATCTCCCGTGAGATTCTCGATCCCGCGCTCGAAAAGAACGGTGTCATCATCGATTCCCTGCGGAACGCCCTTGTACGGCACGGCGACCTCGTCCGCGAACACCTCCTCGCCCAGCCCGCGCGTCTCGGCTCCGCCAAGTTCATGGCGCTCCACGAGGCGTTTCTCTCGGACGGCGCCTTCATCCACGTGCCGAAGGGCGTCGAGGTGGAGCTCCCCGTCGGCATCCTCTCGCACGCGCTCGGCGACGGCGTCGCGGCGTTCCCGCATACGCTGGTTGTCGCGGGTGAGAACGCCCGCATCTCGGTCGTCGAATATTTTGGCTCGGGCAGCGACGACGAGAACCAGTTGGTGATCGGGGCCAACGACCTTTACGCGGGACACGGCGCCCAGGTGAACTACGTGGGCAAGCAGGACTGGAGCCACCGGGCTTTCGCGCTCCAGTCCAACTCCACCGTGGTCCGCCGCGATGCGCGCGTGCAGTCGCTGAACCTTCACCTCGGCGGCCGCCAGGTGCGCCATGAATCGCTCTCGCAGCTGCAGGCGCCGGGCGCTTTCTCCGAGATGCTTTCGCTCTCCGTCGCCCACGGGGAGCAGGAGTTCGACCAGCGCACGCTGCAGATCCACCAGGCGCCCGACACCAAGTCGGACCTGCTCTACAAGAACGCGCTCCTCAACCGCGCACGCACGATCTTTTCCGGCCTGATCGTGGTCGATCCCGACGCGCAGCGAACCGACGCCTACCAGAGCAACCGCAACCTGATGCTCAGCGAAGACGCCGAGGCCAATTCGCTCCCCGGTCTCGAGATCCAGGCGAACGACGTGCGCTGCACCCACGGGGCCACCACGTCGCGGATCGACCCGGAGCAGGAGTTTTATCTCCAGTCGCGCGGCATCGCGAAAGCGCAGGCCGACGAGCTGCTCACCTTCGGATTCTTCGAGGAGGTGCTCAACCGTCTGGCGAGCGACGAACTGCACGCCGCGTTACGCGCCCTGATCCAGACGAAATTCAAGCGTTGAGCCCCCCATGAACCGCGAACGCACCCTGAGCCGCGAGGTCACCGCCACCCAGATCCCGTCCGGCGACAAGCAGCCCCTGCCCGCCGGCTCCCGCGTCTTCCTGCATCAGACGCTCGGTGGAAGCTACACGGTGCAGACCGACTTCGGGCTCTACCGCATCGACGGCAAGGACGGCGACGCGCTCGGTGAGACGGTCTCCGAAACCAAGGTCGCAGCCGCCACCCTTTCCGACGGCGCGCCCGACCCCGAGGCGATCTGGGCGCAGCTGCGCCAAGTGTATGATCCGGAGATTCCGGTGAACATCGTGGACCTCGGTCTGGTCTATTCGATGGATGTGGTGCGCGTGACCGAACCCGAGCCGGGCCACCGCGTCGACGTGTCGATGACGCTCACCGCACCCGGCTGCGGCATGGGTCCGGCGATCGCGGAAGACGCGAAGTCCAAGGTCCTCCTCGTCCCCGGCGTTAGCGCCGCCGACGTACGCATCACCTGGGAGCCGCCCTGGAACCAGCAGATGATTTCCGAGGAAGGAAAGATGAAGCTGGGCCTGATCTGAGCGCGATTCCCGGGCTCATGGTTTCTTGCTGCCCGCCCCGTCGGAAGATCTCGTCGGCGCGATGAACCGCTCGCCCGCCGAAGTGGCCGCCGCCGGACCGGCGGTGCTCATCGACTGCGCTTCCGCGGTAATCCAGGTCGGCCTGCTGGATCCGAAGGGCGATCACCGCTGGGCGCGGAGCGAGTCCGAGTCCGGGGTGGGGCTTTTCTCCTGCCTCGAGGACCTGCGTATCGAGCCATCCGCGGTGCCTTCATGGATTTTTTGCGCTGGGCCGGGATCCATCCTCGGCGTGCGTACCGCCGCGATGGCTCTGCGCACGTGGCTCGTGCTGCGCCCCTCCTCGGTTTACAGTTATTTCAGCCTCGCCCTCATCGCCGAGTCGGGCGCCGCGCCGGACGTTCCGGTCATCGCCGACGCGCGGCGTGATTCCTGGCATGTCTTCACGCGCGCGGGCGGCCTGCGGCGCGAGCCATCCGCCGGCCTGAGCGGGGCGTTCGTCACGCCGGCCGGATTCCGGCACTGGTCGCCCCTTCCGGCTGATACCACGGTGGTACCTTACGATCTGCCCGCTCTGCTTCCCGCGGTCTGGAAAACTCCGCTCCTCTCCCCGTGTCCCGACCCCGACGCCTTTCTGCACGAGGATCCGACTTACGTCACTTGGACGCCGCGGATTCATCGGGCGCCGGAACACTGAAGGAGCCAACGGCGGTCAGGGCGTACCCTTGGCTCCCTTGGACTTGCCCGGCCGTTTGGGAGTTTCGACGGGAGGCGCCTCCCCCTTGAGTTTGGCGTCCTGCGTCTTGAGCCAGGTATCGTAACCCTTCTGCCGGCCGCCGACGTACTGGTAGGTGTCGAAGATCGCGGCCTGGCCGAGGGCGCGAGGATCTTGTTCCTCCCGCAAGAGAGCCATCATGCGATCCCGCAACCGCGCGACGGTCCCTGCATGCGCGAGATCCTGCGCGAGATTGTTCACCCCCTGAGGATCCGCACGAAGGTCGTACAACTCGTCCGACTGACGTTTGCCGAAGGAAAGGTCGTAATAGTGGCCACCGATCGTCTTCAGCAGTTCCTTGGAAGGGCTCGGATCGCAGTTGCCGAAATCGGTCTCCGGGTTGCCGACGGGCCATCGCTCGGGGTGGAAATTGCGCACGTAAAGATAATCCGGAGTGCGGAGGGCGCGCACGGGGTAGCCCCAGTCGTTAGGGCGGCCGAGATCATGCCGCTCCTTGCCGACCAGCATCTCGGCACGTTTTTCCACCATGCCGGATGCCGGGGAGCGAAGCAGCGCCGCGAGACTGCGCCCCGTCATCTGCGGGTGTGCGGGTAAGCCCGCCAATTCGAGGTAGGTCGGCGCGAAATCACGCACATTGATGAAGTCGTCGACCACCCGCCCGGCCTTGATGCCGCGTCCCCAACGCATCGCGAGGGGCAGATGAAAGCCATCCTCGTGGATCTGACCCTTCACGTACGGAAACGGCATGCCGTGGTCCGACGTGACGATCACCAGCGTGCTGTCCAGTTCTCCCGCCGCCTCGAGCGATCGCAGGACACGACCGATGTGCCCGTCGGCCCACTCCACCTCCACGGCGTAGTCGGCCAGATCACCCCGCGTCACACTCATGTCCGGCAGGTACGCCGGCACCGTCACGTCGGCGAGGTTCTTGCCGGCGCGGATACCTGAGTCGCGCTCGTAGGCGCGGTGCGGCTCGTGAAAGCCTAACCAGAACGAGAAGGGCTTCCCCTTCGGACGCTGCGCGAGGAAGTCGTCGAAGTTAGCCGCGTAATCATTCCGGTTGATCGCCGTGGTCGGGGGCGGCGCGGTGCGGGCGTCGAAGGAGGGACCGGCCGGATTGCGGGTGCGTTTCGCCTGGGTCTTGAAGTCGCCCGGTCCCCAGCCTTTGCCCGTCAGGCCGACGAAATACCCCGCTTGCTCGAGAAGATCGGGGTACACCTCGAATCCCGCCGGGAAGAGACCATTGTGAGACACCGCCTCCCGAAGCTGCCACGTGTTGCGCCCGGTGAGGATACTCGCCCGGCAGGGACTGCATTTGGGATTCGAGGTGAAGGCATTCCGGAAAAGCACCCCTTCGCGCGCCACGCGGTCGAAGTTCGGTGTTTTCACCCAGCTGGACCCGTAAGCGCCGGCGTCGCGCCAGCCCCAGTCGTCAAAAATGATGAAAAGGTAGTTGGGCCGCGTGTTTTCGGCGGCAGGAAGGTACGTGGCCAGCAGGAGGGCCAGGGCGGCGACGTGAAACCGGGAGTTTTTCATGGGGAAAAGTTCAATCCGACTTGGCCTTGCGCCCGCCCCGCGCCGGGGCCGGCGGCGCGGGACGACCGGGCCAGGGATACTCGTTGCGGCCGGCCGTCGCGTCCACCGGTCCAGCCGGCAAGCCGCTCCGCCAATCGAGCACGCGACGCGCGAGACGCTCCACGATATCGGGGTGCTGCGCCGCGAGATTGTCCGTCTCGGAGGGATCACGGGTGATGGCGTAGAGCTCAACCCGGCTGCGATCCGGATTGAGCAAGAGTTTCCACTCCCCGTCGCGGATGGAGAGCTGCGGGCTGCGGTTGATCACGTGCCCCGCGATGCCGAAGCGCCATTCCCACATCAACGGTCGGGCGCGGGGAACCGCGGTCCCCAGCAATGCCCGGCTCATATCCTCGCCATCCGGAACGTGTCCCTCCGGCATGCGCACGCCCGCCAGCGCACAGAGGCTAGGCATGAAATCGATCCCGCCGATCACCGTCGTATCGTCCACCCGGCCCGCCGGCACGCGCCCCGGCCAGAGCACAAGGAACGGCACGCGCACGCCCCCTTCGTAAAGACTCCGTTTACGGCCTCGGAACGGACCGGGGGAACCCACGCCGGAATGTCCGGCATTCAGGATGAAGATCTCCTCCGGACCATTGTCGCTGCTGAAGACGACGATCGTGTCCTCGGCCAACCCCAGCTCCGCCAGGCGGTCCAGCAGCCGGCCAACCTCCCGGTCGAGGTCCGCCACGCTGGCGTAATAGATGGTGCGCGCACTGCGATGCGGGATGTCGGCGTTGCTCATCCGGGAGAAGGGCGCCATCTGCTCGGGCGTCGGATTAAGCGTCGCGTGGGGCAGCAACGCCCAGAGCTGGAGGTAGAACGGACGGTCGCCGCCGTCGGCGATGAAACGCAGCGCCTCGTCGACAAAGAGGGACGTGGAGCGTGCCCGGTAATAGGGGTCATCCTTGCGCACGCCCGCACCGCCACCCTCCCCTGAACCCACGAAGTCGAACCCGTAATCCGCGATCGCCGGACCGCCGGCGTCGTTCCCCAGATGCCATTTGCCGACGTGCGCGGTCCGGTAACCCGCCGACTGGAAGGCCCGCGCGACATTGGGAGCACGGGGATCGAGCCAGCTCGACATGCCGCGGGACTCGTTCAACTCGCGTGTCGCGAAGTGACCGTGGATCCGATCGCGCGCCGGGTAGCGAGCCGTGAAAAAACCCGCCCGGCTCGGGGAGCAGACCGGCCCGGAAGTGTAGAAAGAGGTGAACAGGGACCCTTCCGCCGCCAACCGATCGAGGTTCGGGGTGCGAAGGAACGTGTTTCCGTAACAGCTCAGGTCGCCCCAGCCGAGGTCATCGGCGAGGATGAAGATCACGTTGGGTCGCCGCGGGGACGCCGCGATCGACGCCGACGCTAGGCAAGCGACCAGAGCGGCCAGCCGGAGGAGCCGTCTTTTCATGGGGCCGTCCTCGCGGGACGCGCGATCCGGGGGAAACCCCGGGCGAGCAAACGCTCGGCTTCCGCCTGCGGGCCGGCCCATCTTGCATCACCGGCCAGGCTGCGGGTCTCGGCGGGCTCATCCGCTTCCTCGTAGAGCTCGCGGGCGATGGTCGCACCTGTCCGCCAGTCGCGCCACTCCGTGTAACGTACCGTCGCGGTTCGCACCGAGTAGCCCATCGACCGCGGAACCTTCTCCGGCTCCCGGTCGTAATACGACGGCCGCGGGTGCTGCGTGTAGGCGGCCGTCTTCACTTGATGCGAGGGATCGCGCAGTACCGGAACCAGACTGGTGCCCTCCAGACCCGGCACCTTCGGCAAAGCGCAAAGGTCCGACAGCGTTGGAAAGAGATCGATTAACTCCGCGAGCGCGGAGGTGGGCCGTCCGGCGATCCCGAACCCGGGCGCGGCGATGAGGAGAGGAACGCGGGCATCCAGCTCGAAGGTCGACGTTTTTCCCCAAAGTCCGTGCTCACCGAGGTGGTACCCGTGGTCGCCGACAAATACGACAATCGTATCGTTCGCTCGACCGCTGCGGTGCAGCGCGTCGAGCACTTTGCCCAGCTGAGCATCGAGATAGGAGATGTTGGCGAAATAGCCGTGTCGCATCTCGGCCACGAGCTCCGGCGTGGGTGTGATGCGGCCGGGCCCGGGCAGACCGAGCACCTCGCGGCTATCGTGAAACGCGATTTCCGGCGCACCCGCGGGACGACGCGGGTCGAGCGCCGGCAGGCGGGCGCGGTCGTAAAGGTCCCAGTAGCGCTTCGGCGCGTTGAACGGGGCGTGGGGCTTCCAAAACCCCACGGCGAGGAAGAACGGTAGATCCTTGATCTCCGCCAGCACGCGCACCGCTTCGGCCGCGACCCGACCGTCGTAGTAGGCCTCGTCAGGCACATCGCGACATTCCGTGAGCGGCACATCGGTGTAGAGCCGCCCGCCGCCGGTGGCCAGGTTCGGCGGCAAGGGACCCGTGACCTGCGGCGCGTCGTGTCCGTGGGAGGCGTAATGCAGGAACTCGGGGGCGCTCCACGAGCGGGCGTCTCCCTTTTCCTTCGTGTGCCAGTTGTGGAAAATCTTCCCCACGCAGCGCGTAACGTAGCCGTTCGCCTTGAAGTGCTGCGGGAGCGTAACCACGTCCGGCCGCAACTCGCGGAAGTGAGTCCCGTTGTTCCAAAGCCCGAGCGTGTCCGGGCGTAATCCCGTGAGCATCGAGGACCGCGAGGGATTGCAGACCGCCTGCTGGCAGTAGGCGCGTTCGAAGCGCACGGCACGCCGCGCGAGGCGGTCGAGGTTCGGGGTGAGCGCCGGTGAACCATACGCGGCCAGCTCCGGCCGGTAATCATCGGCCATGATGAACAGGACGTTCGGCCGCGCCGCTTGCGCCGCGGCGAAAAAAGGAGCCGGAGTCAGCGCGGAGAATACCAACGCATGAACAAAAGCACGAGCGAAGGGCATGGGGTGGAGGGAGACGAGTCCTCCGCCGCTGACCGCGCAAGATTGTTTGCCGGGCACGCGGCGCTTGCACGTCCCGGTGAAGCTCCCAGCTTCGCCGCAACTCCATGCCTCCAGACCTTCTCGCCCGGCGCCGCCAGCGCCTCGGCGCCGGGCTCCCCCTCGGCGACGCCCTGCTGCTGATCCACGCCGGCAGCCCCCTGCCGCTGCCGGAGGGCAGCGACCAGACGTACCCGTACCGCGCGCACTCGGAATACCTCTACGCGGCCGGCGAGGAATGCGCAGGCGGAGTGGTGGCCTTCGATCCGCGCGAGGGTGCCGCCGGCTGGCGCACGTTTGTTCCACCCGTGACCGAGGCGGAAAGGGTCTGGGAGGGAAGACAGCCGAGCGCCGGTGATTCGATCGAGGCCTTGCCGGCCTGGCTGGAGGCGCGCCGGGGTCGGACCGTCGTGACGCTGGGCGCGGGTTCCCCGACCGAAGGCACCGAGACGACGCGGGAGATCTTTACCGAGCTACGCCGCGCGAAGGATGGCCACGAGCTCTCGCTCATCCGCCGCGCCGTTGACGCCACGGCCGCAGGCCACGCGTTGGTTTCCGGACTCATCCGGCCGGGCGTGACCGAACGGAAGATCCAGATCGAACTGGAGGCGGAGTTCTGCCGCCACGGGGGATATCGCACGGGCTACGGAACGATCGTGGGGGCCGGTTCCAATTCCGCCGTGCTGCACTTCGCGCCATCCGCACGAGCGATCCGCCCGGGCGACTTCGTCCTCGTGGACGCCGGCGCCGAGGTGGATCGCTACGTGGCCGATGTCACCCGCACCCATGTCGCGGGCCACCCCACGAATTTTCAACGTGACCTGCACCAGGCGGTCGTCCGCGCGCTGGATCGGGCCGTCGCGCGATGCGTGCCGGGAGCGGAATGGAAGGCGATCCATCTCGCCGCGGCCGTTGATCTGATGGAAGGGCTCGTCGCGATGAACGTCATGCGCGGCAACCCGACGGACCTCGTCGAACGCGATGCCCACACGCTCTTTTTCCCGCATGGGGTCGGCCACATGCTGGGGCTCGGCGTGCGCGATGCCAGCGGCCGCGCCCCGGGCCGCGCAAAAGACCCTCGGCCCAGCCTGCGCTCCCTGCGCATGGACCTGCCGCTCGCGGCCGGCATGGTCGTGACCGTGGAGCCCGGACTCTACTTTATTCCCCCTATCCTTCAGGACCCCGCCCGCCGCGCGCGGTATGCGGACGAAGTCAACTGGCCCCTAGTCGACCGCCACCTCGACCTCGGCGGGGTACGGATCGAGGACGATGTTTTGGTGACAACCGGCGCCCCTGAAGTCCTGACCCGGATGATCCCGCGGGACTTGCCGTAGTCGTGCGGAGAATTCCGTGGACAAGCCGAGGAGGCTGCATCTTTTTTCGACCGCATGTCCCAGCCGGAAAAGAAGTACGTCACGCCCGTCTCGCTCGCGGTGGACGCGATCCTTTGCGTCGCTTTCTTCGCCTTCATGTACACGGTCCTTGCGCCGCACGTGCCGTCGAACGACAGCCGGATGATCCTCCTCTGGGGCGGCCTCACCTCGGCCTGCATGACCGGCGTTTTCTGGCTCTGCATCCAGATGTTTCGCGTCGTGCTGCGCGCCCAGCGCGAGAGCCGGAGGAAATAACATAACCCCGGCGGCCCGCCCAATCGCTATACGGTTGCGGTTGCGGCGAGGGCAACTCCGGCTACCTTCCCGGCCATCCGCAAAAACCATGGCCACCGGAGAAATGGACTTACGACCTGCGCGCCGCTTCAGCGTGCGTCTAGCAATCGTCCTGCCGGCACTGCTGCTCGGCGGGTGCGTCACCACCCATGAGCTGAAGGTTGATTCGATCGCCAAGCCGCGCGCCGCGGACGCCATCTCCTACGAGATCCGCAACAAGAACCCGCTCGTCGCCGACGACTCGCTGCGCTTCAAGGAGGCCGCGGGTTTCGTGAAGACCGCGCTTTCCGGACGCGGGATGTACGAGGCGCCGGCCAACACCAAGGCCGACATGATCGTGGACGTGGATTACGGGGTGAGCCCGCCAAAGGTGAAGCAGGAGATGGTCTCCGAGCCGGTTTACATCACCGTTCCAGGGCAGGTCCGGGTGGAGCGCATCCAAGTCGGCACCGACTCCCAAGGACGACCGATCTACCAGACGGTCACAGTACAGGATCCGCCCACCACGCAGTTCGCCGGTTTCCGCGAGTACATGGTGACGGTCACGGTCTACGAGAAATACCTCAAGATGTCCGCCCGGGAGAACAAAGAGGCCTCCGAGGGCCGGCCGGCGCAGGAAATTTGGACCGTAGACATCACCAGCGAGGGAGAGAGCCGGGACATCCGAAAACACCTCCCGATACTCGTGGCCGCGAGCATCGACTACGTGGGCAAGGACTCGCAGGGACAGAAGACGATCCGCCTGAAGGACAACGCGAGCGACATCGCGTTTGTGAAGAAAGGCATGTGAGGCGACGCCGCCTCACGCCGCGAGGGCGTGGCAGGCGCGGGCGAGCTGTTCATCGGAGACGACCCCTCCGCGACCGAGTGACCAGATCACCTCCGGCTCCCACAGCGCGGAACGGAGCGGCTCGAGGAGGCGACGCGGCAGGTCCGGATCACCGACCCGCCGCAGGACCTCGAGGGTCTGGCGGGAGGCCGGCAACCCGAACCATTGCAGCAGCCCGAAGATTCCATCGCGCTCAAAGACCGCGCCGATTTCGCCCCAGGCCTCGGTCTCGCCCCCGCGCAGGCCGCGATGGGCGACAAGGAAGGCGACCAGCGCGGGCGTGCGCATGAGCTCGCCCGCAAGCTCCGGGCAACGCGTCACCGCAAACAAGGCCGACATCCGGCTGAAGGCGAAGCGGCCGAGGAAGGCACCGACCTCGGAAGGCACGAACTCCAGATAACGCCGCCAGCGGGCCGGGCTCACCCCAAGCGCGGCCGACGCGAGCGCATCCTCGCCGGGAACGCCGGGCCCCCAGCATCCCGGGGCGGATTCAACCAGGAAGATCACCTCCGGCCAGGCCGTGACGCGCCAGCGGGCGCCGTCATGGATCCAGGAAAGCTCGGGGGCGGAGGCGGGAGTGATTCGGGATTTCATATCGAAAAGTTACCACCCCGGGTGGGACATTACTTGTCCCAGCCTAAAAAATGCGCTTTCTCTCCCAGATGACCGTCCACGCCCGCCTCTCCCGACCGCCGATCGAGCGCATGCTCCGCATCCACGAGGAGCTGCGCCGAGGCGCCTTCACGAATTGCACGAAGCTCGCGGAGCGCCTTGAGGTCTCGCGCAAGACAATTGTCCGCGATGTCGCGTTCATGCGCGACCGTCTCGACCTGCCGATCGAGTTCGACCCCCGCATCAACGCATACCGATACACCCACCCCGTCTCGGCGTTTCCCACGGTGCAGGTCACGGAGGGCGAACTGCTCGCGCTGCTGGTGGCGCGCAAGGCACTGGAGCAGTACCGGGGGACACCCTTCCATCGCCAGCTGGAGGCTTCCTTCGAGAAACTCGCCGGCGGACTGCGCGACCGCATCACGTTTTCCCCGGCCGACGAACTACGGTCAGTTTCCTTTCGCAACACCGGTCTCGGCCGCGCCGACCTCGCGGTCTTCAACACGCTCAGCACGGCGGTGCTGCGCCAGCTGGAGGTCGAGTTCGAGTACCGCAAGCCGGGGTCGCGGCGGGAAGAGCGCCGGCGGGTGCGCCCCTATCATCTAACCCACCGGGAGAACCTTTGGTACCTGATCGCCTTCGACCCCGGCCGCGCGGCGCTACGCACCTTCGCCCTGCCCCGCATCAGCGGGGCGGAACTGACCGAGGCTCGTTTCGTGCGCCCGGAGGATTTCTCACCGGAGGCGTTCTTCGCGAACGCCCTCGGGGTCCTTGGCGGCCCGGGAGACTTCACCGTGGTGATCCGTTTCACCGCGACAGTCGCCGACCGGGTGCGCGAGCGCGAGTGGCACGAATCGCAGATCCGGCGGGACCTGCCCGACGGCGCATTGGAGCTCACCCTGCGACTCGGCGCCCTCGCCGAGGTCGAAGGCTGGGTGCTCGGCTGGGGAGCCGACGCCGAAGTTTTGCAGCCGACGGAACTCAGGCGGCGCCTTGCTGCCACCGCCGGCCGGCTGGCGTCCGTTTACGGGAGCATCCCCGGCGGGAAAGCGGTCCCCGCGCGCCGAAAGGCGTCGAAATCACGAAATGCGTGACGTTTCCCCGCGCGGCACGTCATAGCGTCACCGCGCGAATGTTTTGTTGCACGGATCGGCCGCCTAGCCGATTCGTTGACCGAACCCCGCCGGCCCACAGCCGACAAATCCCTCCTCCAGTCATGCCCAAGTCCAAGAGCTACGGTGGTCTTATTTTCCTCGCGATCTTCCTCGCCGGCGGCGGCGGCGGCGCCTGGTACTACTTCAACCGCGGCGCCGAGAAGAAGCCCGAGTTCCAGACCGTGAAGGCCGGCCGGGGCGACATCACCCAGGTGGTGACCGCCACCGGCGATCTCCAGCCGGTTGTTGTCGTGGACATCGGCGCCCAGGTTTCCGGTCAGATCAAGGAGGTCCGCGTCGACTTCAATTCGGTCGTCAAGGCGGGCGATATCCTCGCGCTCATCGACGAGGCGACGCCAACGCAGCGGCTCCGCCAGGCCGAGGCCGACCTCGAATCGGCGAAAGCGAACAACCGCCTGATTTCGCTCAACGTCGAGCGCACCCGCGAATTGGCTTCCAAGAAACTGGTCTCCCAGCAGGAGCTCGACAACGCCGAGGCGCAGCTCGCCCAGTCCAACGCGACCCTGCTCACCCGCACGGCCTCAGTGGAGAACGCCAAGCTCGATCTTTCACGCTGCACGATCACCGCGCCGATCGACGGCATGGTGCTCGACCGCAAGACCGACAAAGGGCGCACCGTTAACGCCAACATGAACGCCCCGGTGCTCTTCACTCTGGTGAACGACCTCACCAAGATGCAGATCAACGCCGCCGTGGCCGAAGCCGACGTGGGCAGCATCGCCCAGGGCCAGGAGGTGAAGTTCACCGTTGATGCCTTCCCTAACCGCACCTTCGCGGGCAAGGTCCGCATGGTGCGCAACGCCGCCAGTTCCAACCAGAGCGTCGTCTCCTACGCCACCATCATCGAAGTGAGCAACGACGACATGAAATTGAAGCCCGGCATGACGGCGAATGTCTCAATCATCGTCACCCAGCGGCCGGGTGTCCTGCGGGTCGGCAACGGCGCCCTGCGCGTGCGCGTGCCCCAGGAATTGCTGCCCAAGGCCCCCGAAGTCGCCGCCAAGGGCGGAAAATCGGACGGCAAGGCCGGGGCCACCGCCATGACCGACGATGAACGCCGCCGGGCCGTGTTCGAGATCATGCGCGCGGTGGGGTTTGAACGGGGAACGCCGCCAACCGCCGAGCAAATTGAAAAGGCCAAGACCATGGCCAAGGACAAAGGCATGGATCCGGATCTTGTCGCCGCCTCGCTGGCGATGCCGGGCGGACGCAAGCGCGGTGAAGGCGGCGACCGCGGCGGCAGCAGTCGCGGCTTCGGCGGCGGCGGACCGGGTGGTCCTCCGGCGGGCGACCGCGGGTTCAACAACACGGTGGTTACCCGCACCCTCTACAAGGTCGTGAATCCCGAGGAGGAGGATAAGAAGCTGGAGGCAGTCCAGGTACGTTTGGGTATTTCCGACGGCTTCTTCACCGAGGTCCTGGGTGGCTTGGCGGAGGGTGACACAGTGGTCACCAACATCACCATGCCGGGCGCCACCGCCGCCTCCGCTCCACAGGGAGGAATGCAGAATCCGTTCTCCGGCGGAAGCCGCGGCGGCCCTCCCGGCAGCAGCGGAATGCGCGGTCCCCGCTGATCCGCCAACCCCGCCGCGCTCCCATGGCACCCGTTGTCCAGATCAAGGACATCCACAAGATTTACGATTCCGGCGAAATTCCGGTGCACGCCGTGCGCGGCGTGTCCCTCGATATCCACCGCGGTGAAATGGTCGCCCTCATGGGGGCGAGTGGCTCCGGTAAATCCACGCTGATGAACGTTCTGGGCTGCCTCGACCGGCCCACGCGGGGGACTTACCTCCTCGACGGAATCAACATCGCGGAACTCGACCGCAACGAACTGGCCGACCTGCGCAACCAGAAGCTCGGCTTCGTCTTCCAAGGATTCAATCTGCTCGCGCGCACCACCGCCCTTGAAAACGTCGAGTTGCCGATGCTCTACGGGCGTCACCGCAAGCACTCCGCGCGCGAAATCCGCGAGCGCGCCATGCACTGCCTCGAGATCGTCGGCCTCGCCAACCGCTACGACCACTTTCCGAACCAGCTGTCCGGCGGTCAGCAGCAGCGCGTCGCCATCGCCCGCGGCCTCGTCAACGAACCGCAGGTGCTCCTCGCGGACGAACCCACGGGCAACCTCGATTCCCGTACCTCCGTGGAGGTCATGGGGGTGTTTCAAAAACTCAACGAGCAGGGCATCACCATCGTGATGGTCACGCACGAGCTCGACATCGCCAGCTACTGCAAGCGCAACCTCATCCTCCGCGACGGCGTGGTCGTGCGCGACGAGCCCGTGTCGGGCCGCCTGATCGCCGAGCACGAGACGCGCAAGCTCAAGGAGGCCGAGGCCGCCGCCAAACTCATCGCGCACAACGCCGCCTGAAACCGCCATGCGCTTCACCAACACCTTCCGCGTCTCCCTCCGCGCCCTGCGGCGCAACACGATGCGGTCCATCCTGACCGCGCTCGGCATCATCATCGGCGTCGCCGCCGTCATCACGATGGTGAGCATCGGCAACGGCGCCAAGGCCATGGTCGAGTCGCAGGTCGCCGCCCTTGGGCAGAACCTCATCACCGTGATGCCCGGCAGCTTCAGCTCCGGCGGCATGCGCAGCGGCTTCGGCTTCTCCCCCACCCTTTTTCCCGAGGACTTCGAGGCCATCGCCAACGACGTCGAGAACATCGATGGCGCCAGCCCCGAAGTGCGCGACAGCCAGCAGGTGCTCGCCAACGGCCTGAACTGGCGCACCAACGTCAACGGAGTCGGACCCGACTACCCCTACGTTAAGAACTGGCCGCTGACCGCCGGGGCCATGTTCTCGGAGCAAGAGGTCAAATCCCTCGCGAAGGTCGCCGTCATCGGCAAGGTCGTCGCCGAACAGCTGTTCCCCACCGAGGACCCCGTCGGCCAGACGATCCGGATCCGCAACCTTCCGTTCCGGGTGATCGGAGTGCTCGGCCCCAAGGGCGTGACGCCGTGGGGCTCCGATCAGGACGACATCGTGCTCGTGCCCTACTCATCGCACATGCGGCGCATCTCCCGCCGCACCAGCGTGAGCTCCATCCAGATCCAGGCCAGCACGCCCGAGACGATCGACAAGGTGAAAGTCGCCGTGGAAGACCTGCTCACCCAGCGGCGTCGCGGCCGCGAGCCCGATTTCATCGTCCGCACCCAGGAGGAACTCGCCAACACCTTCACCGCCACCAATCGCACGATGACGCTGCTCCTCGCCTGCATCGCGAGCGTGTCGCTCATCGTCGGCGGCATCGGCATCATGAACATCATGCTGGTGTCCGTCACCGAGCGCACCCGGGAGATTGGCATCCGGCTCGCCATCGGCGCGCACGGCAGGGACGTGCTCACGCAATTTCTCATCGAGGCGGTTCTGCTCAGCACGATGGGCGGGGTCATGGGCGTGCTGGTGGGAGTCGGCGCCTCGCAACTCGTCGCCCATTACATGGGCTGGCCCATTCTTGTTTCCTCGCTCTCCGTGATCATCGCGGTCGGCTTCAGCGCGAGCGTCGGCGTGTTCTTCGGCTTCTACCCTGCCCGCAAAGCCGCGCAGCTCGACCCGATCGACGCCCTGCGGTACGAGTGACACCGCGCGGTACACCGCGCGATACCATGCGCCGGTTATCGCTGCTCCTGCTGCTGGCGGCCTCGATCAGCGCGGCGCCGGATGCGGCGGGACTACGGGAGGAGGCTCGCGCCGCCTCGGCGCGTGGTGACTTGCCGACCGCCCGGCGGCTTCTCGCCGCGGCCGTGGCCGCGCAGTCGGATTCCCCCTCGCTGTTCCTTGACCTTGCGGGCGTCGCGGCGCGCCAGGAGGACGGCCCGGCCGCCATCTCGGCGCTTGAGGCCATCGCCGCACTTGGGGCCGCCCCACCGGTCGAACGCGACCCGCGCTTTGCGAACCTCCAGGGCACCGCACCGTTTCGCCGGGTCCTCCAGTCTTTCTCCCTCCTGCGGGAAGCCGCTGGTGTCACGGAGGAGGCCGCCACACTTCCCGGTCGCACGGGCATCATCGAGGGTATCGCGTGGCGCGCCCGCACCGGGGATCTTTTCCTCGGCGACGTGCGCCACCGCGGGATCTGGCGACGTGATCGCGAAGGCCGCGTCGCCCGCTTCAGCGCCGAGGACGAGTCCCTGCTCGGTGTCTTCGGCCTGGCGGTCGATGAGGCGCGCGGGTTGCTCTGGGCAGCCACCAGCGCGGTTCCCGAAATGGAGGGCTTCACCGCCGAGCTGAAAGGGGCGGCCGCGCTGGCCGCCTTCAGCCTCGCGACCAGCGAGTTGGTCCGCGTCGTGACGGTCGAAGACGACGGACGCCCACACGGGCTGGGCGATCTGCACGTCGCGGAGGACGGCACCGTCTACACCACCGATGCCAAGGATCCCGTGATCTGGAAGCTCGAGCCGGGCGCCGAGGAACTGCAGCGCTTCGCCGAGGACCGGTCCCTGGTGTCGCTGCAGGGAATCGTGCGCTGGCGGGATGATTTCGTCGTGGCCGATTACCACCGCGGTCTCTTCGCGGTTTCACCTTCCGACGGGCGTTTCCGCCGCCTCGCGCCGCCGCCGGGCGTCTCCCTGGTGGGGTTGCACGGGCTGGTCGCGACCCCGGCCGGTATCGTCGCCACGCAACCCGGCATCACGCCGGAACGCGTCGTCCTCATCGTGCCCGCGGAGGACGGCGACCGCGTGAAGTCCCTCACCGTATTGGCTGCCGGGCACGCTGGCATGGCCGATCTTGGAATGATCACCTTGGTCAACCAGCAGCCGACGTGGGTGGCTGGCGCCGGGTGGGAAGCCCCTGCCATCGGAGGAACGCCTCCCCGCGGTCGCACGGTGTTGGTGCTGCAAACCCGACTGCCTTGAGTTGCCGGAGCCGGCAGACCCACCGGCACGCAAAGGGGATCCTATCTCGGGAGGCCGCGGCCGCCGGCGAGAAGACTTTCGAGCTCCCGCTCCATGCGCCGCCGGACCTCCGCCGCCTCCTTCGCCGCGATGAGATTCGTGAGCTCGAACGGGTCCTCCTGCAGATCGTACAGTTCGTTCATTCCCTCCAGTTCCCGATAACGGATTAACTTGTAACGTTCCGTGCGCACCGCGTCGTAGCCCATCCTGAGCGTCCGCGGAAAGACGATGTCCGTCGTGTACTCGATGAGGAATGATCGGCGCCAGTCCACCGGCGTCCCGTGGAACAACGGCAGGAGCGAGCGCCCGTCGATCCCGGGCATCGCCGGCGCGCCGGCCAGCGCCACGATTGTCGGCGCGAGGTCCGTGGTTAGCGCCAGCCCGGCGGGCGCCGCTCCCGCCCGCACCATCGGCGGATATCGCACGAGCAACGGCAGCCGGATGGATTCCTCGTAGGCCAGACGCCGCTCGTCGCTGAGACCGTGCTCGCCGTAAAAAAACCCGTTGTCGCCGAGCACCAGCACAACGGTCCGATCCAGGACGCCCTGCTTTTCCAGATCCTGCAGCATGCGGCCGAGACCTTCGTCCACGGCCGCCAGCATCCGCAGGCGATCTCGGATCGTTTCGTCGGTGGTCACGGTCCCCGGACCAAGCGGCTGCAAGCCGGGGATGGGACGCTCCAGCGCGGGCTTGCCCTTCGGCGCCACGCCGTAGTTGCGCCGCCGCGGAGGCCGCTCGTTCACATAGAGACTCCTGTGCCGCTCCGCGGGAATAAACCCTCCCTCGCCGATCATCTGGGTGGTGCCGTCCGCCCGCTGCAGTTTGTTCGGATGAAGCGCCTTGTGGGAAAGCATGAGCAGGAAGGGGCGCTCACGCGTCTGGCGGATGAAACTGAGGGCCCGCTCCGTCAGGATGTCGGTCACATAGCCCGGAACCCGTGAGAGGCGGCCGTTCTCGTGCAGTTCGGGATCTTCGGCTTCCCCCTGCCCCTTCATCGCCACCCAGTAGTCGAACCCCGGCCGCGGAGTGGGATCGTTCCCCATGTGCCACTTTCCGATGAAACCGGTGTGGTATCCCGAGGCGTGCAGGATCCGCGCGAAGGTTGGAAGCTGATGGCTGCGGGGGCTGCGATCGGTGTTGTCGAGGATGCCGTGGTGACGGGTCTCGAGTCCCGTCAGGATATTGGCCCGGCTCGGGGAGCAAAGCGGGGTGACCGCGAAAAAATTCCGGAACTGCGCCCCTTCGCGCGCGACACGATCGAGGTGGGGCGTCCGTGCGAAAGGGTGGCCGGCGGCGCCGAAATCATCGAACCGCAGGTCATCCACCACCACGAGCAGGATGTTCGGCCGCGGATCGGATGCGGCGGGCGCCGGCGAGGCGGCTGCCAGAGCCCACCCCGCCAGCGAAGCCAGAAGGAATTTGTTCATCAGAACGTTCGCGAGAGGAGCCCGGGGCGCCTGACGCGTCAAAACCGAAGGCTGGTGCTGAGATACCACAACCGGCCGACGGGGTTGTAGGTGGCCAGATCGGCCCCGACGTCGCCGCCGAACGCCTGCGGCGCCGACGGAGGCATGCGATCGGTGAGGTTGTTCACTCCCAGGGTGAGCTTAAGACCGGCGGGAATCACGCCGACACCAGGAAACACGAGGTTCCGGAAGGACCTCGCGACCGAGGTGTCCCAGGTCGTGTACGACGGCACTGCCAGGCGCCGCAGGCTGGAACTGCCCGCGAAGATGATGCCGCCGGCGCCCAGGTCGACGACGCTGGAAACATGGGTGTGGTTGAGCGTCGCCTCCCACCGTTCCCGGCTCCACGTCAACGCCGTGAACCACTTCATGCCGGGAATCGTACCCTGCCCCTCGGCGAGCGTCGTGACGTGCCCGGCGTACTCGTAGTAGCGCTGGGTGGGAAGCGCCTGGAACTGGTAATCCAGGAAAAACGTCCCGGCGGTGCTGACATTGAGGCGTCCAAGGGACGACCGCGGAAACTCGTAACCCGCCGAGAAATCCAACGCCTTCAAGCGCTGGCCGGCGATATTGATGCGCGAGTCGGTGACGAAGACCACGTTGGGTGAGACCCCCGAAAGCAGCAGGGACGACAACTGTCCCGCGGAAGTGACCGGAGCGGGCGCCGGAAGGGACGGATCGGGATTGGAGGGGAAATTCCCGATGGCCACCTGCGAGGCGAAGGGCGAACGGGGCCCCGCCGCGTTCACGCTGCCGAGGATGTTGGCCGCTCCGGCCACGCCGACCAGCGAACTCTGTCTCACCTGGATGAAATCAAGCCCGAGGGTAAGGCGCCTCAAGGCGGGCGGAGAATAGACGACACCGAACGAGGACGTCCGCGCGGTGGAGGGTTTGAGGTCGGGATTCGCGCCCGAACGCTGCCGGGCGAATCCGGGCACGCCGAAAACGGTCTGGATCACCCCGGCCGCGGTGGCCCCCTCCGTGGTGGGACCGAAGAGCGCGAAGAGGGACGGTGCGACAAAAGCCTCGGAATAAGTACCCCGGACCGTGAGTTCCTCCCCCAGAGGACGCCAGCGCACACCATATTTCGGGACCCGCGATACCCCGGCGTCGCTATACTTCTCCTGGCGGTAGGCGGCGGAAAGCTCGAGAACACGAAAGCCGGGCACTTCCAGCCTTCCGCCCGTGACCGGCACCCGGATCTCCGCGAAGGCCGCCTCGATCGTCCTCCGCCGGGAGATGGGATCGAAGAAGTTTCCGTTCTGCCAGCGCCGGGCGGTGGGCCCCGTGCTGAAGGAGTTTTCGTCCGGCGTACCGACCAGGCTCTCCTCGCGGAAATCCAGCCCCACCGCGGCCCCCAGCGGACCGGCGGGCAAGTCGAGGAGCGGCCCCGAAACCCGCGCATCAACTTGTCTCAGCCCGGCCTCGAAGACGTTGGCGGTGGCGCCGCGGATGTTATCGAAGACCGATGGATTCAGGCCCTCGGGACGGGCCAACAGATCAATTGCCGGCTGGACGAGAGAGTTGGCGGCCGTAAGCGCAGACTGCCATTGCGCTAGGGTGGTCGTGTTGGGCGGCGCGTTGTAATTGCGGAAGATCCGCGCGTAACGCCCACCGACCTGAGGATTCCCGTTCGCATCGAAGCCGCCGGCGAGGGCGAGCTGGAGATTCGGCGCGTAGTATTGCCCGCCGAGGGAATTATCCAGGCGGTTGGTATTCACGTTGTACCCGGCCTCCCAGCGCAACCGCGCCCCGAGCCTCCCGCGGAAGCCGCCCACGAACCGCCGCAGGCGCGCCGCGTTTTCCGCGCGCCGGACGTCCGGCGTGTACCGAAAGGCGGCGAAGAGGGCCGAACGCGTGGGATTGTACGGGGCATTCACCGGCACCGTCGTCGTGATCCCGAGCGCGCCCTGCTGCGACCAACTGTCACTGCGGGAATCCAGCGCCTCGGCGAAAAACTCCAGCCGGTCGGGAATGAGCTGGATCGTGCTCGCTAGCGTCATCGCCTGCTTACGGGACTGGATCGTGAGCGTGACGAAGGGCGCTAGGTCGAAGGTGTCCGCGATCGGCTGCACCGAGGACGCCTGGTAGATGCCGGCGGCCACCAGTTCGTTCAGGTTAGCGAGGGTCGCGGCCGGGCCGGTCGGCGTCACCAGGCTCGGGGAATTCAATCCAGGCCGCAGAAACGCCGTCGGAAAGGAAGTGGAAGATTGGCCCAGCGCCCCGGAAATCGTGGCGGATTTGCCCCGCTGCGGGTTGGAGAACGGCCGCTCCGACTGGAACAACGGGCTGATCTCGGACCTTGAATACGACACGGTCAGGCCGACCCGGTCAGTCCGCGCCCCGGCCACGAGGTAGCCCGACTTCTGCGTGTAATCGCCCTCGCGGGTCGACCGCGCGTAACGACCGCCGATCTCCAGCCCTTGGAAGTCATGCTTCAGCTTCACATTCACCACACCTCCGACGGCGTCCGAACCGTAAATGGCGGAGGCTCCATCGGTGAGAACCTCCAGGGTTTGGATGGCGGCCAGCGGGATCTGGTTCACGTCGACAAACGACCGTCCGCCCCGGGCGCTGGCGCCGCTGTCGGGCAGCCGCCGACCGTCGAGCAACACAAGGGTGGAAAGATTACGCAGGGAAAGCTGCGAGCCTCCGGAAGTCGCCGTGCCTCCGGCGATGTTGCCGTTCGTTGCGCCGAGGTTACCGCTGCCGGCGAAGCTAGGCAGCCGGGCCTGCACCACCTCGAGGAGGTTCGACGCAAGCCCCGTGCGCTCGATATCGTCGCGGTTGATGATCGTGACCGGCACAGCGACCGCGTCGGCGGCCATGGGAATATTGGAACCGGTGACGACAAACGTGCCGAGCTTCACTGCCGCCTCGACCGGGGCGGCGGGCGCGGAAGTCCGTCCGGCCGTAACCGGCTGCGCCCCGGATTGGGACAAGGTGGAAAGCAGGACGGCCAGAAGGCCGAACAGAACGTTTGAGCGGTGAGTCATCATGGCGAGGGTTGGGTTGTCGCCGGCCCCCGGGACCGGCGGTGGGAGGCTTCGGCTCATGGGGAAGATCTTTAAAACTGCAGCTTGGCGCTGAGATTCCAGGCGCGCGGGTCGCGCAGAAAGTACTGCACGAACATCGAGCCATCGCGGAGGATAGTCGGCGCCGGCGCCCCGGGGGCGACGATCATCTTGCCCGCGCGGCGGCTAAGGGGCTCGGTCTCATCCAGAAGGTTCGTGACGTTCAGCTGGAACGTGACCGCGGTTTGCCGCAACCACGCCATCCGCGTGCGATAGCGCAGACCGAGGCCGAGATTCAGCGAACTTTCGCCGATGAGCGGTTTGGTGCCCAGCAGCTTTCCGGTGGCCACGCCGCCTTCGCGCAGGTCGTAGGTTCCGGCATAGGCGCCGGACTTGTAGAGCGCGGTGCCGGTAACCCCGAAGCCCCGAAGACGCTGCTGGAAATCGTAGGTCGCGGCGAGGTTCAGGCTGTAGCCGCCACCACCGTAGTTCGTGCTGTTGTTGCCGGAAGCGAGATCGAGACGCTCGTCGAGATTGTTGAGGCTGTCGGCCACCGTGGTAGGATCGACCGCGCTGCTGAGAGCGCCCACGTTCAAGCCGGGGTTCCGCTTCTGAAGGTCCTCGACGAAAGCGCGCAGCTGTTCCGCCATCGGCACGGTGAACTTGTAGAGATTTTCGCGCTGCCGGTCGGTCTTCGAGTACGTCGCGCGCAGGCGCATCCCCTTCACCGGGTTGGCGGTGAGGCGCGCCTCGTAGCCACGGCTGGCCTGATCCAGCAGATCGCCCTGCGCGTTGAACGTCGGACGCAGCAAGGGAAAGGCGGCCTTCAGCGCGGAGACGGCCGCCGCGTCGTTCGCATTGAAGAGCGCGGCGCGTCCGGCCGGATTACCGAGGATGGTGAATACCGTGTTGTACGCGCCCGCGATGCTGTCGTTGGTGCGAAGATTCAGGTTAAGGATCTCCGTCTCGTCGTTGCTGGAGGTATCGAAGTAACCGACGTCGAGATACACCCGGTTGTTCCAGAGCGTGAACTTCAGGCCGGTGTCGAGGCCCTTGCCCTGGGTGGTGGGACCCACGACCGCATCGGGGCCGACCACGGTGCCACGCGGGGATCCGAAATTGGAGCTGAAGTTGCCGTAGGCGGAAACCCACCCGGTCACATGCAGAACCGCACCGAGCGTGCGGGTCGGCCCCCGGGTGGAGGTTTTCCGGACATTCGACGGGTCCAGCGCGAGGATGCCGATACTACGCTCGAAGCCGGCCGGGAACACGCGTTTTGTCTGGAACACGTAATCGGTGGCCTCATCGACCCGGTAGCCCGCCGTTGTCACGAGGCGCCGGTTGAAAAAGTGACTCTGGATCGCCCCGAGATAGGCGACCTGGCGCGCTTCACGGCGCGCCGGCGTTTCGGTCACCCAGCCCGTCGTGATGGGACCGAGCGCGGGATGGACCCAAGTCAGCGCGGGAAAATTCCGATAGTCCGGCACATGGAAGCGGTCCGCGTCGAGGGGTGAAGCGTAGCGGCGCCGCATGACCCCGTTGGCGGTGTTCACAGGATCCGACGCGAAGGGCGCCCCCAGCCATGAGTCGCGGCGGCTCTCGCTCGCAATGACGCGCTCGGAGTACGAGGCGGTGCCGACGACGCGGTGATCACCGAGCCAGCGGCCGAGGTTCAGCTGCAGCGCGCCGGTGGCCTGCACGATGGCGCGCTCGTTGGTCTGGAGCCGGCGCACCCAGCGCGACTGGGTGTAGAACTCACCGGCGAACGGATTGATCACCTGGCCGGCCGCGTTCGTGTTGAGCTTGGTCGCGCCGAGCGTCGCGATCTGCGCGCCGTTGGGTATCGTGGCGTTGGCGTCCCCGAGGATCGCGGCCCCGCCGGCGGCGCCGTTCGCGTAGGCCTGCCAGGTCTCGGCGTCCCCGCCCTCGCGGGCGGCGGAGAGGTTCACGTGCAGATTCTCGCGCAGCCTGTGGCTGACGGAAAGGGCGATGATGTGCCGGTCGACGTCCTTGCGACCGCCGGGCCCGTTGATGTTGCCGCGCGGAGTGAAGAGCGCGGGGTTGATCGTCTGCCGGTTGAGCCCGCCAACCGCGGTGGTCCCGCTGAGCGCGGTGGCTGAGTTCAGGATGAAACTGTAGCCGGCATTATCGACCAGAACGGGGGCGACGGTCACGGCGTTGGCGGCGAGTGCAAGGGGCGTCGCGACCGCGGTGCGCTGAGCGGCGGAGAGCGACTCCCAGCCCGGCGGTAGCGTGGCGACCGGCTTGCCCAGCGCGAGCCACCGGGACGCCTGGTCGATGTGGGGAACGGGGTACGCGACCGAGCCCGTGACTTGCGCGCGCTCCAACTCCAACTGGACCTCGGTGCGATCCCCCACCCTCCAGGTGGAGGCCACCTGGACGCCATCGATGTTGTCGGAGAAATGAGCGCGAAATTTATTCAGCCGGCTGCTGATGGCGTTGATTCGCAGACCCAGACGCTCGCGCCGGATGACTTGGTTCAGATCCAGGGCGACCTGCCGACTGCCGTAGCCGTCCGTGAGCAGATCGACGCCGAAGGCGCTGCGATTCAACCGGGCGGCCTTGGTCGAGACATTGGCCACGCCGCCGGCGCTGCCGAGGCCGAACAGCACCGAGTTGGGGCCGCTGGCGTTGTCGATGCGCTCGATCGTGTAGAACCCGGGCCGGAAGTCCGTCTCGAGGTAGTTGCGGGCCAGCGTGCCGACCAGGCCGCGGGTGCGAAACGAAGGTGTAGCGGCCGGCCCCGCAAAGATGGTGTTAATGACGCCCTGGCTCTCGAAATCGCCGTTATCGACCTCGAAGTTCGCGGAGAACGCCAACGCCTGCTCGAGGTTCAACGCGCCGATGTCATCGAGGAAGTCCTTCGTCAGCACATCCAGGACGCCCGGCGTGTCGTTGAGGCTCGAGTTTAGTCGCGAGCCCGCGAGGGTGTTCGCGGCCCGGTAGCCCTCGTCACCGGCCGAACTGACCGTGAAGGGGCTGAGTGAGACCACCTGACTGTCACGCGCGATGCCCGGGGCGGCAGGCGGTGCGGTCGGCACTGCTTGCGCTCGAACCACGGCGGTAAGGGAGACGGCGGCGAGAAGGGCTGCGAAGAGCGTCGGGAAAGCATTCATGGCGCAAAGTGGGGATCGGACGCGGGCTTGGCAGCGACTCGGAAGTGACCGCCCCGGCACTCAGTACGAAGCAACCGACCACCGCCGGAGCATAGCAGTCACGACCACCCCCGCTCAATGGACGTATGGGTTCATTCTTGTATAATTGCGTCCAGAGACGCGGACGCTTCCGCAATCCCTACCACCAAGCTGGCCTCCTTTGGTTTTCGACCGGCACCGGGCCTACTTTTCACCCGCGCGCTTCGCCTCGGCACGAATCTCGCTTTGGCGGTTGAAACCACCACCCGGTTAGGTGGATGGTAGCCGATTAGCCCGCCGCCCGATGCCCGCCAACATCCCAGTCCGCGCCGGTGAACAACTCTCCTTCCCGGGCGAGGTGCCGGTGGCGGCACGCCTGGCGGCCTGCCGGGAGTTCCTCCGCACGGAAATGGCATCCCTGCGCCGGCGGCACGAGTCCGGCTCCTCCGGTCTGACCATCTGCCGGGAGCGGGCGCAGATCATCGACGCCCTGCTCATCCACCTCTTCGCTTACGCGATCCGCTCGTATTATCCCCCCGTCCGTGGACCCGTGCCGCCGGTCACGCTGGTCGCTCTGGGCGGGTACGGTCGCGGCGAGCTCTCCCCGCTGAGCGATGTCGACGTGATGTTCCTCTTCGCGACGAAGACCAAGACCGCCGAGGCGAAACCGCTGCAGGAACACCTCACCAATGAGATCCTCTACATCCTGTGGGACTGCGGGCTGAAGGTCGGACACTCCACGCGTACCTTCGACGAGGCGTTCGCCGAGGCCCGCCGCGACATCCTCACCAAGACCGCTCTGCTGGAGTCGCGCCGCATCACCGGCTCGGAGAAACTCCACGACACCTTCGCGCAGGCGTACCGCAGCTACTACGCCACCGAGAATCCGCGGCAGTACATCGAGGCACGCCTGGACGACCAGGCAGCGCGGCGCGCAAAGTACGCCAACACCGTCTTCAATCAGGAACCGGACATCAAAAATGGAGTCGGCGGCCTGCGCGATTACCAGAACGCGGTCTGGATGGCGCGCGTGAAGCTGGATGTCACCACGATCGACGAGCTGGCCGCGCAACGGTACCTGCGGGCGGATGATCTGGTGGCCTTCCAGCGCGGGTATGACTTCCTGCTGCGCGTCCGCAACCAGCTGCATTTCCTGAGCGCCCGCGCGACCGACGTGATGAGCCTCGACCAGCAGCCGCGGATCGCCGAGGCGCTGGGTTACCAGGCACCCGACATGCTGGCGCGCGTCGAGGCGTTCATGCAGGACTACTACCGGGCGGCGCAGACGATTTTCCGGGTTTCGAAACTGGTCGAAGACCGGCTGGCGTTGTCGATCGGGCGTTCGGGCGACGGCGACAAACGTTCTTTCCGCGACTCGCTACTCGCTTCGCGCCTCCAGCGCACCAAGCGCATCGACGGCTTCATTCTCCGCGGACGCGAGCTCGCGGCGGAGAAAGCCAGCGTGTTCCGCGATGATCCGGTTCGTCTGATCCGGGTTTTCCGCCACTGTCAGACCCTCGAGGCGACCCCTGAGCTGCACCTGGCCGAGCTGATCCGGGCTTCCCTCGATCTGCTCACGCCGGAGGTTACGGAGAGCAAGGATGCCAGCGTGTGCTTCCGCGCGATCCTGTCGGAAGCCGGAGCGGTTTATCCAGTCCTCAGCCGCATGCACGAGCTGGGCGTGCTTGGGCGTTTTATCCGGGAGTTCGACGCCCTCACCTGCCTCGTGCAGCACGAGTACTACCACCGATACACGGCGGACGTGCACACGCTGAACGCGATCCGCGAGTTGGACCGCATCTACACCGAGGCCGAGCCGATCACGCTGAAGTACCGGGCGGCCCTGCACGAGACCGCCGACGTTTCACTGCTCTACCTCACGCTGCTGCTCCATGACATCGGCAAGGCGGAGGGCATCCGAGGCCACGCTGAGAGCGGGATGCGTATCGCAGGACCCATTTTGGAGCGATTTGGCGTGGAACCATCTGGTCGTGAACTAGTTATGTTCACGATAAAAAACCATCTCGTGATGGCACGCTTTTGGCAGAAACGGGATGTAGATGACCCCAGCACGGCCGCCGCTTTCGCAGAAACAGTCGGAGACGCCGACCGCCTCCGTCATCTCTACGTCCACACCTTCTGCGACGCCCGCGGGACGGCGGCAGATCTTTGGAATGGCTACAAAGACACGCTGCACACGACCCTCTATCGCACCACCTTCGAACGCCTGAAGCTCGGTGCCGATGCCGCCGACGCCAGCCTCCAAGCCCAGATCCAAATGACGCAACAGGAGCTCATCGCAAAAACGATCCCCGGAATCAGCACCGACGAGATCAATGCGCACTTCGGCCTGCTGCCGGAGCGCTACTTTGTGCACACCGACTCGTCGGAGATCGCCCTTCACATCCAGATGGTGAACCGGCTGCTGCACTCGATCACGACGACCGACTCCGTCGGCTCGCTGAGGCCGATCATCGAGTGGAAAGACGATATCAACCGCTCGCTCACGGTGGTCAATGTGGTGACGTGGGACCGCGCCGGTCTCTTCTACAAGCTCGCCGGCGCGTTCAGCGTTGCCGGCCTGAACATTCTGGGGGCGAAGGTCATTTCCCGGACGGACCATATCGCGATCGACACGTTTTACGTGGTGGAGCCCGGCCGCGGCCCCGTGCAGAGCGCCGCCGCGCAGGATAAGTTCGCCCGCACCATTGAGGATGCCTTGATGGCCAACCGCGATCTCCTGCCCGACATCCAGGCCCAGGCCCGCAAGTTCGCCGCCACCCGTTACCTCAGTGCCTCGTCGGGCGAGACCCTCCAGAGCACCTTCCCGCCCACGGTTGATGTCTACCATGAGCTTTCCATGGAGCGCACCATCGTGGAAGTGCAGGCGCGCGACCAGATCGGCCTCCTCTACCGGTTGGCCAAGGTGATCTCCGACCACGGTTTCGACATCACCTTCGCGCGCATCGGCACGGAGCGCGGCGTGGCCATCGACACCTTCTACATCGAGGGCGCGAACCACGAGCCGATCTCCACCCCCGAGCGCCTCCGTGCGCTGCGGGACAGCCTGCATGAGGTGATCGCACCGCAGGCCCTGCCCGCCGCGGTTGGCGCTGGTTGACCGGCCACCGCGATTCGGCTGGCGGCGCCGCCGGCGCCCTTTTCACTCGGCCGCGCATGAGCGAGCCGGAGGAAATCGATCCGCGCGCCACGGCGGCCCTCTACCGGATCGCCCGGCTCGCCGCGCGCACCGATGACCCGGCCGCCGCCCTGCGGGAGATGCTCGGCGTGATCATCAGCGCGCTCGGAGCCGACGCCGGCTCGATCTCTTTGCTGAGCCCCGACACCGGCGATCTCGTCACCGAAGTCGAACAGGGTTACGAAACCACCGACGGCGCCCCCCACCAATTGCGGCCCGGCCACGGAGTGACCGGCTGGTGTGCTTTGAACCGGCGGCCGCTGCTGGTGCCGGATGTGCGACTGGAGCCGCGCTACATCGCGGTACGATCCTCAACCCGTTCGGAAATGGCGGCCCCGATCCTGGTTCGGGATCAAATGGTCGGCGTGGTCGATCTTGAAAGCGACCGTCCGGCGGCCTTCACCTCGGCCGATGTCGAGACCCTCGGTCTTCTCGCGCAGGAGAGCGGCCTCGTCATGCAGCGCCTCTGGCAACTGGGCCACCTGAGCGCGAAGGCGCGTCAACTTGAAAGCCTGATCACCGCCGGCCAGTCACTGGTGGCGAAACTCGAGCAGCAGGAGATCCTCGCCACCCTGACCCGCGAGGCTTGCCGCATGTTGGAGGCCAGAGCCTGCGTCTTCTACCTGCTGGACACCGCCACGCGTCGTCTGCGCTGCACCGCATCCTCCGGACCGCCCGCGCTCCAGGCCCCGGAGGGTGAGTTCGACCTCGAGGGCTGCCTCTTCGCCTCCCCCGTGCACACGCGGCGGCAGATCTGGTTTCAAAATCTATCCTCCCCCGAGTTCCTCGAGATGCCCGACATGCCGCGCGGAGGAAACCTGGGATCGGTGCTTTCGACCCCGGTGGTCTTCGAGAACGACGTCCTTGGCGTGCTAGCCGTGTTCTCCGCCGGCACGCATCGTTTCGACAACGACGAGAAGCGTCTCTGCGCCGCGCTCGCCGGCCTTGGCGCCGTCGCGCTGCAGAACGCCCGCCTCTACGCTCGCGTGTTCCGCAGCGAGGCCGTGCTGCGCAAGAACGAGCGGCTCACCACCCTCGGTCTCCTCGCCGCCGAGATCGCGCACGAGATCCGGAACCCGCTCACCGTGATCAAGCTACTCTACGGTGGACTCGGCGGGGACTTCCCACCGGGTGATCCCCGTCTCACCGATCTGCGCGTGATCGGCGAGAAACTCGACCAGCTCGAGGCCATCGTCACGCGCGTGCTGGGCTTCGCGAAGGCGCCTTCCAGTCTCCACTCCCGGTGGTCGCTCGCGGAAGTCATCGAGGACACCCTCGTGCTCGTGCGACTGAAGCTCTCGCAGCAAAAAGTGACGGTGGAATTTCCCGCCCCCACCCGTCCCGTCTTCGTGGAGGCCCACAAGGGCCAGCTTCAGCAGGTGCTCCTCAACCTCCTGCTCAACGCCACCGAGGCGATGCCCGCTGGCGGCTTCATCCGTCTCCACCTGCAGGTCATCGAGGGCGGCGATGCTCCGCGCGCGCGGCTCGACATCATCGACACCGGAGGCGGCGTTCCCGAATCCCTGCGACACCGTATCTTCGATTCCTTCCTCTCCGGCCGACCCGACGGCACCGGCCTGGGACTCGCCATCGCGAAACGGATCCTCGCGAGCCACCGCGGTGACATCGAGCTCGCGGAGACCAGCCCCGCGGGCACGACGATGCGCGTGACCCTGCCGCTTGCGAAGTGAACACGTCGCCGCACGGTCCGGGCGTGGAGTCCGCTGCACTCGACCTCAACCGACGGCGCCAACGCCGGAAAATCGGCTTCCTGGCGTGGTTCCTCATCGCATCGGGACTGTTGATCCTGATGCTCGACCGGATCCCCCTGCCGGCACGGCTGCTGACCGGTTTCGTCGACTTGGTGGCCGGTGCGAGCCTGTTGGTCCTGCGCCGCCAGAAGTTCCCGGACGTCAAAAAAACATCGCCTCGCTGAGCGCCATCTCGGGCTTGAGCAAGGAGAGCGCGGCGCTGAGACGGGTGCGTCCCGCGCCGAAATCGGCCTCGAACTCGCCGTGGCCCGCCCCGAAGTCGCCCTTCCAACGGAATTCCTTGGGACCGCTCGCGTAGGTGAAATCGATTCCCAAGCCGGTCGTCGCCGGCTCCACGCGGAACTCGGCCGCACCCGGCGCGACCCCGCACGCCGCAAGCCGCCGGCCCAGCCAACCCGTCAAAACTCGGGCCTCCGCCGGGAATTCCGGTCCGTGTGAAACCACCACGCGCCGCAATCCCTCGGCGATGGCGGCGGCGGAGTAGGCGGCGAGGAATTGGCCCACGCCCTGCCGCACGGGGAGGACGCGACAGTAGGCGAGATCGCGGATCGCCGCCGGATTGGGCCAGGGGTACGAAGGTGCGTCAGCCGGCGAACGTGCGCTGTCGATCAGCACCCGCCGGGATCGCCCGAGCAGGTAGCGATAGTCAGCCATCCGGGAGCTGTCGGCGAACGCGTGCGCCCAGTAGTAGAGCGGGAGATCCGTGGAGAGACAGGTCGACACCTGGTCCTCCAGGTAAGGCCTGGCCCCGCGCGAGTAGCAGAGCGTCACGAATTCCACACACCTGCGATCCGCCGGCGAGCGGCCCAGGAAACACTCCCCGTAGACCTTGGCACGGATGAGCGGACCGGGCACCTCGTGAAGAAGCGGGCAAAGCACCACCACGCGCGCCGGATAACGCTGCGCGAACCGCACGACGGTCCGAAACTGACGCACCGCATCCTCCGGCGTGGTCGCGAGCCCAAGGTGCAGCACGAAGTTGACCTGCGTGGCCTTGGCGTCGTCGGTCGCGTCCGCCCCGGTTTCATCCCGCCACAGATCGGCCAGGCTCCGCCGGATCCGGTCGACCGGCACCTCCAACCCAGGCAAGGCGTCGAAATTGGCGGACATGCGCACGCGGCATTCAGGGCTGCCGCCAAACGTGGCTGCGCCGCGCGAGAAGTGACTCGGCGCCGAGCGGTCCCCAGCTGCCCGAAGCGTAGCTGTCCATCCCAGCGCGCCCCGCGCCGGCCCAAGCGTCGAGCACGGGCGTGTAAAGTCGCCACGAGGCCTCGGCCTCGTCGCCCCGGATGAACAGCGTCCCGTCGCCCACGATGGCGTCGAGCACCAGGCGCTCGTAGGCCTCGGCGGTGTTGGAACCGAACGTGGTCGCGTAGCGGAAACTCATCTTCACCGGCTGGGTTCGGGTCTCGAGCCCCGGCACCTTGGTGTTGAGGATCATGCTCAGGCCTTCGTCGGGCTGCAGCTGGAACGACAGGGTGTTGCCGGCGAGGTCGAATCGGGCCGTTTCACCCGCAAACAAGGTACCGGGGGGCCGGCGGAAATTCACCGCGATCTCGGAGACACGCCGCGCGAGGCGCTTGCCGGACCGCAGATAGAAGGGCACGCCCTGCCAGCGCCAGTTGTTGATGGAGAGGCGGAGCGCCGCGTAGGTTTCCGTCGCCGATCCAGGGTCGATCCCCTCCTCCTCCAGGTAGCCTCGCACTGGTCCGCCCCCGATCATGCCGGCCGCGTACTGCGCGCGCGCGACATCACCATCCGGACCAGTCGCCAGCGGCTGGATCGCGTTCAAAACTTTCACCTTCTCATCGCGGATCGCCTCCGGATCCAGCGATCCCGGGGGCTCCATCGCGGTGAGCGCGAGCAACTGCATCGTGTGGTTTTGAATCATGTCGCGCAGCGCGCCGCTTTGCTCGTAGTAGCCGCCGCGTCCCGCCACTCCCGCTTCCTCGGCCACCGTGATCTGGACGCTATCGATGTAGTTCCGGTTCCAGAGCGGCTCGAAGATCGCGTTCGCGAAGCGCTGGACCAGCAGATCCTGCACGGTCTCCTTTCCGAGGTAATGGTCGATACGATAGACCTGCCGCTCCTCAAAAACGGACCCGATCACCCGGTTGAGCTCGCGGGCCGAGGCCAAGTCACGCCCGAAGGGCTTCTCGATCACCACCTTTGAATGCAGCGGGCCGTGCACATGCCGCGCCGCCAGTCCGCTCGCCCCCAGGTGCTCCAGGATCGGCGCGAATACGGAGGGCGGCGTGGAAATGTAGAAAAGGCACTGCAGGTCCCGTCCGAGACCGCGCTCGATCGCCGCGATGTGCGCCGCCAACCGGTCGAACGCCGCACGTTCATCGTAACCTCCCGCCACATAGGTTGTCCGCGCCGCCACGCGCTCCCACACCGCCGCATCCAACTCGCGACGCGAAAACTCGCGGATCGCACCCGCCGCCAGCCCACGGAAATCATCGTCGGGAATCGGCTTCCGTCCGAAGCCCACGAGATGGAAGTCCGCCGGGAGCAGGTTGTCGTGGGCCAGGTTGTACACCGCCGGGATGAGCTTCCGCGCGGTGAGATCGCCCGAGGCACCGAAGATCACCACCACCGTCGGAGGCGCGCCGCGGTGCTTGCTCAGGCCGTGCAGGAAGGGATGCCGAGGGGAATCCGTCATGGGAGCCGCCGTATTCCTCCGGAATCCGCCGGCGCCGCAAGGGAAATGGCCCTGCGTCTCCTCCGGCCTAACGCGTTACGGAAAGCTCCAGGATCCGTCCGGGCAGCCAACCCGCCTTGCCCCGAAGGTCCGTCGGCCTCGTATATTCAAGCACGTGCAGCACACCCGGAGCGCCGACAAAAACGTCGATCGGACGTCCGAGCTGGGAAAGGAAGGTTGTGGTGTGCGCGTCCCAGCCCCCGTCGGGCCGGCGCTCCAGGCGGAGGTGCAGCACGTCGAAACCGTGCTCCTCGTCGGGTCCGGGTCCCGCCAGGAAACTTCCCAAGCGCCCCATGAGGAAACCATCGCGGACCGATTCCGGCCATCCGGCACCAAGCCAGAGCAACCCCGTGGGCGAACTATGGGCGTTGAACGTTGCCGTGGGCTTTCCATGCATTAACCCGACCGGTCCGATGTTTCGCACCGGGAGCACAAAGCGCGCCCCCGGCGGCGCTTCCGGCGTGTGGGGGTACCACTTGGTGCCGGCGGGCGCGTCACCCATCTGGTAAGGGAAACCGTGGTGCCGGGGTTCCTCGCCGGGACGGGGCGGGATCACGTGGTCCATTTCCTCAGGGGCGTGGGCGTCCGGTCCGTTCGAGACCGTGAAAAGGTTTCCCGCGCCATCCCACGCGAAGCTGTAGGCGTTGCGGATTCCGCGCGCGACCACCTCGATCCGCGGCGAGTCGGAATGTGGATCAAGCCGCCACAACGCCGCCGTGATGGGCGTCTCCCCTATCTTCGCGAAGTGCGCGACCTTTCCCTCCTCGCCCCCATCCGTGCGCGAGCCGCTGCTCACATACAGCAGGCCGTCGGGCCCGAACCGCAGGTCGGAGATGCCGTGGTTGAAATGCGCGTTGCCCCAGGGATAGCTGGTCTGCAGCCACGGTTGCGGATCAACCGGATCCCCCTCGGCGTTGCGGCGGGAGGTACGGTAGATGGCCACCTCGTTCGTCTCGTGGGGCCGCGTGGGTACGCGCTGATTGGTCGTGATCCAAAGCCGCCCCTCGGAATCGAGCACCATGCCCAGGGTTTGAAACTCTCCCGGCTTCATTCCGGGAAAATCCCGCGGCCAGAGGATCTGGCGCAGGTTGCCCGAGGCGGGATCCACCCGCCAAACCCCGCCCGCCTGACCCAGCACGTACAGCGGACCGCCCCGGCCGTCGCCTGCCAGGCGGACGCCGAAATCGGTCAGACGCACCACCTCCCGGATCGAGAAACCCGGGGGCGCCGGCGGCACAGGGCGATAGTCGCCCGCCGCCTTCAGGTCCGCGAAGGTCTTGAACGGCGTCGTGGCGCGCACCTTCCGCACATCCTCGGCGGTGACTTCGCCTGCGGGGTTTCCCCACGAATTCAGGACGAAGGTGAGCACGGCGGCGACCTCGTCGTCATCGATGATCACCGGCGGCATCTGGCCGCGGTAGGTGCGTCCGTTCACCACGATTTCCCGATTCAAGCCCGCGACGACCGCCTCGATCGAGCCCTCACGGTTGGCCGCCAACCAGTCGGATTTAGCCAGCGGCGGAAACGAGTCGGCGAAGCCATCGCCCGTCGCGCCATGGCACATCGCGCACCGGGCGACGTAGATACCCTGCCCGCGTTCGCTTCCGGATGCCTCGGCGCCCAACCCCGATGGGGCGAAGGCAATCCACGCTACCAAAATCGTCAGGGAGATTCGGGACATACCCACCCGCCGAAAGTGGCGACGCGAGCGGGACGGTCAATCCACCGGATCCTCCCGGCCAAAACCCTGCCGACGGGCTCGCCTTCCGGGAGACATGCGCCACGCTGCGCGATCTAACATGGCCGCCGACGCTTTCATCCTGCGCGACGCCACGGAGGCCGATCTGCCGGCGATCGTGGCGATCTACAACGCGACCATCCCGGGTCGGATGGTGACCGCCGACCTTGAGCCGGTGACGGTCGAGTCGCGTCGCCCCTGGTTCGCGGCGCACCAGAACCCGTCACGCCCGCTCTGGGTGCTGGTGGATTCCTCGAGGCTCGTGCGAGCCTGGTTGAGTTTCGACACGTTCTACGCGCGCGCCGCCTACGATGGCACGGCGATGATCGCGATCTACGTCGACCCCGCCAGCCGGCGCACGGGCCTCGGCCGCCGGCTCCTTCAAGCCGCGCTCGACCGCGCGCCTTCGCTCGGCTTGCACACCCTGCTCGGCTACATCTTCGGTCACAACGAACCCAGCCTGCGGCTTTTCAGCGCGTACGGGTTCCAACGCTGGGCGCACTTGCCGCGGGTGGCGGTGCTCGATGGCGTCGAACGCGACCTCGTGATCGTGGGTCGCCGCGTGGCGCCGTGACTTGACCTGCCTATGAACCTTCGTCCCTTCGCGCTCCTTCTCGCGCTGGCGGGCCTGTGCCCGGCGGCGGAAGCACCTTCCAGCCCTTCACCGATGAAACCCTCCTATGGTCTCGTGATCCACGGCGGCGCCGGCGTGATCACCCGCGACAAGCTCAGTCCGGAGCACGAAGTCCGCTACCGCGCGGACCTCGGCCGGGCGCTCGAGGCGGGCCATGCCGTTCTCGCCGCGGGAGGACCGGCGCTCGATGCCGTGGTCGCCGCGATCCGAGTGCTGGAGGATTCCCCGCTCTTCAACGCCGGTCACGGCGCGGTGCTGAATGCCGAGGGCAGGTGCGAGCTCGACTCCTCGATCATGGACGGTCGCACGCTCGCCGCCGGGGCGGTTGCCGGGGTTTCGCGGGTGAGGAACCCGATCACCCTCGCGCGCGCCGTGATGGAGCGCTCCCCGCACGTGATGTTCGCCGGCGCCGGAGCCGAACGCTTCGCGGAGCAGGTGGGCGGGATTGAACTGGTGCCCAACGAGTACTTCCAGACCGAGCGCCGGCGCGAGGAACTGCGGCGCGCGCAACAGAAGGAAAAGGAGCAGGCCAACCGCCGCGCGGCGCTCGGCGGAACGGCGGGACCGCTGTTCGCGACCATCGACGAGAACGACTCCCTCGACGTCGAGAGGAAGTACGGAACCGTCGGCTGCGTCGCGCTGGACAAGAACGGCAACCTTGCCGCCGGGACCTCCACGGGCGGCATGACCAACAAGAAATTCGGGCGCGTCGGCGACTCTCCCATCATCGGCGCCGGCACCTACGCCGCCAACGCCACGTGCGCGGTCAGCGCCACGGGCCATGGCGAGTACTTCATCCGCGTCGGGGTGGCGCGCGACATCGCCGCGCAGATGGAATACAAGGGTTCGACCCTCGCGGAGGCGGCCGCCGCCACCATCGCGAAGGTCGGGGCGCTCGGGGGCGACGGCGGGGTGATCGCGATCGATCGCCACGGCAACGTCGCCCTGCCCTTCAACACCCCGGGCATGTACCGCGGCCACCGCCTTGAGGGCCGGGCTGCGGAGATTTCGATTTTCCGCTGAGCCCCGTCAGGCCGCGAGCAGGCGGTCAAAACGGGCGCCCACGCGCTCGCGTCCGAGCACACGCATCATACCGGTGATGCTGGGACCGACATTGGTTCCCGAGAGGGCCAACCGCGCGACGCCCTGGTAGTCGCCGAAGCCCAAGCCGCCGCGGGCCGACAGCGCCTTAATGGACTCTTCGATCGCGGTGTCGCGGGAGAAATCCATCGCGGCGAGTTCCGCGCGCAGCTCGCGCAGCCGCGCGGCCGGATCGCCCTTGGCGAAGACCTTCTCACGCACCTTCGGATCAATGACGAAATCCTCCGTGAAGAAATATCCGGCGTAGGCGGGCAGTTCCTCCACCCCCTTCAGCTTCGGCTGGCAGAGCAGCATCACCTCGCGGAAGTAAGCGGCGTCGGCCGCAACCGCGGCACGGGCCGCCGGTTCCTCGCGGCGGGCGAGGTGTTCACGCGCCAGTTCCACGAAACGATCGGCCGGCTGCTCGAGCAGGTAGGCCATGTTCATGTGCGCGAGCTTCCGGTCGTCGAAGCGCGCGTTGCTCTGGTTCACTCCGGGTAGATCGAAGAGGCGGATGATCTCCGCGATCGGCATCTTCTCGCGGTCGTCGCCCGGATTCCAGCCGAGCAGACAGAGGAAGTTGACCAGCGCCTCGGGTAGGTAGCCGCGCCGCTGGTACTCCTCGATCAGCGCCCCTTGGTCGCGCTTCGACATCTTGCCCGGACCGTTCTGCTTCAGGATGAGCGGAATATGGGCGAACGCCGGCGGGGTGACGCCAAAACCCTCGTACAACCGCACGTGTTTGCTCGTGTTCGAAAGGTGGTCCTCGCCGCGGATGATGTGCGTGACGCCCATCGCGATGGCATCGACCACGTTCACGAGGTGGAACACCGGATTGCCGTCGGAGCGCACGATCACGAAGTCCTCGTCCTCCACCCGCTCCACGCGGCCGCGGATGCGGTCGTCGATCACGACCGGCGGCCCCTTCACCTTGGTCACGGTCTTCTTGCGGTGCTCGTCGAACACCTCGTGCCGCTCCCCTTCCAGCCGGAACCAGACGGCGCCGTCCTTTTCGTAGGCGCGGCCGGAATCGCGCAGCCGCTGGACGTACTCGCGATAGACGTCGCCTCGCTCGCTCTGCCGGTACGGACCGTAGTCGCCACCTCCGCTACCGGCGAAGCGCGGACCCTCATCCCAATTCAACCCGAGCCAGGTGAGGCTCTCATAGATCAGATTGAGGAACGCCTCGCTGTTGCGCTCCTTGTCAGTGTCCTCAATCCGCAGGATGAACGTGCCGCCGGTGTGGCGGGCGTACAACCAATTGAACAGCGCGGTGCGGGCGCTGCCGATGTGGAAGAAACCGGTGGGACTGGGCGCGAAGCGCACTCGGACTTTGGACATGGCGAGATGGAGGATTCGGCGGATGCGGCCGCCGGAGAGTCAACTTCCATGCGCCGCCGCGCCGCTGTCAAAGACTCTGTCCTTGCGTGAATTAGTGCGCGCGGAAGACTTCGCCAGTGATTTTCCTTCCATGAGCATCGACTGGCTCAAATTGCTCGGTGCCCTCGCCCTGCTCCTCACCCCGTCCGCCGTTTTTCACGGCCGCGGGGTCCACCACCGCGACCTGACGCGCGACTGGGACGGTTACTGGGGTCGCACGCTGAAACTTTGGACCCACGGGTTCGACCTGATCCGAGCGTTCGCCGGTGCGTGGCTTCTGATGCAGGCAATCGCTCGCGCGCCAGAGGCGCAGGGCCTCATGAAGTATGCCCCGCTTGCTCTCCGGGGATTCATCCTCTGCGCGTCGACCATCCTGCAGACGATAATCTGCAAGGAACGGGATGCGATGAACGCGCCCATCGCCTTCGCGATCGGGCTGACGGTCAGCCTGCTTCCCCCGCACGC
>CAXRGI010000069.1:0-18322 GCA_964229935.1 Opitutales bacterium
TGATTCGCGTTTCCGTGAATCCGCGTTCCGGGTCCACGCCGAACTCCGCGCGCAGCGCGGCCATCTCCGGCGGATAGGCGGCACACAAGGCAAGGAGAGGAGGCCGCGCAGGCTCTCCCGCGGTCAACGCCGGAAGGACGAACGCGAGAGCGAAGACGAGGCGCGCGGCGAGGACGGGAAGGGAGCGGAGCGGGACGGTCATGGCTGGTCGCGGGACAGCAGCCGCGGTGCCAGCCGACGAAGTTATTTCCGGGGCTGGCATCAGAATAGCTTTGCTCGGCAACTGGGCGGGGCCTCCGCTGGCCCTCGCCCCTCCCCATGCTCGACGCCCTTTTCAAACTAAAGGAAAACAACACGACGGTTGGCCGTGAGATGCAGGCCGGCCTCACCACCTTCGCGGCCATGGCCTACATTCTGGCCGTGAATCCCGCCATCCTCGCCAACGCCGGGATGGACAAAGCCGCCCTGGTGACGGTCACGGCGGTGACGGCCGCCCTGGCGACCGCGCTGATGGCGCTGCTCACCAATTATCCGATCGCGTTGGCGCCCGGCATGGGAATCAACGCGTTTTTCACCTTCACGATCGTGCTCGGCAAGGGTGTGCCTTGGACGGAGGCGCTGGGCATGGTCTTCGTCAACGGGGTCGTGTTCCTCGCGTTATCCCTGACGGGCTGGCGAGAACGGATCATCGCCGCCATCCCGCACTCGCTGAAGCTGGCGATCACCGCGGGCATCGGACTCTTCATCGCCTTCATCGGGCTGAAGAACGCGGGTGTGATCGTGGCCAACCCCGCGACCCTGGTCGCCCACGGCGATTTCGCGTCGGGGCCCGCGGCGCTTTGCCTTCTGGGGGTCGGCATCACGGGTGTCCTCATCGCCCGCCGGGTGCCCGGGGCCATCGTGCTCGGAATGGTTATCGTAACCCTCGCGGGGCTCTTCATTCCGGCCGGAGGCGGCAAGACCGTCACCCAGCTGCCGGCGCACATCGTGGGTATGCCCGCCTCTCCGGAGCCGGTGCTGCTCAAGCTCACCTTCGGTTTCCTCACGAACGCCAATGCCTTCCTGCTCGCGCTGCCGCTCATCCTCACGCTCCTGCTCGTGGACATGTTCGACAACATCGGGACGCTGATCGGGGTGACCAAGCGCGCCGGTTTCCTGCGGCCCGATGGCACCTTGCCGCGAGCGGGTCGGGCGCTGGTGGCCGACTCGGTGGCGACGTTGTTGAGCGCGATTGGCGGCACGTCCACGGTCGTGAGCTACATCGAGTCTGCTTCCGGAGTTGAGGCGGGCGGACGGACGGGCCTGACCGGTCTGACAACAGCGGCGCTGATGCTCGTGGCGCTCTTCCTCACGCCGCTGATCCTGATGGTGCCGGCCGCGGCCACCGCGCCCGCTTTGGTGATCGTCGGGGTGTTCATGATGCAATCGGTGTCGGAGATCGACCTGGGGGATTTTCGGGAGGCGCTGCCGGCGGTGCTCACGCTCCTCTCGATCCCCCTGATGTTCAGCATCGCCGAAGGCATCGGGTTGGGGCTGATCGCCGCGGCCGTGCTAGCCCTCGGCACCGGGGCTCCCCGCCGCGTGACCGCGTTGGGTTACGGGCTCGCCGTGGTCTTCCTCGCGCAGTTCCTGCATCTCTGGCCGTTTCGGTGAGGGCCGACCTCAGTCAGGTTTGAGGTCCCGACACGGGGTCGACGTCGTAAGTCCTGGTTTGGCTCCGCCGGCAACCGAACCGTTGCTCTGGCTGGCTAGCTCCTGAGCCGTGAGGCGTTGCCGAACCGCTCCGCGCGGGGGCAACCACGGATGGACACGCATGGACACGGATAAGGCAGTGCCGTTGCAGCCGAGGCTGTTTGCCTCGGTCCATCTTTGAGCTCCACGGTCGAAGAAACGTAACGTTTACCGATGCCCTGAGCCCTTGGTTTCCAGATTAATTCTTCCCGGGATGACTCCTTCCGAAAATAAAAAGGGCCGGCGTTTGCCGGCCCTCGTGTTCAAGCGGACGGATCAGCTGCTCAGAAGTTGTACTTCAGGTTGAGCTGATACTGCGTGCCGGGCAGCGCGAGGATTGACGCGTTGCCGTACACGGCGTTCGGCGGCGCCCAGTTCTCCTGGTTGGTCAGGTTGCTGATCGTGAGCCGCGCGCTCCAGGTCTTCTGGGTGTACGACAACCCCGCGTCGAGCTGGTGCTGCGTGGGGATCACCAGGGTGCCCGCGAAGTTGTTGTTGATCGGGCTGGTGACGACGGCGTTGGCGTTCAGGCCCCAGCCGCTGTCGAAGGTGTACGAGATGAGCGCGTTGAAGAGATGCCGCGGCAGGCCCGACACCCGGCCCTCGGTCGACTTGGAGTTGAAGAACTGACCTACGCCGCCGTCGGACTGGAACCCCGCCGAGGACTTCGCGTCGACCGCCGAGTAGGAGAGGGTGCCGTAGAGCCGCTTGTCCGGCTGGTAGTTCATCTCCGCCTCGAAGCCCTTGGAGTGGAAGTTCTGGATGATCGTGCTGCTGGTGCTCTTGAAGGTGCGCCGCTGGTCGAAGACGGCGAAGTTGAGAAACACGCGGCTTTGCATGAGCGCGTACTTGGTGCCGACCTCCATCAGCTCACTGGGCTGCAGGAAGTTGTCCTTGAAAAGCGCCGTGCCAGTGGCGTTCCAGCCGGTGATGCCGCCGCCGTTGCCAACGGCGCCCGACGTGTTGCGGCTGAAGTTGTAGGTGGCGTAGATGCTGGCCGTGGCCGACGTCTTGTAGACGAGGCTGGCGTTCCAGTTGGGGATCCAGACCGCGATGGAGGCGGTGGGATGCGTCGCGAGCAGGGGCTCACGCACGCGGGCGGAGAAACGGTCCAGCCGGCCGCCCAGCACCGCGCTCAGGTTTTCCGAGAAACGGCGCGTGCCCTGGGAGAAGAACCCGACCGTCGTGCCATGGCTGTCATTGGTGTCGCCGTTGGTGATACCGTCGGTGGCGTAGCGCCCCGGCCAGCCCGGGATGGGCAGGCTGGTGAACGGGTTGGGAAAGGTGGCCGAGCGGTAGACATCGATGAACGAGGGATCGCGCGTGATGTCCCAGACGTTGGCGGGCTCGAAGAAATAGTCGTCGTAGGCCTTGGTGCGCTGGTAGCGGAGATCGACGCCGGAGTTGAGCGTGCCGTCCTTGCCGGTGAAGATGAACTCGGTGCGGCTTTGGGCGAACCACGAGGGGTCGATGATCTCGGAGTAGTAGTAGGAGCTGAGGGTGTCGCGGCTCGTGTAGCTCCAGTAGGTGTTGTTCACCACCTTGAAGGCGGGGCTGAACGTGCGGGTCTGGATGGCCTGCGCGTTGTATTCCACGCCGCGCGACTGGTCGCCCGGCTTCAGGAGCCGTTTGCGGCGGTCGATCTTCACGGCAGGTCCGAAGACGACCCGGTTGCCGGCCGGGAAGCCCGAGGTCACCCAACGCGAGTTCTGCGCGTCGGAAACCGGTGCGGCGGGTCCGCCGATCGTGTTCACGTTCGCGAAGGTGATCGGGTTGCCGCGGGCGTCGGCGTAGCCGAGCGGGTAGCGGGCGAAGTCGGGCGCGGCGTTGCTGTTCACCCCCGTGAGGTACAAGCCCTTGTCGATCAGGTCCTGCGTGGGGCGGTTGAGGCCCCAATTCTCGGTGTAGCGGTAGCGGGCCGCGGTCGCGCTCAGGAAGATTTCGTATCCTGGCACCGGCCGCAGCGTGAGGGCGCCGTAGAGCGAGTGGTTGCGGTTGAAATAGTTCTCCCAGTAGCCGCGGCTGTCCTGGCCGGAGTAGCTCACGCGGTAGGCCGCCGTGCGGGAGAGCGGCCCGCCGATGTCCACGGTCCACTCCCGTTGGTCATCGGACCCAAGCGTGAGGCTGACCGAGCCCTTGGTGGCGTCGAAGTAGGGCCGCTTGGTCACGAGATCGACGAAGCCGCCGACGTACATCGAGGCACCCTGCACGGCGGTGGCGGGCCCCTTGACGATGTTGACCGACTCGACCGCGTTGAAGTTCAGCGGCAGGCCGTTGCCGTTCGAGGTGATGCGGCCGCGGACGCCGTTGATGAACAGGTCGGCGGTCTGGCCGCGGATGCTCGGGTTGGCGGGGGCGCCGAAGTTGGTCGTCGTGTAGGAGCTCGAGGTGAGCTTCGAGAAATCGAGCACGCTCGCGATGCTGATGTCGCTCAGCTGCTGGCGGGAGATGATCGTGACGTTGCGTGGCACATCGACGATGTTGTCCTCGGTGCCGAACACCGAGCTGAAGGGCCGGGCGGTGGGCAGGATCTGCTTCTCGATCGGAACGTCCTTCACCTGGAACTTCTCCATCGTCACGACCTCGCCGGCGGGTGCACGCGGGGAGGCGGTTGATTGGGCCTGGGCGTTCAGGGCGAGCAATGCGACGGGTAGTCCGAGGCACGCGGCGAGAGGGTGGGGGCGTGGGAGCTTGGTCATCGACTCCTGAAAGCACTTCGCGAGCCAGAATCACCGACGAGGCCCGGAAAGTTTTCCTGGCCCCGGGACCGAGGTCCTTGACAGCCGCGCGGGACCGAAGTTATTCGCCTCTCCCCGTATGGACGCGGTGCTCGACCAGCCGGTGCTTGTTCTGAATCGCCTGTGGCAGGCGGTGAACATCATCGGCGCCCGCCGTGCCTTCGCCCTTCTTGCCCGCGGCCACGCGCAGGTGGTCCACCACCACGAGGATGACTTTCGGACGTTCTCGATGCTGGATTGGATCTCTTTCTCGACGCACAATCCGCCCGTGGCGGAGCTCGACGCCGTGCGGACGCCGACGCGCACGATCCGTCTGCCGCGCGTGATCCTGCTCACTTTCTTCGACAAGCTTCCGTGCAAGGAGCTCAAGCTCACGCGCAACAACGTCTTCGAGCGGGACAAGGTGACCTGCCAGTACTGCGGCAAAGGTTTTCCCCGTGAGGAGCTGAACCTCGACCATGTGATCCCGCGCGACCACGGCGGCAAGACGACGTGGGAGAACATCGTTTGCTCCTGCATCCGCTGCAACACGCGCAAGGCCAACCGCCTTCCGCACGAGGCGGGCATGCGCCTCATCCGCAAACCGGTGCGGCCCAAGTGGCGGCCGGTCATCTCGCTCGTGCTGGGCAACCAGCACCACGAGCACTGGAAGGACTTCCTCGACGTGGCCTACTGGAACGTCGAGCTCGAGGACTGAGGCGCGGCCATCCCGCCGAGTCGGGGGTTGCGCGGGAGGCGGGCGTGCACAGCGTCCCGCTATGCTCGCAAACCTCGTCATGACGGTGATCGGGGCGGATCGCTCCGGTTTGGTGGAAATGGTGGCGGCGCGCGTCGCCGACCACGGCGGCAACTGGCTGGAGAGCCGCATGTGCCGTCTGGGCGGGCAATTCGCCGGCATCCTTCGCGTGGAGGTGCCGGGTGCGCGGAGGGACGATCTCGTCAACGCCCTCCGCACCCTGGAGGTCGACGGCTTGCGCGTGATCATCCACGCGGAGCCGGTGGGCCGGGCCGACGCCGGCCGGGGTGGGGCGCTCGCCACCCTCGAACTCGTGGGCAATGACCGTCCCGGCATCCTACGCGCCGTCGCCGCGGTGTTCGCGCGCCACGGTTTGAATGTGGAGGAGCTTACCTCCGAGATTGTGAACGCCCCGATGGGCGGCGGCGCCCTCTTTCAGGCTCGCGCCACGGTCTGGGCCGCCGATGCCTCGCGGCTCGCCGCCGTGCGCGCGGATCTCGAACGGCTTGCTTCGGATCTGATGGTCGACATCCGCCTCGCGCCCACCGGGGCTTGAGGCGGCCGCGCGCGGGCTGGACAGCACGCGCGCGGCCCCAAAGAAACCGGGGCGTGAAAACACCCCTTCATTCCCGCCTGCTGGCCGGTCTGTTATCCGGCTTCCTCCTCGTCGTTTCCAGCCGCGCCGCCGATCACGATGTCGTCGTGTATGGTGGCACGAGCGCGGCGATCATCGCCGCCGTGCAGGCCAAGGTGATGGGTAAGACCGTCATCGTCGTGAGCCCCGACCGCCATCTCGGCGGCCTGACCAGCGGTGGGCTGGGCTGGACCGACACCGGAAATAAGGCGGTGATCGGCGGCCTCGCGCGGAATTTTTACCACCGGGTATGGAAGCACTACGATCAGCCCTCCGCGTGGAAGTGGCAGGACCGCGCCTCCTACGGGAACAAGGGGCAGGGCACGCCCGCCATCGACGGGGCGGAGCGCACCATGTGGATCTTCGAGCCGGGCGTGGCGGAAAAGGTCTTCGAGGATCTCGTGCGCGAGCATGGTATCCGGGTGGTGCGTGACGAGTGGCTCGATCGCGCCAAGGGTGTCCGCAAGGAAGCGGGACGAATCGTGTCCATCACCACGCTCGCCGGGCGCACCTACGCGGGAAAGATGTTCATCGACGCCACCTACGAGGGCGACCTGATGGCGGCGGCGGGGGTGTCGTACCACGTGGGCCGCGAAGCCAACGCGGTCTACGGCGAGGAGCACAATGGCGTGCAGACCGGCGTGCTGCACCACCGCCACCACTTTGGCGTGCTCAAGGAAAAGGTCAGCCCGTACGTCGTGCCCGGTGACCCGCGGAGCGGTGTCCTGCCCAGGGTGAATGCCGCGCATCCGGGCAACTTCGGCGAGGGAGACTCCAAGGTGCAGGCTTACTGCTACCGCATGTGCCTCACCGACCATCCCGAGAACCGGATCCCGTTCGCCAAGCCCGAGGGCTACGACCCGCGGCAGTATGAACTCCTGGCGCGAATCTACGCCGCGGGGTGGACCGAGACGTTCGGCAAGTTCGACCCGATACCGAACCGCAAGACCGACACCAACAACCACGGCCCGTTCAGCACCGATAACATCGGCATGACCTACGATTATCCCGAGGCCAGTTACGAGCGCCGGCGCGAGATCCTCAAGGAGCATCAGAATTACCAGAAGGGCTGGCTCTACTTCATCACAACCGATCCGCGCGTGCCGGCCGACGTGCGCGAGCGCATGAGCCGCTGGGGGCTGCCGAAGGACGAGTTCAAGGACAATGGCGGCTGGCCGCACCAGATCTATGTGCGCGAGGCGCGCCGCATGACCGGGCAGTTTGTCATGACCGAAAACCACCTCAGGAAGCGCAAGCCGACGCCCGATTCCGTCGGGATGGGTAGCTACACGATCGATTCACACAACGTGCAGCGCTACATCACCCCCGAGGGGTATGTGCAGAACGAGGGTGACATCGGGGTCCCGCTGAAGGAGCCCTACGAGATCGCGTACGGCTCGCTCGTGCCGAAGCGAGGGCAGGCGGACAACCTGCTCGTCCCGGTGTGCGTCTCGAGTTCCCACATCGCGTTCGGTTCCATCCGCATGGAACCGGTCTTCATGATCCTCGGCCAGTCGGCCGCGACCGCCGCCGTGATGGCCATCGACGCCGGAATCCCCGTGCAGGACGTGCCTTACGCCCGCCTGCGCGAACGTTTGTTGCGCGACGGACAGATCCTCGATCACCAAGCTCCCGCCGCGGCGCGGCCGTCCGGCGGCGGCTGACCTCAGCCCGCCCCGCGTTCCGTTGCTTGCCCGACCGCGGCGGCCAACTGGGCGAGTGAGAAAGGTTTTTGGAGCACGGCCCGGACGCGCGGGTCCTGGCGCAGGAAGGCGCTCTCCTCGTCCTCCACCGCTCCGCTCGTCACGATGATCGGGGTGTTGGGTAGAAGGCCGCGCAGGGCCTCGATCAGTCCGCGTCCACCAAGGATCGGCATGTCGAGATCGGTGATCACCACACTGATGGCCTGCCCCTCCTCGCGGGCGCGCTCCAGCGCGTCCTTGCCGTCCTCCGCCAGGATCACGGTCAAACCGAGGTCCGACAGGGCCGCGGAACAAGCTTCCCGGATCAATTGCTCGTCATCGACCACGAGGACCCTGCCTCCGAGTCCGACGGCGACCGGCCCTGGGGACAGGGCGGCGTGCTCGACGGCGGCGTTCGCGCGCGCCGCGGGAAGGTAAACCTCGAACCGGCTGCCTCGCCCGGGCTCGGACTGGAGCCGCAGGATTCCGCCGTGGCTGCGGACGATGCCGAGGACAGTCGAAAGACCGAGGCCGGACCCCTTGCCCGGGGCCTTGGTTGTGAAGAAGGGGTCGAAGATTTGGGAGCGGATGTGCGCGGGCATGCCCGTTCCACCGTCGGCCACGGAAAGACAGACGTACGAACCCGGGGTGACTTCGCTCACGCAGTCGCTCAGGGAGGCGTCGACCTCGGCATTGCAGGCGCCTAGCTGCAGGGGTCCGCCGTCCGGCATGGCGTCGCGGGCATTGACGCAGAGATTGAGCAGAACCTGGTGGATCTGGGTGGCGTCGCCGTTGATCCGCCAGAGACCGGGCGCGGTATCCAGCTCCAGCCGGATACTCCGCGGAAAGGTGCCGCGCACGATCTGGGCCATTTCATCGACGAGCTTCCGGGCGTCGATGGCCGCCCGCTCGCCGTCGCGACCGCGCGCGAAGGTCAGCAGTTGCCGCACCATGGAGGCACCGCGGCGCGAGGATTGCTCCAGCATCCTCAGAAGGGCGTCATCCCCGGGGTGCTTGGCGCGCAGCAGGTCGAGGCTGAGCGCGATGGGGGCCAGGGCGTTGTTGAGATCGTGGGCCACACCACTCGCGACTTTACCCAGCATCTCCAGGCGTTGGGCGCGGTTACGTCGCTCCTCCTGCTGCCGGCGCTCGCTGATGTCGCGCGCGATCGCGATGTAGCACGGCGTGCGGCCGGGGGGGGCGGAGTACTGCAGGTTGACCTCGACGGGCACCGGCGGTCCGTCGCGTCTGAGGTGGACGGTGGTGAACTGCACGACCGCGGGTGCGCGCTGGCGGGCGGATTCGAGGATCGAGGGCAGCTCGATGGCGGCGGAGGCGGCGACCAGGGTGGGGTAGGAGGCGCCGAGGAGCGCCTCACGGGGTTGGTTGAACTGCAGGCAGGCGCCCTCGTTGGCCAGGGTAAGACGCAGGGTCGAGACCTCGAGGATCAGGGTGGCATCATTGATGCCGTCGAGCGTCACGAGCGCCTGCTCGATCTCCGCCGTGCGGGCCCGCACCCGCTCCTCGAGCTCGGCGGCGTAGCGCTGCAGCCCGAGTTCCGCCGCCTCGCGCCGTTTGACCTGCTCCTGAAGGGAGCGGGTGCGCTCGAAGACCTGCTGTTCGAGGGTGGCGTTGGCGGTGGCCAGCTCGCGTTGCGACTCGGCGATGCGGCCGGCCATGGTGTTGAAGGCCGAGGCGAGCTGGCCAAGCTCGTCGCCGGAGGTCACGGGCACACGCTGCGCCAGTTCGCCGGCGGCCATCCTCTCAGTGGCGACCCGGAGCGTCCGGGCGGGCTTGGTGAGCCGCGCCACGAGAAAGACCACGAGCAGCGCGGCCACGACCAGATTGACCACGTTCCTGACGATTGATTCCGCCACGAACTCCCGCGAGGTCGTGATGTATTCCTGCGCGGGTATGAGGAGGGCCACCGAGGGCGCATCGGCGCTCGCCTCCAGACGCTGGGGATGGCGCGCCACGAAGTAGCTGGTCTCGCGTAATTTCAGGATGACCGGCGCAGGTTGGACGGGCGAATCGCGATGGGACGCGAAGTGGGTTGTGAGCTCCTCGTCGGCCGACGGCAGGTCCCGGCTGGCGCGAATGACGCGCTCGCGACCCAGGATGGCCACTTCCGCCCCGGTGATCTCCCGGAGCAGATTCATCGTCTGGCCGCTGACTTCGGATCCCATCGTCAGCGCCCCGGTGAGGACGCCATCCACCACGACCGGGATCGAGACGCAGGCGAGCGGACGCCCCGCCCAGATCCTCCAGCCGGCCTCGGCGGTGCCGGAAAAGGCCGCCGTGACGAGCGGTCCCGTGATGCCGGCGAAGTCCCCGGCGGGCATTTCCGTCGGACGCGTGACGGTGGCGAGCAGGGTGCCGTCCGGCCGGGTGAACGTGGCGATGGTTGCGCGTTGCTCGGCGAGCATCTCACGCAGTTGCGCCGCCAGCGTGGGGCCATCCCCGAGCTTGATCACGGCGCGGAAACGCGGCTCCCGGATGAATTGCTGCAGCGACTGGCGCGCCTCCTCCTGGAGCATCGCGTGGGCCGCGCGCAGGGCGGCCGCGCTTTCGGTCATCTTCGCGCGGCCGTGGATATCGATGATCTTCGAGGTGAAGCGGTTGTCCGAAACGACCTCCACCCCCACCTGCAGAAGCATCAAGGCGAGCACCGCGGCGGCGAGCTTGCTGCCGATGCCCCATCCCTGGCCCGCGGAAACCTTCATCGCGGGTTGCCGGCGGGTTCCGGGGTTCCTCCGGGGCCCAGCACGAAATCGAGCCGGACCGCGCCGGTCGCCGGCACGGTCACCTTGCGCCGCACGCCCGGCAGGCGCTCATGCCACGCGCGGACCGTGTATTCCCCGGCGGGAAGTCCTCTGATGGTGTAGTTTCCCTGCTCGTCGGACTTGGCGAAGAACGGGTTTTCCAGGACCAGCACCACCGCGCTCATCTGCGTGTGGATGGAGCAGAGGACGTCGACGCGGCCGGCCCGGTTGAAGGTCACCTGCCGCTTCTCCGGATTCTTGTAGAGACCGAGATCGAATTCCTTCGCCTCGGAGATCGAGAAGACGTTGTGGAAAATGTCGTCGTCGTTCGGCCACTCGACAGTCGTGCCTACCACGATCGGCAGTATCCGCGGGGAGAAAACCGCCCCCTTTTGCGTGACCACCGCCGGGGGCGTCGTGACGGAGACGCCGGCCGGCGTCGGACCCTCGATGCTGACGACGAAATCCCGCAGGCTCTCGTATTCGACCCGCTCGACGAACTTGAACTTGCGGCTGGCGTACTTGTCGCCGCCACCAGCGGACTCCTCCTTGCCGCGGGCGACGACGGTTCCGATCAGATCGCCGGCCTCCGCGCGGGGGGCCGCGAGGATCAGTAGCAGCAAGGCTGGCAGCAGGATGCGGTGTTTCATCGGTCAGAATTTGAACGCGGCCTCGGTGGCTAGCTGGTTTTCACTATCGCGCCGGGCTCCGCCCAGCCAGCGGCCTCGATTGATCGAGTACTCACCCTTGAGAATCAATTGGGGAGTGAGTTGGAACCCGGTGCCGACGCTCAGGCGCCACAGTAATTCCGTCGGTCGGGGGGACGGCTCCTGCCCGTCGCCGGGCAAATTGAAGCCCCGGTCGGAGTCGGTGAAACTGAATCGGGCCGCGAAATGCAGGTCGCGGGACGCCTTGGCGACGGTCTCCACGGAGCCGTAGGTGGCGGAGGTGTTGAACCGGCGCGTGCGATCGTCATCGCGGTACCGGATCCTTCCCGCGCTCGCCGCGATGTGCCCGGAACGAAAACTCTTCCGCACGTCCCCTCCGATGGCGTCGGACCAGAAGTTGGTGGCGACCGAGCCGGACCGTCGCCGGATCCAATCGTTGCCGAACCAGATCTCGGCGCGGACGTCGCCCGTCTGCGCCATTCGCCCGGTGCGGATGCCGCTCAACGAGAAGTGCAGCCCGGGCGCGGGGTCGAAGCCGAGGCGCAAGGTGGTCGCCTTGCTGGATGAGAAATCGAAGGCGGCGTTGTTGCTCCCGTTCTGCACGGCCACCACGTACTGGATTTTCCCGAGGGTGCCGTAGGCCTCGATGCCCTCGTCTACGCCCCAGAAGTCCGCCACCGAGTGCGAGATCAACGGGTTGTCGATGGCGTCGCGCTGCGCGTACTCCTCGCCGAACGGGATGTCCACCCGCCCAAGGCGCAGCGTCAACTGCCCGTCGCGACCCCAGAGCCGCGAAACCCCCTCCAGCTCCAGGTAGAGTTCGCCGGTGCGCAGATCCCCGCTGTTGCTGTCGCGGTTGAAAACGTCGATCTCGCTGAAGAGGTAGGCGTTGCCGCCGAGCGCGCCTTCGAGGAACAGTTTCACCTCGTCGAGCCGAAGCACGTCCCGGTTGAAGAAGGCGTTCTTTTGCCCGCCGAAATAGGCGACGGCGCCCTGGCCCGAGAGATGGAGCTTCCCGAGTTTCTGGACGGCGGCCACCGGGGTCGCCGGGGTTTTGACCACGGGGGCGGCCGGGGAAGGACCTGCCGCGACGGCGGGCGGTGCCTCGGTCCGGACCACCCGAAGCTCCGCCTGTCGACGGGCCAATTCCTCAATCATGACCTGCTGACGTTCCACGTGGGCCTTCAGGGCGGCGTTTTGCTCCCGCAGCGCACGAAGCTCCGCGGCGAGCGTCTCGAGGTCGGCCGCGGCGGCGGGCGCGGGACGGGGCGCGAGGATGAGCAGGGCGGCAACCAGGGCGAGCCAGCGGGTCGTCGGCATGAGGCGGTGAGCGGGGCGGGGATTCGAGGTGAAGAACGGGGGCGGCTGTAGCACGTTAGCAGATACGGGCCGAGGCCGACCGGGTACGCAACTCACTTCGATTTGCGCATCTCCCGGTCCAGCGCCCGAGGGCGATTCGCCGGCCCCGGCTTCGGGGCGGGCAGGAGCGAGAGGCGAGCGGCCGCATCCCGGAGGGCGTCGGCAGACGAGCCTTCCTTGGCGATGTTCCGGTACTCCTCGGGATCTTCGGCGTGCCAGTAGAATTCCCGGCCCGCGCGGCCTCCGTCCCACTCCGTGTAGCGCCACGCCCGTCCTATCACCGTGCGACCGGCCACGTCACGATTCGCAGCGGCATCATAATGATAGACCAGACTGTAGGCGGTCCCGTCGGTCCCCTGTCCGTTCAGAGCGGTGCGCAGTGAACGGCCTTCCAGCCCAGCCGGAGCCGGCAGGCCCGCGAGGTCGGCCAGCGTGGGGTAGACGTCGAGGAGTTCCACCGGTTCGGACACCGTCCTTCCCGCCGGCACGCCCGGGCCGGCCATGATCAGGGGCACGCGTGTCGAGGCCCGGAACGCGCTCAGCTTGGCCCACAGGCCGCCGTGGTCGCCGAGGTGGAAGCCGTGGTCGCTGAAGAGCACCACCAGCGTGTTTCGCGTGAGATCGCGGCGATCCAGCTCATCGAGGACCTGGCCGAGGAGATGATCGATGAAGGAGACGCACGCGTAGTAGGCACGCAGGGCGCCGGCCCGCGACTCCGGTTGGGCGAAGCCGGACAACTCCGTTTGCAGCGCGATCGCGGGGATGTCCCGCATCGGAGGCTCGGCCGGCGGAGTGATCCCGGTTTCCGGGTAAAGTTCGAAGAAGCGCCGCGGCGCGGTCCAGGGCAGGTGGGGTTTGTGGAAGCCGAGCGCGAGAAAGAAGGGCGCCGGCCCCGCTGACTTCTCCGCGATGAGGCGGAGGATCGTGGCGCTGTTGACGCCGTCGCGCGTGCGGCTGCCGTCGCTTTCCAGCATCTGCCACCCGGGACGACCGTCGCCGTCCCCGCCGCCGCGTCCGTAGCGGGCGGCGATGGCCGCCTTTTCACCTTCGTCCTGGGTGGGCTCGTCCTCGTAGCGGTCCCAGGACGCGGCGTCGTTCACGCGGGTGTTGTGGAAAATCTTGCCCGCCCCGGCTGTGAAATAGCCGTTCTGCCGGAACAATTGAGGGAGCATCACGGCCTCGGGCAGCGCGGTGCGCGCGGGCGTGCCCAGGATGTAGACGCCGCTCGTCTCGGGCCGGCGTCCACTCAGGAACGAAACCCGGCTCGGGTTGCACAGCGGGTACTGCGAGTGGGCGGAGTCGAAACGCGTGCCACGGGCCGCGAGCCGGTCGATGTGGGGCGACTTCACCGTTCGGTCGCCGTAGGCGCCGAGGGCGAGATTGAGATCATCGACCACCACGAGCAGGACGTTGGGGCGCGCCGCCGGTGCGGCGGCCGGGGAGGGAGCAGCGGCGGGCAGTAGCAGGACCGCCAGCGCGAGGAGGCGGAGATGCACGGGATCAGTCCTGCTTCTCGCCCGACTTGCGCTTGCCCTTGGCGCGCGTCTTCGGGGCCGGCGTCTCCTCCGGATCGGCGATCTGCTTTCCGGTGATGCTGGCGAGCTGGCGCGGGACATACGAATCGTAGCGGTTGTCGGGCGAGGGGCCTTGGGGACTCAGCGTCGCGACGTGAGCCTTGAGCGACGCCGCCTTGGCGCCGAGCGCCTCGATTGCGTTGAGGGCCGCCATCGCGATGAACACACCGTGCTTCTCCACCGCGGCGTAGTCTTTCAGGATCGCGAGGGCGGGCGGGGCGTCTGCCTCGGAGCCGTGCGCGGTTAGGGCCTCGGCCGCCACGATCCGCACGAGCGGCGAAACGTCCTTCAGCATCCCTCGCAGTTCAGCGGCCCCGGCCGTTACCCCCGCGTGGCCGCGCATCAGCAGGCCGAGGGCCGCCCAGTGGCGCACGGCACTGTCGGGGTCCTCGGTCCTCCGGCGCAGCTCGGGCACCGCCGCCGCCGCCAGGTTCGAGGCGAGGTCGGCGGTGTCGTAGATGCGCGCGAAGGGATACTTTGCCGGATCGCGAGCGAGGTCGTGCGGCGCCACGCCCGGCGCGCGCGTGTGCATCTCGCCTTCGGGCAGAAAGGCAATGTCGCGGATCGATTCCGCGTGCGCGCGCATCGCCGCGCGGAGCTTCTCCAGCGTCGCCCGGTGCGCCGGCGACTCGGCGAGGTTCCTCACTTCGTCCGGATCGCCCTGCAGGTCGTAGAGCTCCTCGGGCGCCTTCGGCACTTGCCAGAAGAGGGATTGCGCGGGCGTCGCCTGGCCGGCGTCGAACGCCGCCCGCCAGACGCGCGTGGTGGGCGTCTGGAACTGGTAGTTCACGCGCTGGCCCTGGGAAACGTGCGGGTAAAAATTGCGGAGATAAACAAACCGGCCGTCGGTCACGCTGCGCACGCAGTCGACGCGTTCGTCCATGCGCCCGCGCGCGCCGTGCAGATACGGGCGGGGCTCGGTCTGGAATTTCCCCGCGAAGGCGTGCCCTTGCAGCTCCGGCGGCGGCCGCACTCCCGCGAGGCTGAGGAGCGTCGGCGCGAGATCGACGAAGCTCACGAGGCGGTCGGACTTCCCGCCGGGGGTGTATTCCTTCGGCGCGAGGTGACGCCATTTCTGCGGGAAATGGACCACCATCGGCACGCGCAGGCCGGAGTCGGACGGCCAGCGCTTGCTGCGCGGCATCCCGCTGCCGTGGTCGGCGTAGTAGAACACGATCGTGTCCTCGGCGAGCCCGGCCGCGGCAAGTTCGCGGAGGCGGGCGCCGGCGTCAGCGTCGGCCTCGCTCACCTTGTCGTAGTACTGCGCCCAATCCTGCCGCACCTCGGGAGTGTCGGGATGGTACGCCGGCACCCGCACCTTCGCGGGATCGGTGACGGCCTGGTGCGGGCGGGTGCGGATCTGGCTCTCGTGGCTCTTGGTTGAATTGAAGATGGCAAAGAAGGGTTGCCCGGCCCGGCGGTTCTTCCAGTGCGCGGTGCCCGAGGACTCGTTCCACAGTCCGGCCGGAGCGCGGACATTATAGTCCGTCTTGCTGTTGTTCGTGACGTAGTAGCCGGCCTCGCGGAGGTGCTCCGGGTAAAGCTTGAACCCGGCGGGCACGGGTACCAGCGAACGCATGTGCAGTCCGCCGCTGCTCTGGGAGTAAAGGCCCGAGATGATCGCGGTGCGGGCCGGGGCGCAGACCGGATGATTGGACCACGCGTGACGGAAGAGCATACCCTTGGCAGCGAGGGCGTCGACGTTGGGGGTGCGCGCGACGGTGTCGCCGTAGCAACCCATCTGCTGGCCATGATCCTCGCTGGTGAGCCAGAGGATGTTGGGGCGTTCGGCGGCGAGGGCGGCGGCCGTCAGGAGGACGGCGGCGAGGAGGAGTCGGGAGGCGGTTTTCATGGGGCTTTGAAGGGGAGGGTTCCCGTGGCCGTGACGGCGCAACGAGGGAGAGGGTCGCGGTCGTCAGAGGGCGACCGCGGGCGGTTCGAAGGAAGCGCTGAGCTTAGCCGGTGGACCAGGCGGCAGGGTTCTGGCGGTCGGCGCGGAGGACGCCGATCACCGGGAGGTTCCGGTAGCGTTCGGCGAAATCGAGGCCGTAACCCACGACGAACTTGTCGGGGATCTCAAAGCCGACGAAGTCGGCCTCGATCGCGACCTCGCGCCGGGCCTTCTTGTCGAGCAGCACGCAGGTGCGAAGGCTGGCCGGTCGCAGCGCGCGGATGAGTTCGGTCACGAGCTTCAGCGTCTTGCCGGTATCGAGGATGTCGTCGATCACGAGCACGTGGCGGCCGCGGATGTCGAGGGTGAGGCTGCTGATGAGCTGCGGGGTGCCGATCGACTTGGTCTGGGCGCCGTAACTGCTGACGCGCACGCAGTCGAGGCGAACGGGGTTGTCGATCTCCCGCATGAGGTCGGCGGTGAACATGACCGCGCCGTTGATCAGCGAGATCAGCGTGAACTCGCCGTCGCCGTACGCGGCCTTGATCTCCCGGGCGATCGAGCGCACGCGGCGTTTGATCTGCGCCTCGGTGAGCAGGATCTCGGAGAGGTCGGGGTGGGTGGAGGCGTGCAGGCGGCGGGCGGGCATGGCGACGGCTGGGAGCGAGACGATCCGCGCGGGCGGACGCAAACCGTTCCGCGGTCTCTGCGGCCTTGACGCGGCATCAACGCGCCGCAACGTGCACCGCTCTCCTCCTTGCCTGGTGGTGTAATGGTAGCACAGGCGACTTTGACTCGCCTAGTCATGGTTCGAATCCATGCCGGGCAGCCATTCGACGCGGCCCTTCGGGCCTTGCTCATGGCCCTGAGCAAGCGGAGCGCGTCGAAGGGGTGGCGTGCTTTACCGGCGGGGGGCGGCGACGGATTTCCGCGTGATGCGGCTGCGCACCCATTCGCCGAGCAGGTCGAGGGCGGTCACGAGCACGAGGATGCAGAGAAGCACCGTCGCGAATTTGTCCCACGCGTAGTACTCCTGGTAGCTGTGCAGGAGGACGCCGAGGCCGCCGGCGCCGACGTAGCCGATGATGGCCGCGGAGCGCAGGTTGTACTCCAGCATCCAAAGTCCGTAGCTCCACACGAGCGGGCGGGCGTGCGGCCAGACGCCGTGCTGGAAGGCCTGCACGGGATGAGCGCCGAGGGCCCGCAGCGCGCGGTCGACGTCAACGTCCACCGACTCGAAGGCATCGGCGAAGAATTTGCCCAGATAACCGAGGCTGTAGAACACGAGTCCGATCACGCCCGCGAGCGGGTTGGCGCCCACGACCGCGACGGCGATCAGCGCCCAGAGCAGGCTGGGCACGGTGCGGATGCCGTTCAGGACCAGCCGGGTCAGGCCCACCACCCAGCGTGGCGCGAGGGTGCGCGCGCCCAGCGCGCCGAGGGGCAGCGCGAGCAGGATCGCGAGGAACGTCGCCATGACGGCGATCTGCGCCGTTTCGGCCAGGGCGGCCAGCACCTGCGGGAGCACCGAGAGGTCCGGTGGAAAAAACCGGCCCAGGAAACGCAGGGTGTTCTCCCAGTAGGCCAGTTCGCGGCCGGAGCCGCGCAAGGCCGGCAGGGAGAAGAGCGCCGCGAGAACGAAGAGCAGCAGCGTGACGTTGAGCACGTTCAGCCGCGCGTGCCAGGGCAGCGGGGGCAGCACCGGCTCAGCGGGTCGCGCCGCGGGCGTGGCGACAGGGGCGGGCGGCTTCATGACGGGCGGCGCACGGCGCGGATCCGCCAGCCAAGCGGGTCGAGCGGATCAAGGCTCAGCGCCAGATCCGCGAAGCGTTCGACGAGTTCGGGGTTGTGCAGCACGCAGAAGATCGTGCGGCGCCGCACACTCGCCTCCTGCCGCAACAGTCCGAGCACGCGGCCGGTGAGGTAGGTGTCGAGATTGGAGACGGGCTCATCGGCGAGAATGACCTCCGGTTCCTGGAAGAGGGCCCGGGCGAGGGCGGTGCGCTGCTGTTCCCCGCCCGAGGTCTCGCCCGACCAGCGGTGGGCGTGGGCGGCGAGGCCCAAGTCGGCGAGGATCCGGAATGCCTCCTGGCGTTCGCGCCGCGGGAAGCCCGCCAGAGTGCGCCACCACGGGAACCGGCCGAGCCGTCCGCACAGGACGTTGTCCAGCACCGAGCTATTGGACACGAGGAGGAGGTTCTGGAAAACGAGGCCGATTCTCGGCTGGAAATCACGCGGCTCGATCCGCGCGTCGTCGGCCCCATGGAAGCTCACGCTCCCCTCGTCGGGGGGGAGCAGGCCGCCCACCGCCGCGAGCAGGGAGGACTTGCCGACGCCCGACGGCCCCACGACCGCGACAAAAGCGCCCCGCGGCGCGGAGAAGGTGAGATCGCGGAAAATCCAACGGTCGCCGCGCCGCAATCCCAGCCGGTGCAGCGCCACGTGCGCGCCGGGGACGGGCGCCGTGGACTCTTGGGATTCTGGATCCGGCATCGGCGGTTTCGCGGCGGCGGCCGGTGTTCAGCGGGTGAGGGCGCGTTCGGCGAG
>CAXRGI010000070.1:0-10197 GCA_964229935.1 Opitutales bacterium
GGAGAAGACGACAAGGTTCTCGCGAACCTCGGTCTGGGCCTTTGCTCGAAGCTATTTCTGCTCGTCCTCCGGCGATTCGTTCTTGGACATCGAAACGTAGTAGTCCTTGTAGGACTTATCATAATACTGGGCGTAATAATAGCCAGAAACCGCCAGGTTCAGCCCGTTCAGAATAGCGCCGAAATTGGGGACGTTGGCCTCAAGCAAACTCTTAGCACTGAACTGCGCAGCCTTCCGCCGCACATTGTTGAAGTATCTGGTGAACAAGGAGCCGTCGACCAATGGCAGAATGATCAAAGCGTCACTCACAGCCGCAAGGGGAGGAGTATCAATGAAAACGCGATCATATCTCCTCCTTAGGTCTGCAACCAACTGCTCGAATCCCTTACTATTTAGTATCTGGGTCGGGTTCTTCGCCCTCCCACCCGCAACGACCACATCGAGGTTAGGCAGCAGATTTCTCACAACGACATCGTCCAAACTCAATCTGCTGGAAACAACATCGATGGTTCCCTTCAAGTTTTCCAGGCCAAGCGACTTGTGGATGTTGGGCTTCCGCAGGTCGCAATCAATGATCACAACCTTTTCTCCGTGCGCCGCAAAGGTCATCGCCAGGTTGGTTGTAAGGAAAGACTTACCCTCGCCAGGAACCGTGCTGGTAGTCAGGAAAACCTTGGCATTCTTGCTCTCATCCTTGAGGCGAAGACTGGAATGCAGGGTTCGGAAAGCCTCCGCGACCTGTCGATCCGCATTCGACGAAACCACCTTAGCCTTCTCCGTTGGATCAAGGCGTTTCAATTCAGGTATGATGCCGATCAACGGTAGTCCCACCACCCCCTCGATGTCGTAGGAGCTTTTTACCCGGTCATCGATGAAGGCCACAAAGAAGGCCAACGCCAGACCGAGTCCCAAACCTCCGACCACACCGAGTCCAAGGTTGAGCGGGACATTCGGGGAGACCGGCTTGTTTTCCGGGGGAGGCACCGCCTGATCCACCAAACGGGCATTCTGCGTCGCAAACGTGCTCGTCATGGTCGTTTCCGTCTTTCGCGCAACTATGCCCTGAAGAATTTGGTTCTGCGTCAGATATTCGCGCTCAATCTGACTATACTCCACGGCCAGCGACTCCAGATGCAGGGACTCGGATTTCTGCTTCTCCAATTCCTGCTGCCTTGCCTTCAGGTTAACCAAGGAGGAATTGTATTCCGATTGAACCTGTTCACAGATCGACATTATCGCCCGGTCGAGTTCCAGCCGCGTTTGATCAAACGATTTGCGCGCCTGCTTCATGTCCGGATGGCCATCTCGATAACGCTCTTTCAACTTTGAAATATCAATCGTGCGGGCAGCCAACTGCTGTTGGAGGTCCTGAACTATCTTCGACTCCGCGATAAATGCTAAACCAGTGAGATCCTGCGACCTAGCGCGGTACTCCTTGATCTGGTTGAGGCGCGACTCTACCCCCTGAAGCACGAAACCGGCCCTCTGGGCCTCAAGGTTGGCCACTTTGAGAGATTCGCTCACAATATCTTTACGCTGGTCTAACGAGACGGTCTTGTTCCGCTCCTTGTAGGCCTGCAATTTCTGCGCGAGTTGGTCCACCTTCCTGCGCTGCTCCTCAACGGTGGACTGCAGATCGTCAACCGCCTTCGATAAGTCGGAGTCACGAACGCTTTTATTGTACTTCATGTACTCCTCAACGAAGAGGTTCGCCACTTTGGCGGCCACCATCCGGTCCGGATGCTGGAACGATACCGTGACCACTAGGGTCAGTCGCTGGGGAACAACCTTGCGGTTACGAGAAATCATCTCCTGCACCGAGATTGAATCGGAGGCGGTTACTCCGTTCCGTTGGTACGGTTCAAGAAACGCTTTGAGATCCTCACCCTTCAATCGCTCCGCTACCCTCCGGATCAAGGTAGAGCTCTCTATAATCTTAATCTGCGTATTGAGGTCTTCTGCGGAACGTATTTCGCTCTCCGACACCTGCTGAACGCCCGGCATCGGCGTGAGGTCCCGGCGCAGGATCTGCACCGTCGCACTCGACTGATAAATACGCGTCTCCCCGAGGGTATAAACCAGCGAGCTGGAAAAAACCACTAGAAAGACAACAACGATGTACCAAATACGTTCGCGAAGAATCAGCAGATAATCACCCAGAGAGCGCTGCACCGTTCCAGCTCCCGGGTCGCCTCCATACCCGTACCCATATCCATATGAGGCGTATCCCCCGTAGTTATAACTATAGCCGCCCCCAGAATCGGACGACCGTTTGGCACCCAAAGATTGCTCGTTCGACATTTGCGCGAGTTTCTAAATTACCCGTTCTGGCACATAGATGACATCGCCAGTTTTCAACTGTACGGCATCCTTGCCCCCCTTGTTCATCATCGCCGAAACATCAACTTCCTCCACTACGGTCTCGCCGTCAGCCTGCTTACGGGTGAGTTTCACGCGTCGAAGGTCCGCCAAGCGAGTCGGCCCACCCGCCAGAGTTATCGCCTCGATGATGGTGAGCCCCTTCTCCTGCGGAAACGGAATACGGTCGGGCTTTCCAACCTGTCCAAGAACGTTGACGCTCCGTTCGGCATACTTGACTACCACCACGCTCACCTGCGGGTTTACGATAAAATCACGATCGAACGCCTCGCGAATGGCACTCTCCGCCTGGCGGGCGGTGAGTCCGCGCACGCTGATCGTGCCGACCAGCGGAAGGCTAACCGTGTGCTCAGGAGAAACTTGGACGGAATCCATCTGCTTATTCAGATCCTCATGCTGGAAGATGAAGACCCTTAGGGAATCTTGGGGCTGCAGAACGTAGTCCGGCCGGCGCTCTGAAGAGGAAGGTTGCACCTTGGCGGCCTCGACGGCTTGTTCCGGGGAACCTTGACGCTCAGCCGCCGCAAGGCTGACGCCAAAGAGAATCACCAAAGACAACACCCCGAATCGAAAACACTGCATATCAGCTTTAAAAAAAAGCGGAAGAAGACTCGAAATCTTCTTCCGCCAGGGAGAATAGACTACGAAGTAGCTACGGCGGAGCCCACTCAGTAGCGAAAGTTTGCGGAGAGGCTGAACACGTTGTTCTTGAACTCGCTAGCTGAAAGATCAGAAGAATAGTCGCGGTACGTAAAGCCTCCGACAATACGAACATTCGAATTAACGGTGTAAATTGCGCCAACGGCGATCTCAGCGTAATCGTCTGTCCGAGTACCGTAGTCGGTAGCACGAAAATTCAGACCGCCATTGACCGACCACTCCTGGGACAGTTGGGAACTGAGAGTGCCTCCGAGGGAGAAATTTTTCTGCTGCTGACCCTGAGGGCTCGTCCCAAAATCATTAGTAATGCTAAAGTCGAACGAGGTCTTGGGGCTGATCTCGTAGGAGAAGCCGGAATCCACGCCCAGAAGAGTATCGTCGCCGCCACGGTCCAACTTACGCGTATTCAAGCCAATGGCGAAACGACCCTTAAGCTTGGGAGAGAACTCTCCACGGGCTCCAACATTGAAGAAGTGGTCAGTTGAGTCGGAACCAATGTCGACTTTGTAATCGCGGTAGCGGTAGCCAACGCTCAAATCGGTCTTCTCCGTCCATTTGTAGAAAACGTTGAGGGGAACCTCGAGGCTGTCTGAATCGGTGTAATTACGACGTTTGTAATTCTCGTGGTTGAAGCTGATTCCGGCGCCGATCTTCGTCAGTTGGCTCACTTCAACTTCAGAATTACCGCCAACGTTGAAAACGTCGCGGCGGGTGAGCCCGCGGATATCGACAGAATTTTGGTTTAGCTCCGAGTAAGACACATTGAAGCCCATCTTAAGCTTACCGTCGTCGTAATTGGACCTGAAGGCCCCCGAGAACAACTGGGTGTTAAGGCTACTGTTATCGGAATAGTTCGAAAAAGTATCGGTCAAGGAGAGCGAGCCCTTCAGCTGAGCGTTCTTTCCGAACTCCAGCAGGATGCCGGGAGCAATGTCGAAAATCAGGTCGCTCTCGGCCTTAGCGGAAAGAAAAATATTGTCGTCAGACCGAACTCCCAAACTCCCGGTGAGGAACAATTCGGCACCATCGCCGACGGCCATAAAAGGAGCAGCAGGAGCGAGTGCGGGGAGAGTGGCCGTCAAAAAGCCTAATCGGAAGAGATTGATTTTCATAAGGGAACGACCCCGAGAGCATCTTGGCTCGCAGGCGGGTAAGCAATCTTTTTCTCGGAACGCACCGGTTGAGATCCTTACATTACCGACAGGCGAAAATCGCCCACGGGGAACAGGTGTCGGCCCATAACCCTGCCACACCTATTCGCCAAGAGCCTTCATAACGGCCTCATTTTCTGCCCGATTTCCGACAGTTATCCGAATCCATTCCTGCAGACCGTAAGGGGCCATGGGCCGCACGATAATGCCACGCCGCTGCAATCTGGAAAAGCAGGCCGCTCCATCCCCCACGCGCGCGAGGACGAAGTTGGCGCTACTCCGCACAAAGTCGATCCTGCGGTCCGCAAGTTCCGATTCAATCGCAGCCAAGCCCTCGGCGTTTAGACGACGGCATTGGGACACAAACTCGTCGTCGTCCAGCGCGGCGAGAGCGGCCGCTTGGCCGATCGCGTTCACGTTGAAAGGCTGTCGGACGCGCTCGAGGAGCGCGCAGAGTTCAGAGCTTCCGTAGCCGTACCCCACCCGCAGCGCCGCCAAACCGTAGATTTTGGAAAACGTCCTCAGGCACACGAGGTGTTTTCCCTCCCTGATCAGGGGTTTCAAGTCGGGCGGGTTCTCGAGGTATTCGATGTAAGCCTCATCAATCACCACCACGACATGATCCGGCATCGCTCGGATGAATGCTTCCAATTCCTCACCGGAGTTCGCCGTGCCGGTTGGATTGTTGGGGGAGCAGACACAGACGAGTTTCGTCCGGGATGTCACTGCCGCCGCCATCGCAGACAAATCATGAATCCAATCCCTCAGGGGCACCTCCACCGGCTTCGCGCCGAACAGAAGCGTCACCAACTTGTAGACCACGAAGGCCGGGGTAGCCATTACGACCTCGTCCCCAGGACCAAGGAAAACGTGGCCGAGCAATTCGATCAGCTCGTTCGAGCCGTTGCCCACCACGAATTGATCCGGCCCAAGACCGTGAAAAGACGCCAGCCTGCGCCGGAGCTCGTAACATCCACCATCTGGATACAGCGCTCCCTGGGAGAGCGCCCGAGTCGCCGCCTCGATGGCGCGCGGGGAGGGGCCGAAGGGATTCTCGTTGGAAGCCAGCTTGATGATGCCGGCGGGATTCAGCCCAAGTTCACGCGCCACATACTCGATCGGCTTGCCCGGCTGGTAGACGGGCTGCGAGAGGACCGACGGCCGGGCAAGGGACTCGATGCGCATGGCGGCGAAAGGATGACGCTAACCTCTCGCGGCGAAAGTACTAAATCCCTCCTCCGAAAAACCTTCCCGCCGCTGTGGCAGTCCGCCGGCTGGAAACGCGCACCCACTTCATTCCCGCCGACTCAGCCGCGCGCATTCCTGGCTCCGCATCCTCGAAAACAAGACAGAGAGCTGGCTCCACCTTCATCAGCCGGGCAGCGAGCAGGAAGATTTCCGGGTCGGGCTTGCCGTGAACCACATCGTCCGCGGTAACCACGACGGGGAAAAGCGGCGCCAGGCCCGACATTTCCAAAGAACGACGCACGATGACACGCGGGCCGCCGGAGGCGATGGCGACTGGATGGGTCCGCGCCACGCGGCGCGCGAAATCCACCACGGGCTGAATCAGCTGCGCATCACTCTGCAGCTCCTGGAACAGTGACTCTTTGTGGTGGAAGACCGCGTCTGGGTCGATGTTCAGCCCGTAGTGGACAGCCATGAGTTCAGCGACGCGCCGCGTGGGAACGCCACCCAGCGAATAGAAGAGATCCTCGTCCAAAGGGCAGGCGAGACCAGCTTGGCGCATCGCCGCCTCCCACGCCCTGAAGTGGAGCGGCATGGTGTCGACCAGCGTGCCATCCAGGTCGAAAATGTAGCCGGCAAAGTCGCCCGGCGGGACGTCGAGTATCATGAACAAATGCCTGCGTCGAACGTACGAACGCTACGAACCCGAGCGCTTCGGACCACGCCTTAGCGACGCGCCCCGCGGTGCAAACGACTCACGGGCTTGGCCGCGGCGGCCGCGGTCTCAGCCAAGGCTTTGTCGTCGAACAGCGCCGAGTAGATGTAGGGAAACCCATCGATCTTCTTACGTTCGACGGAAACGCCCATGTAGCGCTCGATCGAGCGGGCGTCACGGACGTCCTCCTCGGTCACCAGGGTGAAAGCATCGCCCGTGTTCTGTGCCCGGCCAGTGCGGCCGATCCGGTGAACGTAGTCCTCGGGATTCTCGGGCACATCGTAGTTGATGACGTGCGAGACTCCCGCGATGTCGAGGCCGCGCGCCGCGATGTCGGTGGCGACAAGGACCTCGTACCGGCCGGTCTTGAAGCCCTCCAGCGCCTCGATGCGCTCCCGCTGATTCCGGTCGGAGTGTAAAACACCGACCGTATGGCCGCCCCCTTGAAGGCGATGGGCGATCCGATCCGCGCCCATGCGAGTGCGGCAGAAGATGATCACACTCTTGAAATCAGTCTGGGACAGCAGCAGCTGCAGCAGATCGAACTTCTGCGTGGCCACCACCGGGTAGAACGCATGCGCGACCGTCTCGGCAGGAGAGCGCTGGCGGCCGATTTCGACCTTCACCGGGTTGTTGAGAGCCCAGCTGGCGAGCTGCTCCAGCTCGGGCGGGAGCGTCGCGGTGAAGAAAAGGGTCTGTCGCGCCTTGGGGCACTTGGCCACGATGCGGCGGACGTCCGGCAGGAAGCCCATGTCGAGCATGCGGTCCACCTCGTCCAGCACGAGGATGTCCACGTTTTCGAGAGTGCAGTTGCCCTGCTCGAGATGATCGAGCAAACGACCGGGCGTGGCGGCGAGGATATCGACTCCGCGCCGCAGGTCCTCGGTCTGTTTACCGTAACCAACGCCGCCGTACACGATCGTGACGCGGAGATCGGTGAACTTGGCGAATTTCTGGAAAGCCTCCTCGACCTGCAGGGCCAGCTCGCGGGTCGGCTCAAGAATAAGGCAGCGCAGGCGGCCATGCGTTCCCAACCGTTGGATGATCGGGAGCGCGAAAGCGGCGGTCTTGCCGGTGCCCGTCTGCGCGGACCCGATCACATCGCCACCCTTCAAAACCACGGGAATAGCCTGCGCCTGAATCGGGGTGGGGGTGACATACCCCATCTCTTGGACCGCATAAGCCAACGGATCGCCCAGCCCGAGAGCCGTGAAAGCGGTGTCCATCTTGGGCACATCAACCGGGACCGCCGGCTTGATATCAGCCGACCGCGGGTGATCAAAATCCTTATCGATTTGCGGACGCTCACGCCGCGCAGGACCGCCCTCTCCACCCCTTCCGCCGCCGCGGCGGCCCCGACCACCCTCGCCTCGGCCGCGCTCGTCGCGCCGACCCGAGGGTCCGCCAGCTTCGCGGGGCCGCTCCCCGCGGGGTTGATCACGACCACCGCGCGCTCCGCGCGATTCGCCGCGTGCTGGTCTTGAAGGCTGGGAGGAAGACGGGGTGGGGCTGCCGGACTTGGCCGGCGCAGCGCCGCGCGAGGGCGCGATCTTTTCGCGCAGCTTCGCAAATATTCGCTTAAACATGATGGATAAACTGCCTACCCTTTCCTAAGGCGGTCCCATTGCAACCCCCATATCCGCGCGCGCGCCTCCGCCGTGCCCGCCGCAAACCGGCCGGATTTGACAGCGGGGATTGGCGCGCGGAAACAAATCGGGGTGCCTCCGCATCCGCACCTCCGTTCGGTCCGCCTGCGCGTGAGGAACCTCAGGGCGTGCGAGGAATTCTACTCCACAAGGCTGGGGTTCCATGTTTCCGCCAGTCGCCCGAATCACACTCAGCTATCCTGCGCATCAGACTCTCCTCCGATTCTGGAACTCACCGGTGATCCGGCGGCGGAGCCATCCTCGACGGGCCGCGCGGGGCTGTTTCACGCGGCGCTGCTTCTCCCGGGCCGCGCGGAATTGGCCGGCTGGATTCGCCACGCTGCCGCCGCCGGGGTGCAGTTTGAAGGGTTCGCGGATCACGGTGTGAGCGAAGCGGTGTATCTCTCGGATCCGGAGGGAAACGGGCTTGAGTTCTACCATGATCGTCGGCGCTCGGAGTGGCCGTTCCGCGCCGGCCGGCTGGCGATGACGACGCTGCCGCTGGATGTACACGGATTGCTCGCGGATGAGTCATCGAACAAGGCGGAGCCGCTGGCGGGCGCTTGCTGGGGACACCTGCATCTGAGTGTGACGAACCTCGCCCGAAGCCAGGACTTCTACGAACGCGAGCTCGGCCTGACCTGCACTCAGGACGACTACCCTGGGGCCCGCTTTTTGGCGGCGGGCGGCTACCATCACCACGTGGCGATCAACGTCTGGAGACGAGCCCGGCTGCCGTGGCGCGAAGGCGCCGCCGGAATCGCCGGCGCGCATTTTTCATCAGGCGAAACCTCGACCCGCGAACTAAGAGACCCGGACGGCATCCCGCTGCTGGTCGGCGGCTGAACTCCGAACCTTCGCGCTTGGCTCGGCCTCCGTGCCCCCGCAGCTTCCGCCCGTCCACCCCACATGAACGCCGACCTCCGCTGGCTGCTTCGTCTCGGCGCCGAACACAATCTGTTCGCCGCCGAACAGACTCGCACGTTGCTGGCGAAGCTCGGCGGCTCACCGGACCTGATGACCTTCGCGCAGGAACTGATCGACAGCGGCGTGGTCACCGCAGTGGAGAAACTCGAGGAGTTGGCCGGCGAAGCCATCGCTCGGGCCGCCGGCGGCCCTCCCCCGGACACCGCTTCCAAGCCGACGCCGTCCAAGCGGGAGAGCGAGCCTTCCGCTGGCCTTGCGTTCGAGATGCTCGGCGCGCTGGACGACGCCGCGCTCGCGGCGGGTCTTCGCGGCCTGCTGCGGGCCACGGCGGCTTCCGGCGCGAGCGACCTCCATCTTTCCACGGGAGCGCGGCCGTTCATCCGGCGCGCGCGCATGCTTTCCAACATATCGGAACATGTGCTGACCGCGGACGAGGCCCTCCGTCTCAACACCGTGCTGCTTTCCGAGGGACAGCGGCGCATTTTCCTCGAGCGCCGCGACTACGACTACGCCCTGGCGATCGGTGCCGACGACCGCTACCGCGTGAACCTGATGTTCCACAAGAACGGCGCCGCGGGAGCCTACCGCATGGTGCCCGCGGGCACGCGCTCGCTGGAGGATCTCGGTTTCGCGCGACACCTGGAGACGCTGCGGAAGCTGCTTTCCTACCACAACGGCCTTATCCTCATCACCGGACCGGTGGGCTCGGGCAAGACCACCACCCTGGCGTCGATGGTCGCGCAGCTGAACGAGACGCGCTCCGACCACATCATCACCGTCGAGGACCCGATCGAGGTCGTGCAGCCGGCACGCGGCTGCAACGTCACCCAGCGCGAGGTCGGCCCGCACACCCGCTCGTTCGCGACCGCGCTGAAGGGGGCTCTGCGCGAGGATCCCGACGTGATCGTGATCGGCGAGCTCCGCGACCTCGAGACGATCGAGATGGCGATCAGCGCCTCCGAGACCGGGCATCTCGTGATTGGCACAATGCACACCAGCGACGCCGCCACGACGCTGAACCGGCTGCTCGATGTTTTCCCGCCCTCGCAACAAACGCAGATCCGCGCGAGCGTCGCCGAATCCCTGCGTGGCATCGTGTGTCAGCGCCTGCTGCCCTCCCCGACGGGTGAACTGGTGCTCGCCTGCGAGATCCTCGTGGCCAACACCGCCATCCAGAACCTGATCCGCGAGGGCAAGTCCGCCGGCCTGCGCAACACGATGGAGACCGGCGTGAAGGAAGGCATGTGCCTGATGGACAACTCGGTGTTCGCTCTTTGGCAGGAGGGACGCATCTCGCCCGACGTCGCCCGCGCCAACATCCCCAATCGCGTCCTGCGCCAGAAAATAACCGGATGAACGACCTCGACGATCAGATCGCGGAGACACTGCCGGCCTACCGCAAGGCGCGCCTGCGGCTTTTCCTGAACCTCGGTTTCGTTCTCGCCTGCTGCGTCGCGGCGAGCGGGTTGCGCGCGGCGTTCGGCCTCCCGCCCGCGTTCCTCTCGGTGGTGCTGATCGCGACCATCCTGCT
>CAXRGI010000071.1:0-6325 GCA_964229935.1 Opitutales bacterium
CACGACCAGGTCCGCCGAGGCGAGATGCTCCAGGCCGGGGATGTGGTGGGGCTTGAAATCGGCTTCCTTACCCTTCTCGGGATAAACCGGAAGGGTGGGGTCGACCTCGCCCTTCGCGTTCACGCCGAAGAGCACGGTGCAGTGGAAACCATGGTGCCGGCTCAGAATCCTGGCCAGCATCGGCATGGACTGCTCGCTGCGATACTCCTGGTCGGCGGCAATCAAGACGACGTGCTTCCCCTTTCCCGGGCCATCACCCCCGGGATAGACGAGCCACTGCGGGCTTTCCGGCACGGGGTGGGCGAGGACCGGCGTGCCGACCAGCAATAGCAAGAAGACCCGAATCATGGTCCCCGTTGTCACCACCCTCGCTCGAGGTGCGAAGGGGATTGGGTGCGCCACCGATGCGTGGCCGCGGATGTTTTTCATCGTGTGACTAAAACCTCGGCGCACTTCGGCCGCTGGCTTTGGATTCCTCGAGCAGCGCTTTGAGTTCCTTCACCATGTCCGGGCGTTCGGCGTGGAGGTTCCGCGTTTCCCCCGGGTCTTCGTCGAGGTTGTAGAGCTGGCCGGGGGCGTCCGGCGCGGTCTCGGGAAGCATGAACGGCGTCAGCCCGGGATTGTTTTCGTAGCGGTTCCCGCCGGACCCGCGGTGATCGAGGTATTTCCATGCACCGCGCCGGATGGAAAGCGTGCGCGCGCCGGCGAAGGCTTGGGTGAGCAGGTAGGGACGGATGGGCGCGTCGGCTTCGCCACGCAGCACGGGCAGCAGGTTGAAGCTGTCTTCGGCGGCGGTGTCGGGGAGCTTGGCGCCGCTGATGGCCGCGAGGGTCGCCATCACATCGGTGAGGCTGGTGAGTTGAGCGCTGGTGGTGCCCGGTTTCACCCGGGCGGGCCAGCGGACGAGGAAAGGCACGCGATGGCCCCCCTCCCAACTGTCACGTTTGATGCCGCGCCATGGTCGCGCGCCGTCGTGCCCGTGATCCGCGCGCATGTGGATGACGCTGTCGACCTCCGGCCCGTTATCGCTGGTGAAAATGACCAAGGTGTTGTCCGCGACGCCGAGCTTTTCCAGCGTGCCGATCAACTCGCCGACCACCCAGTCGAGTTGGTGGATAAAATCGCCGTGCGGCCCGGCACCGGACTTTCCCTTGAACTGCGGCGCCGCGAACGAGGGTAGATGCACGGCCTGCGCGGCGTGGTAGAGGAAGAAGGGTTTCCCCGGCCTCTCCCGGACGTGCTGCTCCAGGAACTCCCGACTCTTCTTCAGGAAAACCAGGTCCACTTCCTCCATCGGAAAATCGGGGGCGATGAAACCGGGGCGGCAGTCGTTCGCGTAGGGGTGTTTCGGCAACGTTGATTTATCAAGCGGACCGGCGGGCGGCACGGGCACGCGGTCCCCGTCGATGAAGGCGTAAATCCAATCGGTCGTGGGACAGCACGCCGTGCCGAAGAATTTATCAAACCCGTGGTCCAGCGGCCCGCCCTCGACGCGGCGGCGGAAGTCGATGCGCTTCACCTCCTCACGTTTTCCCGAGTGAATCGGTTGTCCGGCCTCGTCGCGAAAGGTCAGGCCCACATGCCATTTGCCGACCGCCGCGGTGGCGTAGCCCTGCTTCCTCAGCATCGCCGGCAGCGTCAGGCGACCCGGAGCGATCAAGGTAGGTCCGCCTGCGCCCTGGAACACCGTGCCGCCATTGGGCACGCGAAACGCCATCTGGCCGGTCAGCAAACTGTAGCGCGTGGGCGTGCAGACCGTGGCGGGGCTATGCGCGTCGGTGAAGCGCATGCCTTCCCGCGCGAGTCGGTCGAGATGCGGCGTGGCGACCTTCGACTGGTCGTTGTAGCTGCGCACATCGCCGTAGCCGAGGTCGTCGGCGAGGATGAGCAGGATGTTCGGCGGCTGGGCCGCGCCCGCCGTCGCCAACGCGACGCAGAACGCGAAAACCATGAGCGGAATTTGTTTCATGCCACGACGACGACCGCCTTCCCGAGCACATCCATCTTCGGTGTGATGCCGAGGCCGGGCGACTTGGACGCGGCCATGCGGCCGTTCACGCGCTGCGGCGCGCCATCGGCGATGCTCACCGGCCCGTAGCTGTTGAAGTCGGTGGTGGTGAAGAGGAACTCCGTGGGCGTGCTTTGCGCGAGGTGCGCGATGGCGGCGGTGGCGATGTCACCGCCCCACGAATCCTCCAGCGTCATGGCGATGCCCATGCTCACGCAGAGGTCGCGGGCCTGTTTGATCTTCGTGAGACCGCCCAGCTTGCTGATCTTCAGATTAACCACGTCCATCGCGAGGTCGGCCTTGGCGCGGAGCAGGATGCCGAGGTCGTCGATGTTTTCATCGAGCACGAACGGGTGCGGGATCTGCCGGCGCACCGCGAGGCACTCCTCGTAGGTTAGGCAGGGTTGCTCGATGTAAACATCCACGTCGCGCACGGCTTTGGCCACGCGAACCGCCTCGTGCTGCACCCAGCCGGTATTCGCGTCGGCCACGAGCCGGTCGCCGGGCTGGAGCTTCGCGGCGACGGCATGGATGCGCGCGATGTCGGTGTCCGGATCGCCGCCGACCTTGAGCTGGAAGCGGCGGTAACCTTCCGCGCGATAGCCGGCGACCTTCGCGGCCATTTGCTCCGGCGACTCCTGCGAGATGGCGCGGTAGAGATGCACGTCCTTGCCGTAGCGGCCGCCGAGCAATTCGCACACCGGCATGCCGCTCGCCTGCCCGAGGATGTCCCAGCACGCGATGTCGATGCCGCTCTTCACGTAGGGATGTCCTTTCAGCGCGGCGTCCATCGTGCGATTGAGCTTCGCCAATTGGCGCGGGTCCTCGCCGAGGAGATGCGGGCCGAGTTCGCGCAGACCGGCCCGCACGCCCTCCGCGTAGGCCGGCAGATAAAACGGCCCGAGCGGACAAACCTCGCCGTGGCCGACGAGTCCGGTGTCGGTCTCGACACGCACGATGGTGCTGTCGAAGACCGTGACGGATTTTCCGCCGCTCCATTTGTAGGTGGTCTCGTGCAACGGAAGTTCCACCCGGTGGGCGAGGATGCGTTTGATTTTCATGGACGGCGTTCCGGATTGGCGCGGTTCAGGGCTGGGGGATCTCGTTCAAGGTGTAGTAGGCGCGGTCGTGGAGCAGCGGCTCGGCGTCGCGGGACCTCAGCGCGGGGAGGTGAAAGTCATGGATGTGCCCCTGCACCAGACCCTGCACCCGGAGGCGCGCGCTCATGCCATCGGGCGCCACCTCGGCGGCGGTCACGGTCGGGCGTGTGTGATCCACCTCGGGGCTGCCGTAGCCTTGCTGGTAAATGTGCGTGTAGGTCTGGAGGCCGTAGTTTTCCGGGCGCGACGCGAGCGCGGCGTCGACGGGTTGCGTGAACCGCAAAACGAACCCGTCGGGCTGGGCCCGGATGTCGAGGATCTCGAACGGCGTCCGGCCGGTCCAGTCGAGGCGCTGGAGCAGGTTGTCCTTCATGCCGCGCACGGGCCAGCCGCGGTTCGTGCCGCCGGCGACGAGTTGCCCGCGCGGCGTGAAGTGCACCGCGAGAATGCCCGTGCCCAATCCCTCGCGGAACGGGTAACACGCGCCCTGCCACACGCCGTTCACCTGCTCGGTTGTCACCCGCATAACGATGCTCAGCGAGTAGTCGCCGACGAACATCTGATTCTCGAACGGCCCGAACTTTCCGCCCGAGCGGTTCACCTCGAACGCGGAGATCGAGCGCCCCATTTTCTTGTAGGGGAACACCACGGCGTAAGGGACGAGTTCCTTCACGCGCTTGCGCTCGATTTCCATGCGCGACGGCGTGTTCGGCTTCACCGGCTCCGGCCCCATGTTCGGCGCGTACGGATACCAGTTGAAGCTGACGGGGTGTCCCATGAAGCCGCCGGGCTTGAGATGTTTCAGCGAGCACGCGCCGTTCCATGGCCCCTGGCTCTCGACGTAGAATATCTCCCCGTGCTCGTTCTCGCCCACGCCGAGCGGGCTGCGCAGGCCGCTGCACAACGGGATGGTCATCCCGTCCGGCGTGATCTTCAGGGCCCAGCCGCGGAAAAGTGCCTTCGAGTTGTACGACTCGGACAGGCCGAGCGCGACGTAGAGGTTTCCCGCCGCGTCGAACTTCGAGCCGAGCGCGAACTCGTGATAGTGCCCGAATCCCCATTTGTCGCTCACCGTGTCGAAGCGGTCCGCGCGGCCGTCGCCGTTCGTGTCCGTGATGCGGGTGACTTCCGTGGCGTGTGTGGCGTAGAAGGCGCCGTCGCGATGCGCGAGGCCCAGCACTTCATCCAATCCGCCCGCGAAACGGTGGACGGTCGGACGCGGGTTCTCGTCCATGATGCCGCTTAACAGGAGAATTTCCCCGCGCCGCGTGCCCACCGCGAGCCGTCCGTCCGGCAGCGAAACAAAACTCCCCGCCTCCAGATACACGCCCTCGGGCAGCGGGACGTTGACGATGCGATAGAATGCCGCCTCCCGTTCCGCCGTGCCCCAGGAATCGCCAAAACTCTCCGCCGCCGCGGCCGCGAACGGGAGGACAAAAATCGGTATGATGAAGCGGAAGTTCATGGCTTGGCGGCGGGGTGGTATTCGATCCGTAGTTCCCCCTGCACGGGTAGCAGCAATTCCTTCAAGTCACCGGCCGGGCGGACCAGCGGCGTCGTGGGCAGTCGCACGCAAAGGTTCTGGCCGACGGCGAACTCGTTGGCGCCACGTGGCTCGATGATCTTGTCCGCGGCCACCCGGAAGTGCATTCCCGCCGGAGGTGGGGCGGGGAACCTCAGGGTACGTTCAAGGAAAACCTTCCCGGCGGGATCGCGACGCTCGATGAAGAAATCCTCCACGGCAAAGCCCTCGACGGAATAGCGGAGCGTGGGGCGTTGCTGGGCGTCGAGCGTGTAGCCCGTGAAGGAATGGGGAGACGGGCGCGGCGTGGGGTCGGGGACGGGCCAGGCGGTCTCCGGCGTGGCGAGGATCGCGAATGCCGGGCCGGACGGGAACGTGGTGGTGTCCTTGCCGAGAATGCGCGCCTGGCCCGAACCCTGGCCGCGCCAGAGGCTGGAGGCCTCGATGAACCCGCCGCTCCAGATCGAGCCCAGCCGCATCTGGCCCGCGTCGAAGGAAAGGTTGATGCCGCCCGGGTAACCCACGCCGATGCCGCGCTTGCCGATGCCGGGAAATGCGCGCCGGATGATGACCGCCTCGTTCGGCACCGAGATGATGAGCGGCTCCAACACGAGGCCCTGCGGCTCACGCGCCTCGGGGCCTCGCGTCAGATATTGCCAGAGCGCGTCGCGCTGCCGGCCGGGGTCGCCGCCGAGCACGTCGGGCAACGGCGATTTCCCGTCCGGCCAAAAGCCCGGCATGATGGTAAGCGGCGAGAATCGCTGCGGATGGGCAAGGTAATGGTGAAACCAGTTCTCCTCCAGCCGCTCCGTCATGGTCATTAGGTCCAGCGCCCGGATGGGAGAGGCGCTCTTCCCGCGGAAGGTGTGGCAGGCGATGCAGTTCAACGCCTTGCTGCCGGCGAGTTCGCGTCCGATCTCGTGCGGCTTGTCCTCTCTGCCGACGCGCGTGAACTCGGCCGGCGGCAAGGTGTCCATTTGCTTGAGCCAGTCGACGAGCGGTTCGGCGGCGGCTGCGCCAAACTTCGGCATCCGCGTGTTGAGATACGGCCGCGCCGACGCTCCGTTCACGATCACGTCGCGGAGCCAGTCACGCCTGAGCTTTGCTCCGACGCCCGTGAGCGACGGTGGAAGGCGGCCCTGGTCGCCGAGGTTCTCGTCCCGACCGGTGAAGTAGGCGTCGCGATGCGCGGGGACCCCGCCGAGTTCCCCGCGCTGGTGGCACGCCACACAGTTCAAGCGGGTGAGTGACAGCTCGATGTTCTCGGTGACGCTCAACGGTGCCGCCGGCGGAGCCAGCGCGGCCCACACCGCCGTTCGTTGCGCTTCCGATAGCGGATACTGCGGCCACGCCCCGGGCCGGGTGGACAAGCACCCGTGTTCGGGACGGACTTGCTCCAACGCGGCGAGGGTCGGCGAAGGGCCCGCACCGCCGACCGTGTGGCACGCGTTGCAGCGGTGTTGGGTGAAGAGCACCTTGCCGCGTGCGGCGAGGTTCGGATCGGGGCGAAAGACGGGTGGAGGCGTAGCTTGGTCACGCAGCAGGTAGCTCGCGATGTCCACTGCCTCGAAGTGGTCGAGCTTTGCGTCAGGCATCCGGCCGCCGGGCCTGATCGCCAGCGGGTCCTCGAGAAATTTCGCGAGGCTGGCGATGGTGTACTTCTCGGAAACGGGCCCGAGCGGCACCGAGTCCGCG
>CAXRGI010000072.1:0-25580 GCA_964229935.1 Opitutales bacterium
GCGCTGAGCCGAGACTCCGGACTCGCGACTACCATGCACCCCCGCAACCCGCACCGCGACGGCTATGACTTCGCCGCTCTGACGGCGGCGAGTCCGTCCCTGGCGCCGTTCGTGCGGACCGCGCCCCATGGCGGGCCGACCATCGACTTCGCCGATCCGGCCGCGGTGAAGGCCCTCAATGGCGCGCTGCTCCTTCATCACCATGGCGTTCGCTCATGGGATCTCCCGCCCGGCTACCTGTGCCCGCCGGTCCCCGGTCGGGCTGATTACCTTCATGCGGTCGCTGACCTGCTGGCCACGACGAACGGAGGTGTGATTCCGCAGGGCGCTCGTGTGCGGGTCCTCGACGTGGGTGTCGGCGCCAACGTCATCTTCCCGCTGCTCGGTCATCACGCGTACGGCTGGAGCTTCGTGGGCACGGAAGTTGATCCCGTCGCGCTGCGTCAAGCCGCCGAGATTCTAGCGGCCAATCCGCGGTTCGCGTCCGCCGTTTCTCTCCGGCGGCAACCCGCGCGCGAATGCGTTTTCGCCAACGCGGTCGCTCCGGACGAGCGTTTCGCGCTGACCCTCTGCAACCCGCCGTTCCACGCCTCGCCCGAAGCTGCCGCGGCCGGCACGCGGCGAAAACTCCGCCAACTTGCCGGCGGGGCCGCTCCCCGTCTGACGCGGAATTTCGGAGGCACGGGCTCCGAGCTTTGGTGCGCCGGCGGCGAACTCGGGTTTATTCGCCGGATGATCGCCGAAAGCCGCGGGTTGGCCGGCCGGGTGGGCTGGTTCACCACGTTGGTCTCCAGCCGCGAGCATCTCCCGCCGTTGGAACGCACGCTGGATACCTCGGGTGCGATGGACGTCAGGGTGCTGCCGCTTGAACACGGCCAGAAGAAAAGCCGCATCCTCGCATGGCGCTTCGCCGTTTGAAAATCCAACGCCCTGACCGCTCGGGCCACGCACGATGGAAATTGCAATCAGGTAAGGATAACGTGTTGTACGGACATGGCCGATACGCTGACTAGGGTACTCACCGTAGATGATGACCCTTACCTGCAGGAAATCCTGGTGTGTGTTCTGGAGGAAGTCGGGGGGTTTACCGTGAAATCGTGCGCATCGGGCAAGGAGGCCCTGGAGTGCGTGGAAGCTTTCAGGCCCGAACTCATCCTGCTCGATGTGATGATGCCGGACATGGACGGCCCGACCACCATGCTTCGGATGAGGCAGATCCCGGCCCTCGCGAAGATCCCAGTCGTCTTTGTCACAGCCAAGGCCGGTCCCAAGGACATCGAAAGCTACCTGTCACTCGGGGCGGCGGGGGTCATTCCCAAGCCCTTTGACGGTCTCAAGCTTCCGGATCAGATTAGGGCCATCTGGAAGTCCCAGTCCAAGTGACCAGCTTGCAGCGGAAACTCCTTCCTCCCAGCGACCCCTCGGTGTGGCCCTCGTCCCGGAGGATTTTCCTCCGGCGGTCGGCAGCCGCGCTCGGCGGTGTGGCTCTCGGGGCCGGCTTCTCGGGCTGCGCAGCCCCGGAAAAACCGGTGCGCATCGGCTCCAACGTCTGGCCCGGGTACGAGTTTCTCTATCTCGCTCGCGAGAGCGGGTTTTTCCCGGGTAACTTGGTGCGACTGGTTGAACTCGCATCCGCCACCGCCTGCATCCAGGGCCTCGCCTCCGGGAGTCTCGACGGAGCGTGCCTCACTCTAGACGAGACGTTGACCGCGATCGCTTCCGGCCAATCGCTGAAGGTGATCGCCGTGCTGGATATCTCCCATGGCGCCGATGTGGTCCTGGCGCGCCCGGGGACCAACACCCTTTCGGACCTGCGCGGCAAAAGGATCGGACTCGAGCAAAGTGCGGTCGGTGCCGTCCTGCTCGATGCGGCTTTGCGGAAAGGCGGTTTGAGCCCCAAGGACGTCTCGTTGGTCCACCTAGGGATAGAGGCGCACGTGCTCGCCTACACGTCGGGCAAAGTGGACGCCCTGGTGACGTTTGAACCGGTGGTCACCCAATTGAAGGCGCAAAAGGCGGTTCGCCTTTTCGATTCGGCGCAGATCCCCGGGCGCATTCTGGATGTACTGGCGGTTAGGACCGAAGTCGCCGGCATGAACCCGGCCGCCTTGCGCTCGCTCGTCGCCGGACACTTCCGGGCGCGGGAGTTCTTCGACAAATTCCCGCAGGCCAGCCACGCGATGATCTCTCGCCGGCTGAAGGTGGCTCCCAGTGAGGTTCCGGGCACTTACCTGGGGCTGCAGCTGCCGGACCTGCAGGAGAACAGGTCGTGGTTGGCGGGTGAAAAGAGCCGGCTGGAGACGTCCGCGGTGGCGTTGCAGGAGGTGATGCTCGCCGCCGAGCTTCTGCCCAAGGCGGTTGATGTATCGCGGCTGGCTGACGTTCGCTTCCTGCCGTGAGGTTTCCAACTGTATCCCTGCGCTGGCTGCTTCCGGTCCTGATCGTGGTGCCGTTTTCGGTGGTTGGCTTGGCCAGCTACTTCGTGGCCGTCGCTGATAAGCGCGAGGTCCTGCTCGACGCGGCGGAGAGGGAACTGCGGGGCACGGTCGCTTCGCTCGCTCGCGCCTCCGAGCGACTGATCCGTTCCGATCCGAGTCTCCTGCGTCAGGAACTCACCCTTCTCGCGCTCGAGCCCAAACTGGCGGGCGGAGCCATCGTGGATGACCAGGGATTGGTCCTGCACGCCACCCGCTTCGCCTCGGTGGGCGAACCGGCCGTGCGGGCCCTCGATTTTTTCCAAGCCTCGATCGACACCGCTCTCCAACGCTCGACCGCGGTGATCGCGCGACCGAAGGACCGGCAGGAGATCATCGTGGCCCTGATGAGATTCGCGATGCCCGCCGACTCCGGGGAACTGCGCAGCTCGAATTACGGGGTGGCTTACTTGTGCTTCGATCTTTCGGACGCGATCGCCACGGCCCGAAAATCCGCCCTGCGGGTCCACCTGCCGGAGGCGGTGCTCAATGTGCTGGTCGCGGCCTTATTGGCGTGGGCGATGGTCGCTCGGATCGCCATCCCCCTGCAGCGTCTCAATGCCGCGACCAAACGTCTGGCGGAGGGGGATTTCAGCAGCCCGCTTCCGGGTGAAGTGACCAAGGAGATCGACACCCTGGCGGCCAGCTTCAACCACATGTCCTCGCGGCTGAAGCAGTCCATGGAGCAGTCCGACAGCAGCGCGCGCCACATGCAGGCGGTGATCGACAACGTCCTGGAAGCCATCGTCACCATCGACGAACGGGGCCGCATTCAATCGTTCAACCAGGCAGCCGAAAAGATCTTCGGCTTCCGTGCGGATGAAGTGGTTGGCGTCAACGTGAGCATCCTCATGCCGGGCGAGATTTCGCGCCATCACGACGAGTACCTCGCGCGCTACCAGCGGACGAAGGAGCCGCACGTGATCGGGATCGGCCGGGAGACGGTCGGGCGGCGGCGCAACGGCGAGGAGTTTCCGGTCGAGCTGTCCGTCAGTGAGATCTCCAAGGACGGACGCCCGCTCTACGTCGGGTTGTTGCGCGACCTGTCGGAGCGCAACCGGGTCGACCGGATGAAGCGGGAGTTCATCTCCACGGTGAGCCATGAGTTGCGCACGCCCCTGACGTCGGTGGTGGCCTCGCTGCGTCTGCTGGCGAGCGGCGCCCTCGGAACCCTTCCGCCGAAGGGCCAGCGCCTGATCGAGATCGCCGCCATCAACAGCGGCCAGCTTTCCAACCTCATCAACGACCTGCTCGATCTGGAGAAGATCGCCGCGGGCAAGATGAGCTTCGACCTGCAGCCCCAACCGGTCGGCCAGCTGCTGGCGGAGGCGGTTGCGGCGAGCACGCCCAACGCCGGTCAGCGGAGTATCGAGCTGAAGTTGCTGGACGAATCCAGCGGAGCCGAGGTGCGGATCGACGCGAGCCGGCTGACCCAGGTGGTCTCGAACTTCCTCTCGAACGCCATCAAGTTTTCGCCCGCCAATGAGCGCGTGGACGTGACGGCGCGGTTGCACGAAGGGAATCTGCGGATCGAGGTGCGGGATCGCGGCCCCGGGGTTCCGGCCGAGTTCCGCGACCGGATTTTCCAGAAATTCTCCCAGGCCGACTCGTCCGACACGCGGAAGCTGGGCGGGACCGGTCTGGGACTCGCGATCAGCAAGGAATTGGTGGAGCGGATGGGAGGACAGATCGGGTTCGAGTCGGAAAAAGGCGCCGGCGCCCTTTTCTTCTGCACGTTCCCGCTGGCCTAGGGGTCCATGGGGTCGGCCTAGCCTGAGAGGCTCGGCTTGTGCCTCGGGATTGGGCTGGACGCTCTCCAGCAGATCAACCCAGGGGTGATCATGCTGCGAATTTCCGGGTACGGGCAAACGGGGCCGTACCGTGACCGGCCCAGTTTCGTTTCCATCGGTGAGGCGATGGGCGGGCTGCGGCACCTCACGGGTCTGCCCGGGCGGATTCCGGTGCGTTGCGGTATCTCGATCGGGGATACTTTGGCGGCCTTGCACGGCACCATCGGGGTGCTGCTCGCCTTGCATCACCGCGAGGCCAACGGCGGAGCCGGCCAGGTGATTGACGTCGCCCTGCACGGGTCGGTCTTCAACACGATGGAGAGCATGCTGCCCGAATACAGCGCGCTGGGCGAGGTGCGCGCGCCCGCGGACAGCGCCTTGCCGGGCATCGCGCCCTCCAACGCCCACCGTTGCCGCGATGGTCTCGTGCTGATCGCCGGCAACGGAGACTCGATCTTCACGCGTCTCATGAAGGCGATCGGCCGGTAGGATCTTGGCGGGCGCGCCGACCCCGCGAAAAACGAGGGTAGGGTGAAGGCGGTCGTCGAGATCGATCAGGCCATCGGGGAGTGGAGCCGACCCCGGACGGTGGAGCAGGTGCTCGCCGACCTGCGGAGCGCGGGCGTTCCCGGGAGCCGGGTCTACACGGCCAAGGATATCAGCGAGGATGCCTACTACCGGGCCCGTGAGATGATTCTCCGGCAGCAAACGCGGCAGGGATTCGACGTCGAGTTGCCCGAGATCGTGCCGAAGCGGATGACCACGCCGGGCGCCTTCCGCACGCCGGCGTCCGAGTTGGGCGAGCACACCCGTATGGTACTGGAATCGCTTGGTTTGAGCGAAAGGGAGCAGGATGATCTCAGGATCAAGGGGGTCATCGCTTGATTCCGCCCAAGGCACGCGAAAGGTCGGTTGAACTGCAGGACGTGATGCTGCGCGACGGCCTGCAGAACGAGGATCGGGCTCTGCCGACGGAACGTAAAATCGAGCTGGTGGAGCGGCTGGCGGCGAGCGGCCTCCGACGGATCGAGGTCAGTTCCTTTGTTTCACCGCGGGCGATGTCGCAACTCGCCGATGCGGACGCAGTCTTCAAAGGTATGGCCCGTCGCCCGGGGGGAATTCACGCGGCGCTCGTCCCGAATCGTCGCGGTATGGAGCGGGTCATCGATGGCGGAGCGGATGAAGCGAACCTGGTGATGTCGGCGAGTCAGAGCCACAACCGCGCCAACCTCCGCATGTCGAGGGAGGCCTCGTTGCGGGCCATCCGGGAGGCCGCCGCTCTCGCCACCACGGCGGGCATGCGGGTCGCCGCAATTCTGACGTGGTGTCGGCGGCTCCAGGATGATGCCGACATCCATTCGATCAGCCTGTGTGACACCAGCGGCATGGCTTACCCGGCCCTGGTGAAGGAAGTCGTCGGGTCGGTGCGGGACGTCTGCCGCGGGAACACGCTCGCCCTGCATTTCCACAACACCCAGGGACTGGGTCTGGCTAACGTTTTCGCAGAACTGGAGTCGGGAGTAGTCCGGTACGACGGCGCGCTCGCCGGAATCGGGGGCTGCCTTTATGCGCCCGGGGCGACGGGCAACATATGCACCGCGGATCTGGTGCATGCTCTGGAAGTATCCGGGTACCCAACCGGCGTTGATCTGGATGCGTTGATCAACACAGCGAGGGATTTGGAAAAACCTCTCGGCCCCGCAACACCGGGCCAGGTGATGAAGGCCGGCCGGCGACTGTCGGGCCCCATCGCCGCCAATCACGGTCCCGCGGGTTGAAGCCCCCCGGTGGGCTGGCTTTCCACCGCGCCAACGGAAGCCGCGGTTTGGGCTTTTTTACCGCGAGGCGGATGGTGTCCTGCCCCGGCTCACCTCTGCGCCCGGTAGACCACCTTTCCGTCCACGTCGTGCAGGCGGAGCTCAAGGCTTGCTCCGGTGGTCGTTGGAGTGACTACGCCGGAAAGGAATCCACCTTGGCCGGTGCGGAGGAAGCGATGCTCCGGACGTGGCGTCTTTTCCTCCCAGCCGCCGGCGTGGGCGGCGGTCGACGGGCCCACGCTCCATTCGTTGAGTGACGTCGCCGGGTCCACCGAGACGTACTGCCAGTGCCGGTCCCCGGTGATCACCGTCAGATTGCGGTACTCCGAAAGCATCCGCCTGATTTCCTTCCCCTCCGTCTCGAAGCCGGCGTTGGCGTAGTTGTCGTCCTTGTTGCTGCGGTCGGGACCCACGACCGGGACGGTGGTGATGATGAGGCGGTGCGTGGCGGTCGAGGCGGCCAATGTCTCCCGCAGCCATTGGATCTGGTCGCGACCCCAGAGCGTGGGCGGGGGCGTCCGCTTCTCCGTCCAATCCGGGGTGCGGTAATCCCGGCCCTCGGTCAGCCAGACCTGCAGGTCGCGGCCCCAGCGGAAGGTTCGGTTGGCAACCTCCGGCAGCGCAGTTTGCTCCCGGAACAGGCGCACCCCGTCGGCGTACGTGAGTTCGCCGGTTCGCGTCAGGGGACCGCAGTCGTTCGCCAGGATGTCGTGGTCGTCCTTCATGAAGAAGGCGCTGCAGGTGCGGTGAAAGTCCCGCAGGGTCGGGAGGGCGAACATGCGCGCCCAGTGGTAGCGTGCGAGCTCCCGGGTCAGGGCGATCACCGGTCCTTGATCGTAGTAGACCACATCCCCGGTGTTCACGAAGAAGTCCGGCCGCATCGCCCCCATCGCGGGATAGATCGCCAGCCCGTCCGGGCGGTCGATCTTCTCGTACTTCTGGCAGGTCATGATGCAGAACACGACAGGGCCGCCTTGGTCCGGCGCGGGAGCCGTCTTGAACTCGCCCGATTCCTCATCCGTCCGGCTTTCGCCGGCGCTCCGCCGCGCCTGCACCGAGATCTCATAGCGGGTTCCCGGGGTCAGGGCCGGCAGCGAATGGACCGCAATCCCGTCGCGTTGCGTGGAGGTGGCCCGCCACGGCGTCTCCCTCCAAGGGGCGGTCCCCTTGGCGCGGAATCGAACGCGCGTCACCCCCTCGGCGGCCGGCGCGCCGCCCGCCGCCGCGCCCAGATCAAGCCCCGCGGGCATCTGAACGACAATGCGGGTGTCCGGGAACGCGCGGTTCTCCCGCAGCGGCACCGGCGCCCCGGTCGCCGCGGCAAAGGCCTCGACCCGGGGCAAGGGGCCGTTCGCCGGGTTGGCCGCGGGCCGCAACGTGACGCGGGTCCAGACGTCCGCCGTGGTCGTCGTCACATTCACGATCTTGAAACCGGTGGCCTGATGCGCACCCACCGCCGAGAGCGGGGCGAACGCGACGAGCAGCATGAGGCCGGCCGGTAGGCGCGGACGGAACGAGGCGGGCATTCTGGAGGGGCTCAGCGGGACCAGTTGACGCCGAACGTCCACAGCGACCCGTAGGCGGTGGTCTGGAAGAAGCGGGCGTTCCGCGGGGTGCTGGGGCCGTAAATCTCCGTCGTGGCACCCTGGTCGGTGACATTACGCAGGTTGGCGTAGACCGACAGGTTCCGGCGCAGATGGTACTCCGCGATGACGTCGATGAACGTCGAGGGCGGCTGCCAGTTGTAGGTGCCCGGCTCGATGCTGGCTCCCGCGGCGACGGCGTTGAGCCTCGTGCGACCGCGATGGTTCAGATTCACGCGCAGGTTGTAATTCTCTCGGGTGAAGCTGATGCCGGCGCTGCCGCTCCGCGGGATGTAGCCCGCGAAGTTTCCGCCGGTGTCGCCCACCGCGCGCTGGGAAGTTCCGTTGGCGAAGACCTCAAAGCCGCGGGCCCAGAACGGGAGGAAGGTAAGGCTTTGGCGGTAGTTGAAACTCACCCCTTCAAAGCGCACCGCGTCGGACAGATTGTACTGGGTGGAGACGTTGTAGCGCCCGTACGCGTTGGGATCCAGGCCGTAGGCGGCCAGAAATTCCGGGGTGGCCGGCTGCACGCGGCTGCCGAAGAAGTTACGCACTTCACGGCGGAAGGCCGCGACCGAGACCACTCCGACGCCCTGGAAGTAGTGTTCCAGGCGCAGCACGACCGAACGGGCGGCCCAGGGAGTGATGTCGACGTTATTGACCACGATGCGATTCGTCGCGCTGTCCCCGGCGCTGGTATCCGGCAGCGTGAGGCCCCCGGCGTACTGGTTGTAGTCGGGGCGTCCGATGGATTCGTAGGCCGCGAGGCGTCCGAGGAGGTTCTCACGGAAGGCGAAGCTGGCGTTGAGGCTCGGGAAGAGATCCTGGTAGGAACGTTCGGTTCTCGCGCCGCGCTCGATGCCGGTGGCGCTTCTCCGCGGATCGGTCAACGGGCCCGCGGCCGTGATGGAGGTACGCTCCGCCCGAACGCCGGCGACGATCTTCAGGCGCTGGTCGAGGAAGCCGAAATCGGCGCGCACGTAGGGCGCCGCGAGCCGCTCCCGGGCGAATTTCGAGGTCGCGACGCGGTTGCGCGCGGTCGTGGCGGCGTTGGTGGTGAAGTTGCCCGGCTGGGCGGCGTAGTGTTCCCACACCTTGCGGTTGCTGGGCGCTTCGGAGGCCGGGAATCCGTACGGCAGCACGCGGAGCGAGAAGACCGGGTCAAGAAACGGCGCGAGGGCGTCGTCGCCGACCGCGGCGGTGGTGCTGGCCACGCGGTCCGCGCCAACGTAGTTGAAGGTCTCGGAGTTGTCCGTGATGTCGCGGATGCCCTCCTGGAGTTGGAAGCCCGCCTTAAGGGCGATCGGAATACGGGTGGCCAGCTTCCGCCCCACGTTGCCGTAGGCGGTCTTCTGGGTGTCGCGCGTGGCGTTCTGCTGGCTCGCGGCCGAGGTGAGGGCGTAGCCGTTGATCGAGTAGGGGTTCTGGTCGACCCCGGCGGCGTTGCGCACGGTGATCGTGCCCGGGCGCAGGTAGGAGACGTCGTCGAACGAGATCGTGAGCGCCCGCCGGATCGCGTTGACGGCGCGGAAATAGCCCTGGCCCACATCGTGGTTGTCGTCGGTGGCGGAGGAGTAGCCGAAGCCGAGATCGGCGTTCCAGTCCGGCGACTGGTGCCGCCAGGTCAGCGTGGGCATGACCGTGCGGTTGAAGCGGTTTCGCTCGTTGTGGATCATCGATACATTGCCCGCGCCGGCGGCTCCACGGACGAAGGTGGAGGAGAAGCCGCCGGGCTGCACCGCGCCCGGGTTGAAGGTCAGCGAGTGCAGCGTGAACTGCACGTCGAAGGACGAGTAGAGAATACCCACGGTGACCCGGTCGTTGTCCGACAGTCGGAAATCCGCGGACGCGGCCAGCGATTTGCGCGCCGTGATCTTCGGCTGGTCCTCCACGCGGTAGGCCGAAAGGTACGGCTGGGTGAAGGAGGTGGCCGGGAAGCCGGTGCCGGCGGTCGCCACGCCGGTGCCGCGCCAGGTTGACTGCGAGCGGTCCTGCGCGGAGTAGCTGGTGGAATCGCCCGCCGACAGCGAGAAGCCGAAGCGCTTGTTGACCGGCGCGGAATACGAGAAATCGAATCCCGGGTAGATGTTACGGGTCGGGCTGGGCCTCGCACCGGGCACCTTGTCGAGGCTCCGCGCGTTGTCCCGCATGCTGAAGTACACGTTGGACTGGAAAAGGGGCCGCGCCCGTTCGAAGGAGCTGCGCGTGACCATGTTCACGGTGCCCGCGAGGGCGGAGGCCGGCGACTCGGGCGTGGGGGTGTTGAGGACCTCGATGCGAGACAGGTTGTTGATCGAGACCATGTCCGCCATGACGGTGCGGTTCGTGCGGCCGCCGTCGGCCGAGGCGAGGTTGAAGCTATCGATGGTCACCGGAACGTAGTCGGGGGGCACCCCGTCGATGGAGATGCCGCGGGCGTTGCCGCCGGTGTAGCTGACGGTGATGCCGGGCAGGAACTTGAGGAACTCGGCGGTGTTGCCCTCGGCCACGTTGCCGAACTGCTCCGTCGACACGACCTGCTTGATGTTGGGCGCGAACCGCTGCTCGTTGATCGCGAGGGCGGAGGCATCCATCTCGCGCGAGGTCGATACCTGGAAGCGGCCGAGTTGCACCACGCCGTCGCGCGCGGTCTCGGCCCCCAGAGAGATGTTCAGCTCGGTGACGCGACCCGCGCCGACTTCGGCTGTCCGCACCTCGCGCGGCAGGCCGGTGTAGAAGGTCTGCACCTTCACGGCCCCCGCCGGAACCTGCGACAGCCGGTAACTGCCGTCCGCCTCGGTGACGGTGGACAGCGCGGTGCCCTCGATCGAGATGCGGGCGCCCTCGAGATACTGCGCGTTGCGCTCGTTCAGGACGCGGCCCTGCAGGATCCCGGTCTTGTCGGGGCCGGCGGTGGTTTGGGCCTGACCCGGGGTCAGGGAGAGCGCGATCCACGTGCCGATCACGCCAAGGAGGGAGGTTTTTTTCATCGGATAATTCTCGGTTTGGCCGTGCGACCGCGGGGAGGGCCGGCCGTCCCTCCGGCCGGCGGCCGGATCCTCGGCCGCGGTCGGATTGACCATCAGGGCTCCTGAAGTCACGTCCTCCGCGACGGCTAGACCCGTGTCGGCGATCAGACGCGCGAGCGCCTCCCTTGCGGTGTACTCGCCCCGGACGGGGTTGGTAGTCACATGGCGCACCGCGTCGGTCAGGTAGACAACCTCGCGGCCGGAGATCTCGACAAAGCGCCGAAGGGTCTCCACCGCGCCGCCGCGGGGGATATCATACCTCCTCGAGGCGGCCTCGGCGCCTTGCGCGGTCACGGCTGCGCAAGCGAGGGAGCATGCGGCGAGGGAGGTGACCGGACCGCATGGGATCAGGTTATTCATCAGCAGGGGCAGACAATGTGCCACTGAGACGCAGCCGCGGACCAAACGGGTTATACGTGTGAGCATCTTGACCGCGGATTCGGTCTGCTTGTCAGTCCTTCGCGCGCAGCACGACGGTCCTCTCGTCTCTCCGCTCGACCGTGATGCGGCCGCTCGATTCCAGCAGCCGGAGGAACCCCTCGACGTTGTCGGCGGCGAACGCTCCTCCCACCGGCCGCACACCGATCCGGTCGTCGCCGAGCACGATCTGGATGCGGTTGCGGCGGTTGAACTCGGCGGCGACTTCCCGGAGCGGCGTCTCGGCGAAGACCAGCCGTCGCTCCTGCCAGGAAAGCGCCCGCCGGACGGCCTCGGGCGTCACCTTCTCGATGACGGCGGCGTCCCCGGGTTGGAGGGAATCCTGGATCAGGAGCGCCGGGATCCGCGCGCGTTCGTGCGCCTCGAGGAACGCGGAAAACCCCTGTCGGGCGCTCTCTCCGGGGGAGCGGCCGGACGGCGGTGTCGGCCGGGCGGTGTCGGCCGGGCGATCGACCACGGCGACCTTGCCCTCGGTCACGAGCACCTCGACCGCCCTTGAGCCGATCAGGACATTGAACGCCGTGCCAACGGCGCGGACCGAGACGCCCGCCGCCTCGACCACAAAGGGTCGGCCCGGATCGTGGGCCACGGTGAAATGGGCCTCCCCGCTCATCAGCGAAATCCGGCGTTCATCGGAGGCGAGAACGACCCGAACCTCGGTGCTCGCGTTCAACTCGATCACGGAGCCGTCGCCCAGAACCACCCGCTCGTAGCCGCCGGCCGAGGTCGCGTGGGAGTGGGATGTCGGCGAGGCCGGCCGCCAGGGCCGGAAGGCGACGGCCGTGATGATGACCGCGGCGGCCACGGCGGCCGCGGTACGCCACCCACGGCCTGAACGTCCGGCGGCTCGCTCCACCGGGCGGGCGGGGGACGGGAAGGTTATGACCGGCTGCAGGTCCGCACGCACCTTCGGCATTTTCTCCAGGAGGTCGCACGCGGCCTCCAGTCTGGCGACCGCCGCTGCATGGCGCGGATCGGCCTGTCGCCAGCGCTCGAACTCCCGTCTTTGGGACGAGGAAAGTCCCTCGGAGCGGAGGGTGAGCCAGTTCGCCGCCACCTCCTCGATGGGGTCGTCGTGATCCTCGGGTCCGGATGCCGGTGTCATGCGGGGGTCCCTCGCTCGCCGGTGGTGCGCGGTGCGCCCTCGATGAGACCGCGGTCGGCGAAAAACGCGGCGCACCGCCGCATGCCCTTGGCCATATGAACCTTCACCGTCTCGGGTGATATGCCCAGTTGGGCTCCGATTTCCTTGTAGGTGAGGTTGTCGAGGTAGCGCAGCATGATCACCTGCCGGCAACGTTCGGGCAGGGCGCGCACCGCCTCGGCGAGCACCTCCAATTCCAGTCGTTGATCGAACTGTTCGGCCGTGCCCGGCTGTTCGGAAAGCGCCGTCAGCTCGATGGCCTCCGTCACGGCCTCGGTCGGCTTGGCCCCCCTTCGGCGGAAAAGATCGTAGGCCGCGTTGCGCGCCGCGGTGAAGAGAAACGCGCGCGGGTGGCGGACTTCGCCCCTCGCGCGTTCGCGTAGAAGGCGGGTGTAGGACTCCTGCACGAGGTCGTCGTGCTCGCCCAGCGTGGGAAAGCGCGCCTGCAGGTAGGCGCGGAGCGCGGGCTCGTGAGGTTGCACCTCGCGTTCGAACCAGCGCGAAACCTCGGCTTCGCCGGTCGCCGGAGCGCCTCCGGCCCGTGGGAGCGCGCGGACACGCATCGCCTCGGTGTTCATGGCTTGGCGGGCAACGACGGGCCCAGCAGCAGGACGGTGGCGACGATCACCACCCATCCGGCCAGATCGAGCCACACGCCGTGGCGCATCATGGATTTCAGGGGAACGCAGCCCGTGCCATACGCCATCGCGTTCGGGCCGGTGGAGACGGGCAGGAGGAAGCCCATCGAGCAGCCCAGGCAGGCGGCGAGGGCCGGCTTCAGGGGGTCGACCCCCGCCGCCTGCGCGACCGCGATCGCGATGGGCACCACCATCGTGGCCGAGGCCGTGTTGGTGGTGGTTTCGCTGACGACGATCCCGATCGCGGTGAAGAGCAGGGTCAGTCCCACGACCGAATGGCTTTGGAAGATGGTGGCGAGTCCCGCACCGATCCAGTGGGCGAGGCCGGTGGAGAACATCAGTTCGCCGAGGCACATGCCGCCCGCGAATAGCAGGATGGTGCCCCAGTCGATGCCGGCGGCATCGCGCCACTCGAGCGTGAAAGACTCCCGTTTCGTGTCCGCCGGCAGGATAAAGAGCAGGGAAGCGGCCAGCAGGCCGATGATGCTCTCCGGCGCACGGGCATTGATCCAGAGGAAGACGGGATCCGCCGCGCCACGTTCGGTTAATCCGGCGATCAGCCCGGGAAGCATCCAGAATGCGACGGCGCCGATGAACACGCCCACGACATTCCGTTGGCCCCGGGTCCAGGGGCCGAGTTTCGCCCGCTCTTTTTCCAGCAGGAGGCGGTTTTCGGCCAGGGGAAGGTTGGGGAAGGGGCAGTGACGCCGGAACCGCCAGACCAGGAAGACCGTCAACACCGCCGCCACCGGAAGACCGAGCCGCATCCACTCGAAGAAGGTGATCTTGTACCCAAGCAGCCGCTCGACGGCCCCTATGCCGATAAGATTGGGTGGGGTACCGACCGGCGTTGCCATGCCACCCACTGAGGCGGCGAAGGCGGTGATCAGCATCAATCCGGCCGCATATGGGGTGGCGCGGAAGTTGGCCGCGCCTTGCCGCAGGCCGAGTTCGGCCAAGATCGACAGCGCGATGGGGAGCATCATCGCCGTGGCGGCCGCATTGGAGACCCACATGGAGATCACCGCGGTGATGCCCGCGAACGCCACATACAGGCGCCCCGGGCTTGCGGTGACCCAGGGCAGTGTGAGCAGACCAAACGCGAAACGCCGGTTCAGCCCGTGTTTCAACATGGCCTCGCCCATCAGGAAGCTGCCGATGAATAGAAAAACGACCGGATCGGAGAAGGGGCGGAAGACCTCCCGGGCCGAACCGAGCCCGGCGGCCACACACAGCGCCGGGGCGAGCAACGCGGTCGCCGCCAGTGGAATCGCCTCGGTGATCCAAAGCGTCAGCGCCATCCCGACGATGGCGAAAAGGTGCCTCGCCGGTTCCGACAGGCCCGGGATCGGCAGAAACCAGAGTGTCACGAGCACCGCCGGCGCCAGGTACCAGCCCAGCCGCCTCCGCAAGCGATCAAAACGCTCCTCCGCTTCCGAGAGTTTTCCTCGGGGGTTGGGTTCTTCCTGGGGGAGCGGCATGATTTTGTTCCGACGCTCACCGTTCGGACGGTAAACCTCTGGCAGCGACCGATTCCGGAAGGAAGGCGGTCAACGCGGAGGCTGCGGGGAAGAAGGCGACACGAACGGGGCCACCCGTCAGACGCAAGATTCGGGAAAACGGGTTATCGCCTTCAGTGCGCCCCTCGTCATGGGGTCAGGGCGTTCAATGTTTTCGGTCGGATTAAACAACGAACGCCCTGACCCCATGGGACCAGCGGGTCAGAATTTGAAGGAATTGCCGAGGGACCAGACGCGGGGCGGGCCGACGCGGTACTGGGCCACACGGTAGGCGGTGGTGAGCTCCGAGCGCACCGGGATGAGGTCCTGCGCGGTGTGGTTCAGATTCTGCACGCGCAGTTCGAGCGTCCAATCGATCCGGTCGCGGAACAGGCGCCGCTTGTAGCGCAGCCATGCGTCAATGTTGGTGATCGCCGGGGCGATGTGGGGGCGGTTGATGTCGGCCACCAGGGTGTCGCCCACCAATTCGGTCGGGTAGCCGATCACCGCGCCGTCCTGCCAGCGGGCGGCGGTGCCGATGCCGAAGCCCTTCAGGGCGCCGCGGGTGAAACTGTAATTGGTCACGAGGTTGACCCGCCAGGCGCGCTGTTCGGTGGAGACGCGCCCTTCCTGCTTCTTCTGGTTCCGGTAGGACGAAAGCACGTTGGTCTCGATCCACTGCGCGACTGTCATCTGGCCGTCGCCCGGTACCGGCGCCGGGTGGCTGATATAGTTCGGCGGCACGGAAGCGGCGTCGTTGAAATAGCGCAGGTGCCCGATGAGGCCGCCCGATCCGAGGATCGGCTGCACCTTCGACCAGAGTTCCGCGAGGCGCGGGCCGTAATTGTCGACGACGGTTTCCTGGTTCGCGACGTTCAGGGCGACGCGCCAGTTGTCGTTTGGATTCCAGGTGAGCTCAACCTCGGTGCCGCGGCCCACGATGTCCTGGGTATCGCCGAGATTCGGGATGTCGGTTCGCGCGTAGTCCCCGCCCGACGCCGGCGCGTCGAGGCTGGCGGAAGTCCGTGTGCGCGGGGGAATGATCGCGTTGAGCCGGCCCAGGGCGTCCATGGCCAGGGCGTAGTTGGGAGTGGCGGCGCCCTGGTTTCCGAGCCGCTGGGCCTCGATGAGAAACTCAAGCGGCTTGAGGATACCCTGGTTCACCAAGGTGGAGTACTTCGTGTTCGTGCCGCCGTTGGCGACCGCGCACTCGTAGCGGTTGAGGCGGACGACGAACTTCGATTCGAGCAGGTTGATCGTGAGGCCGTACTCCTTCGTGCGCCCGGAGGGCGAGGGGAGTTGCGCGCCGTAGATGTCGTTGGCGGTGGCCCCGAGACTGAAGTTTTCCGACTCGCCGTAGTAGGCGTTCACCTTGCCTGCCAGCGGCAGGGGAACCCAACGGTCGGGCCATTTGCCGACCACGGACCACGATGTGGTGCGGAACTGGTCGTCGATGCGGTTAAGCAAAGCGGCGGGGGTGGTGATCGAGGCGCGATCCGCGAGAAGGTTAGGACCGGGCAATGCCTGGCGGATCTCCGAGACCACGGAATCCTGCCGCCAGCCGTAGAGTCCGATCAGGTGGTTGCGCAGAAACGACGCGTTCCATGTCGCCGCGAGGGTGCCGACATTCTGGGTGTTGCGGGAGAAGTCCTCCATTTCCGCGCCGGTCTGGAGATTGAGGGTCTCGTAGGCCGCGGTGGTCGGGTTGAACGTGCGCAGGGCGATGGTGCGGCCCGGGTCCCAGAGTTTCTGGGAGGTGAGCGGTGTGAGCCGGACCTCGCTTTCGGACCTCGCGCCGAGCACCGAGTCGCCGAGATAGACGATATTGTTAACCTTACGGCGGCTGGAACCGAGCGGATCGGAGGCGCTGAAAACAAAGCCCCCGTTCGTGTTCTGGTAGTACTGGCCCCAGCTCGCTGACTCCTGCCGCTGATCGTACGAGCTGCCGATGGCGGTGAGCGTGTGGCGGCCCAGCCAGCCGGCGACACGTGAGCCGGACCACTGCCGCTTGGGGTCGAACTTGGCGAAGGCCGTGGCGCGGAGGGATTCGCGCTCGTCCTTCAGGGTTCCCATGCCGACGCGGTCCATCAGGAACGGCCGGCCGAGATTGGGATTCGGCTGGCCGAGATAGTCCTGCATCAGATCCACGAAGATGCCGGAAAAATTCTGGAACGGGACGTAGGCGCTGCGCCGGTAGGTTTGATGGTCGTAGGCGAGCTCAAGGCCCGCGCGGCCGTCGAGAATCGTCTGCTCGAACACGACATGGTGGTGGTTCCACTTGTCGTGCTGGAAGGCCGCGTCACCGGAGAGCATCCGGCGGGTGAAGTCGAACATTGCGAGGTTGGTGAGCGATACCAGGATCTGCACCGGGTTGGTCCGCCACGGCTGTTCCGGCACGAGGTAATTGTAGGCGGGCGCCGCTCCCACGCCGTCGGGGTTCATGGCCGGGAGCGGGTTGTTGATGGCCGTGATGTTCGACTCGATCGCGCCGCCGCCGCCCACGGCGCCGCCCGGGTTAACCGAGCCCGGTAGATAAACGGCCGCGATCTGGCGCGACATGTTCGGATGGAAGAGCATCCGAGGGTTCGTGGCGCTGTTGTCGTGGTAAACGACGGCGTTGCGCAGGATCGCGAGCTTCACGTCGTTCGGGATGCTCGCGGTCGTCAGGTAGGCGTTGGTGGTGCCGGCGGGGCGCCACGATTGGGCAATCGGGCTGTAAATCAGGGGATAGGCGTCCGGCACCGAGAGATTGGCGCCGGGGGTGGCGGCGATGACCGCGCGCATCCGCTGGACCATCAGGGGCTGGTTGGTCAGCCAGCTCGCGATCGTGCTGGACGGGGGGATCGTGTTGGGCCGGTTGGCGCGGCGGCCGCCGCTCTCCACCGAGCCCCGCACCGTCGCTCCCGTCCACGGCCGGTAGGTGACGGCGCCGTACTGGCGGTGGTCGTCGTCGAACGCGGGTTCCTGGTAAAACCTCCGGTCGTCGCGCACCGCGGCGAAGCGCACCGCGAGTCTGCGGGGAATGATGACGCGGTTGAGATCAGTCTCCGCGCGGAAAGAGCCTTCGCTGTCGGCGTCGACGCGCACCTCGTAGGTGTCCTTGAACTTCGCGGTGGCGAGTTGCGTGTTGACGATGCCGGCGGGGCTCCCGAGGCCGAAGAGGATGGCGTTGGCCCCGCGGTTGATCTCCGTGGTCTCGGTGTTGAACCGATCGGACGGAATCAGACTAAGGAAGTAGTTCCGCGTGAGATCGGCGCCGGCGATGCCGCGCACGCGCTGCGACCCTTGTGGGTTGACCCGGGAGGATTGGTCGCCGGTCGAGGTCGTGCCGACGTTGAAGTCGCTGAAGTTGCCGTTGATGCCGCTCGCCTCGGTCGAGGTCGTGAACAGAAAAAGCTGGTTCAGGTTCGTCGCGCCGACGTCCTGCATGAACTCCGGCGTGATGATCTGCACGGATGAGGCGATCTCATCGACGTTCATCTTCAGGCGTGAGCCTGCGAGGGTCTGGGAGGCGTAGTAGCCCTTGAAGGCCTCCGCGGTCACCTGAAAGGGCGAAAGTTCGAGCACTTCCTGCTGGGCCGCGGAACCGGCCGTCGAGCCGGCGGGTGGGACCGTCTGGGCCGCCAGCAGCGGCGCGAGAAACAAGGAAAGGGCGGGGAAGAGGCGGGTTCCCATGTGGGTATATAGCTGCGGTTTAAAGGGGCGGGGCGAAGGCGCGCGAAGCAACAAAGCCGCGGTAAAAAAGCAACCCATCCGCCGTTCGCGGCGGGCTCCCGCTCAACCGCGAGCGGCGGCGCGAGCCAGGCGGTCGTTCAGGGCCTCGGCGAGGCCGGCGCGGCCGGGGATCTTCTCAAGGTGGATGCGGCTGTGACCCGCCGCGTCGAGCCGTCGCAGCAGTGCGAAGAGCCGCCGGGCGGCCCCGCGCAGGTCTCCTCGTGGATCGAGCCAGAAGATGTTGTCTCCGGTCACACCCGTGGGCCGGGCGGCGAAGACCCACGCGTCTCTCTTTCCGCCGGCCTTCACGTCCTTCGTGGACAGACGTTCGTGCAGCGTGACCGGGGTCCGCGGGCTGTAGTGGCGCTTCAACATGCCGGGGGCCCGTTGCGCCTTGCGCGCCGAGCCGGCCGTGCGGCCGGAGCCGACCTTCCGGCCCAGCGCTGTTTCCACCTGCTCGCGCGCGATCGCGCCGGGACGGAGCAACCGCGGGCGGTCCGGATCGCGCACATCGATGATCGTCGACTCGAGTCCCACCGAGCAGGCGCCTCCGTCGAGGATATGGCCGATCCGCTCGCCGAGTCCGGCGCGGACATGCTCGGCCGTCGTGGGGCTGACATAACCGAACGGGTTTGCGCTGGGCGCCGCGAGGGGGCGACCGGTCACGCGGAGGAGCCGGCGGAAAAGGCCATGCGCGGGCACGCGCACCGCGACGCTGCCCAGTCCGGCCGTAACGATGTCGGGCACCTCGGCACGCTTCTCCAGCACAAGCGTCAGCGGGCCGGGCCAGAAAGCATCAGCCAGGCGGCGTGCGGCGGGATTCAGGTACGCGATCTTCTCCGCCTCCTGTCTCGAGAGTACGTGCACGATCAGCGGATCGGTGGGCGGCCGACCCTTGGCGCGATAGATTCGGGCGCAGGCCTCGGCGTCGAGCGCGTCGGCCGCCAAGCCGTAAACCGTCTCGGTGGGAACTCCCACGAGCCCGCCCTGGCGGAGGACCTTCGCGAGGAGATTCAGGTTGGACGGGGTGCCCCTGAAAAGTCGCGCGGAGCCCCTTCGCACGGGCGGCCTTTTTTTCCGATTACTCACGTGCGTTGGCGCAGGGTGGGACCGTCGATCCAACCGGCGGCGATGGTGGTGGTCGATGGCCACTCCGGCACCCCCGTCTCGTTGCGTTGCAATTGGGCGACGAGCAACTCGACCGCGCGCAGTCCAATGATGCGGGGCCGCAGGTCCAGCCCGGCACAGGGCCGTGTTTTCATGTGGATATTCAGGCACACGAAGCCGTGCGTCCCCGGCACTTTGGCGCCGCACGACTCCATCCATGCGACCGCCTCGCAATGGTGCCCGAGCACGATGTCCGGCCGGTGTTCGCGGAACCATTTGGCGAAAGCGGCGCGCTCAAAGCGGTCCACGATCAGCGGCGGCACCAGGGGCTCTTCGCGCTGATTCTCCTGGAAGGCGCGGAAGGCCGCGCTCCAACGGTATTGAAGCCGCTCGTCCTGGTGCCGATGCAGCAGCAATCCCGGGCGGCGGTAGCCCATCGCGCGCAGGCGGTGCAGCGCCGCGAGCAGCGAGCGGTACTGGTCGGAGCACACCGTGTGCAGCTTGGGACGCTCGATGATGTAGTCCGTGTAGACTCCCGCCAGGCGCGACCAATCCAGAGCCGACAGATCGGGCGCGTCCCAAGTGGGCAGCAGCACCACGCCGCTGATCCCGCGCGAGAGCAGGATGGAGTCGAGCCGCGGCACGGTGAGGTCTCCCTCGCCCACGTTGAAACGCTCCAGCTTGAAGCCGAGCTCGCCCGCCCGCGCGGCCATGCCGGCCACCAGTTCGCGATGGTAGGCCGCGCCTTCCCTCGGCCGGTCCGGTTCGGCGAAATCCACCCCGGCGATCACCCCGCGGAAGTCGGCCCCGCGTGATCGGCGCAGTTCCGACATCAGCGCCCCCGCGAGCGGGTTTCGCCGGTATCCGGCCGCTTCCGCCGCCTTCCGCACGCGTTCCGCCGTGCGCGGGTCCACGCGCGGCGATCCTCGCAGAGCGTCCGAGACCGTCGTCCGCGACAGCGCGAGGTCGCGGGCGAGGGAACGGAGCGTCGGGGCGGGCATGGTTCTGACAGTCAGGATTGACCGCTCCGCCGCGGGTTTGGCAAAGCGTTTCTCGACGGCCGGAAGCTGGGCAAGGGGGTATCAGTTTTTTCTGAAGTTCGGCAATTCCACCGAGCCTCGAACTCGGTTTTTCAGATCCTCAGGGCGTGCGTCTTCCTCGGTTTCTGGAAAGTAGGCCGCCTACAAGATCGCATCCCTGCTCCTGGTGAACCCGGAGGCGGAGTGGACGGCGGTGGAGCGGGTGGCGGTCGAGGGCCACCGCGAGCTGAATCATGGGGGTGGGCGGCGGCCGCGTTGAATGAGGCCCTGCAGGGCATTCTCATCATCGTTTCGTCGGTCGTGCGAATTCCCAAGGGGCTGTCCGCGATTGTGATGCTTTTCTTCGGGCTGCTGAGCTGGGTGACGCCCGGCGGATGCGCGGCCGGTTTTCCGCTCGGCAACTTCGCCCGCCCCGGATCGTCTTTCCACGTATGAAACCTTTTCTCGCCGTCGCTTCGGCCGCGGTGCTTTTGGCCGGCGAGGTCCGGGCGCAACCCGCGGTGGCCGATCCCGTGGTCGAGTTGCCCAAGTTTGTCGTGACCGACAGCCGGGAGTTGCCGCCGCCGGAACAGTGGCGCCACGCGACCATCCCGGGCTTCGAGATCCTGAGCAACGCGTCCGACAAGGCCACGCAGCGGCTCCTGCGGGATTTCGATATGTTCCGCCAGGCGCTGGGCCACGTCTGGCCCCAGCCCGCGCGTCATCCGCAGACGACTTCTCTCATCCTGTGCGGGCGGCGTAACAAGTTCGACGCATTCATCCCTAAGGACCGGTACGTGCCCGACGCCGGCTTCGCCAGCGTCTTCCTGAAGAAAGGACAGGGCACCGCGATCGTGATCGACCTGCAGGCGACGACCCTGAACGTCCTGAATGTCGACGGCGCCAACGACGCGGCCACGGGCACCGACTCGGGTCTGGTTTCGGTCGACCACGACAAGCAGCTCTACCGCGAGTATGTGCGCTATATCCTGAGCCGCAGCGAGCCCCGCCTGCCGGCGTGGGTCGAGGAGGGGCTGTCGCAGATCATCATGCGCATGGAGTTCGACCGGCGCTGGATCTCCTTCGCGAAGCTGGAGGATCCCAACACCGTCTCGGCGCAGGCGGCGATGGTGGCGCAGATCAACGCGCTGGGCGCGGGTGAGGAGGGCGCGGAGGCCATGGCGCTGCCCGGCGCCCCGGCCGAGGACCGCGACTTCAACGCCGCGCTGCAGCGCAAGGCCCTTGTGCCGCTCGACAAGTTTTTCGCCGTCGCGCACGACTCGCCGGAGTCGACCAACGTGCTCGGCAACAATCGCTGGGCGAAGCAGGCGTACGCGTTCGTGCACATGTGCCTGTACGGGCTGAACGGGAAATACCAGAAGCCGTTCGCCACTTTCCTCCAGCGGCTCGCGAAGGAGCCGCCGAGCGAGGAACTGTTCAAGCAGGTCTTCAACCGGACGTATAAGCAGATGCTCATGGAGCTGCGCGGCTACATCGACTTCACCGTCTACCAGCACCGCGAGTACCGCTCGAAGGAGGACGTGATCGTCGCGCCGCCGCCGCTCACGCTGCGGGACGCCACCGAGGCCGAGGTGGGGCGCATCAAGGGCGAGGCCATGGTGCTCGCCGGGAACGTGCGCGAGGCCCGCGCGCAGCTTTACGCCCCGTACGCCCGCGGCGAACGCGATCCCTACCTGCTGGCCGCGATCGGACTTTACGAGAAGGAGCACGGGGACGCCGCCAAAGCCCGGAAGTTTCTCGAGGCCGCGTTCAGCGCCAAGGCGAAGCGGCCCGAGGCGAGCCTCGAGCTCGCGCGGTTGCGCTCCGCCGAGGCGCTGGCCGCGCCGGGGGCCGATGGCCGCCTCACCGCGGCGCAGACCACCGGTATCATCGCGCCCCTCGCTTTCGCCCACGGCAAGACGCCGCTCCTGCCGGCGATCTACGATCTCGCCGGCGACACCTGGGCGCGCAGCGCCGGCAACCCCGGCGCGGACGACGCGAGGATGATGATCGAGGGCGCGCAGCTGTTCCCGACGCGTTTGAAGCTGATCTTCCAGGCCGGAGTCATCGCTCGCGACACCGGCGATCTCCGCGCCGCCCACGCGCTGGCCGACCACGGCGTCAAATGGGCGCCCGAAGGCTCGGCGCGGCAGCGCTTCGAGGCGCTCAAGGCTTCGCTGCCGCCGGCCCCGCCCGCGCCGGCGGAGACGGCCGAGCCCCGGCCCGCACCCGCGAGAAAGTAGGGCCGCATGCGTCGGTTGCTGCGATTCCTCTTCCTGTCGTGGTGCTTCGCGGCGTTGGCATCCGCGGCTGAGACGCCCCCTGCGGCGGGCGGCGTCGTGGAGCTGCCGGCGTTCGAGGTGAAAGACAGCCGCGTGCTGCCCCCGCCGGAGCAATGGAAGTACGCCGAGATCCCGGGCTTCGAGATCCTCTCGCGGATTTCCGAGCGTGAGACGAAGCGTTTTACGCGCGACTTTCTGCTGCTGCAGGAGGTGATCGAGGTGATCATGCCCGGGCTCACCCGCGGGCAGGTCGCGGTGCCGACCGCGCTCATCCTGTGCGGCAGCCGCGGCAAGGGCTTCGAGGAATTCCTGCCGGCTGACCAGCAGGACGAGCGCTACGGCACCAACAGTCTTTTCTTCCGCGATCCCGAGCGGGCGGCGATCGTGATCGACTTCGCGCTTTCCGAACTGCGGGTCGACGCCGACACGGTGGAGGAAGCCGATCCGTACCGGGCCTTCTACATCGAGTATTTCAGGTTCCTGATCCGCCGCCAGCTGAACGCACCGCCGCCGCCGTGGTTCGAAGAGGGACTGGTGCAGCTCTTCGGGTCGGTCGATTTCTCCACGAAATCGATCACGTTTGCCCAGATCGGCGACGGTTTTGGCGCGGAGAAGATCGGCGACTTCAACCAGATCCTCGCCAGACGCGCGATCATGCCGATGGGTGAGATGCTCGCGGCCGGGGGACCGCGGGCCCGCACGCGCGAGTGGAAGGCGCAGTGCTACGCGTTCGTGCACCTCTGCCTCTACGGCAACAACCGCAAATACCAGCGGCCTTTCCTGCAGTTCGTCACGCGGGTCGGCGAGGAGGGGCCCTCGGAGCGCCTGTTCAAGGAATGCTTCGGCAAGACCTATCGCCAGATGGCGCTCGAGATCCGCGGGCACATCCAGTTCACGGTCTACAACGCGATGCGCTTCGAGGCGAAGAAGGGGCAGCCCGGCCTGCCCGAGCCGCCGCCGGTGGAGCTGCGCGACGCCGCCGACGCGGACGTCGGCCGCATCAAGGGCGAAGTGCTGCGCCTCGGCCGTCACGGCGACGCGGCGCGCAACGCGCTCATCGCCCCGTTCGTGCGCGGAGAACGCGATCCCCGTTTGCTCGCCGCCCTCGGGCTCGACGAACTGCAGGCGGGGCGGTCCGAGCGTGCGGAACGTTTCCTCGAGGCCGCCGTGCAGGCCAAGGTCGTGCGTGCCCGGGCCCACCTCGAGCTGGCCCGGTTGCGCCTCCAGTCCGCCCGGGCGAAGCCGGCCGGCGCGGGGGGCGGGCTCGATTCGGCGCAGGTCGCCGCCGTGCTCACGCCGCTCTTCACCGCGATGAAGCAGCCGCCGCCGTTGGCCGAGGTCTACGCGCTGGTCGCCGAGACTTGGACCGCGTCCGCCGCTCCACCGCTGGCCGAGCACCTCGGCGTGGTGATCGAGGGGATCAACCGCTTCCCGCGCGACCTGGCCCTGCTCACCCAGGGCACACTTCTCGCCTTGAAGCGCGGCTTCCCCGTCGAGGCCCGCGCGATGGCCGAGCGCGGCGTTAAGCTCGCTCGCCAACCGGCCGAACGCGACCGTTTCCAGACGCTCCTCGCCGGGATGGATCCCGCCGCTCCGGCGAAGCCGGCCCCGGGAGGCGAGAACGCCCCCGCGGCCGAGTCCTTCCTTGAGCGATCCATCTCCCTTTCTCGCCCTGAAGCTGCACCGGAGAAGCCGACTACAGCCAAGCGCCCGGGAAAGTGAAGCATGCGTCCGAGCTGGAGCTATGCTCCGGCTCGCGGTGGGTAACCACGGAGGGTCGCTGATGGACCCCGATGAAGAAGGCCATGGCTCGGGGTAGCCGCGGCCGCCCGCCGCGGATGATACCGGAACCGTGACGGCCGACTTGTCCTACGTCCTGTCCTCCATAGGCCCGGCGAAGCAGGAAGGCTCGGCGGGGGAGCAAGGCCTGTCCCGAACGGGTTCGCAATTTTGACCGCGGATATCCCAGCGCGGCTCCGCCGCAACCGAAGGGGAGTTGAGTTGGGACACAGAGGGCACAGAGGCCCAGCCCGAGTTCACGGAGTCCGATCCACCAGCTGAAGCCTCGGGTCGCATCGCGGTTTCGTGCGTTTCGCGTATTTCGTGGTGGCCCCGTCTTCCCCGCTCTTGCGCTTCCTGAGCCTGTTCGCGGCCAACTCCGGAAATAGCCGCAACGAGGCGCATCAGGCGCAAAAGTCCGGCCGTTCCCGGGACCTCCGAGTCGAATCAAAGGCGACCCCGGAGTCCCGTCGCGGTCGGCCGGGATGCTCCCATTACCCGTGATTCTGGGTGATGGCTTACTCGTCGGCAGCACGGTTCCGGTTTGGCTGCAGGCGATGATTTACGTCTCCGCCCACTCTTCCTGGGTCTGATCAGTCCGGAAAACGGTTGCCAGACTTGATATCGTATGTACGAAATCGAGCGGGTAAAGTTCGCTTGGGACCTGCAAAAGAGCGCCGCTAATCTCGCCAAACATGGGATAAGCCTGGCCGAAGCCACTGCTCTTTGGCGGGGAACCATCGTGACGCTTCCCTCCAGAAACCCCGGCGAAATGCGGCATCTCGCCATCGGGTTCATTGCCGGAAAGCTTTGGACGGTGGTCTACGCGCCACGGGACGACCACTTCCGCCTGATTTCCGCCCGCCGCTCCCGAATCCATGAAAAAACCCTCTTCCACCACATCACCGGTACCGACCACGGCGGCTAACCTTGAAGGCCGCTTCAACCGTGGACGGGACATTCTCGACTATTTTGATCCCTCCCGGGCCGTGGTCACGCACGGCGGGGCGCGTCCCGGCGCGGGCCGGAAGCCCTCGGGCAAGCTACGCAAGACGGTTAAGCTGACGCCCGGAGCAATCCGGCGCTTCCGCGCGTTCGCCCGGAGGGAAAACATCGCTGACTTCTCCTCGGCGCTCGAGGCGGCCTCGCGACTGGTCTGAACGATCAGTGCCCCCGGCGTCCGCCGGGCTTCCAAAATCCGGAGTCTCCTCAGCGGCCCCGCGCCTTCACTTCCGCAGCCAGCGGGCGAGGGCTGGGGCGTGAGTGCGTATCTCGGCGGCGGCGAGGG
>CAXRGI010000073.1:0-17894 GCA_964229935.1 Opitutales bacterium
GCCGGTGCGCCCGCGCCCGACTTCAAGGCGCTCGTCTGCCTGTTTTTCGCGGGCGGCAATGACGCCAACAATCTCGTGGTGCCGGCCGACAACGCCGGATACGCCGCCTACGCCGCAGCCCGTACGGCGCTTTCCCTTCCCCAATCCAGTCTGCTGCCTATCGCCACTCCGGGCGGAGACGGTCGCGCTTGGGCGCTGCATCCTGCGATGACGGAGCTTAAGTCGCTCTACGATCGCGGCAAAATGGCCGTCATAGCCAACACCGGCACGCTGGCCTACCCTCTCACTCGGGAGACGTTCAACGCCCGGCCGGAACTGCGGCCGCGCCAGCTGTTCTCGCACAATGATCAGCAGGTCGAATGGCAGACCAGCGTCGCCGACAAACCTTTCTCCGAGGTGGCGACCGGCTGGGGCGGTCGCGTGGCCGACCTCACGAACGCGCTCAACTCGAACAACCGCATCTCGATGATGATGACGCTGGATGGCCAGAACACCTTCCAGATCGGCCGGGTGGTGCAGCAGTACGCCGTGGGAACGGGAGGCACCATCTCGCTCACCGGCAGCGGCACCGGCACCTCCGCGAACGGGCTGCGGACGACCGCGCTGAACGACACCCTCGCGCAACAAAGTCCCAGCCTGCTCGAAGCCGCGTTCGGTGGCCTGACCAATCGCGCTCTCGGCACCAGCTCGCTCCTTTCCTCGATCATCACGGGTACCAGTCCGTTTACCCAAATCTTCAACGGCGTCACCAACACCCGGCTCGCCCAGCAACTGCACATGGTCGCCCGGCTCGTGAACGCGCAGGGCCAACTCAACCTCACCCGGCAGATTTTCTTTGTGCGCATCGGCGGCTTCGACCTGCACGACAACCAGGTCACCCTCGGCAACACCTCGAGCGGAGCGCACACCAACCTGCTGCGCGACATCAGCCGTTCCCTCGATGCGTTCTACCGGGCGCTCGCCCAGATCAACGCCGAGAACCAGGTAACAGTTTTCACCGGCTCCGATTTCGGCCGCACCTACAACACGAACGGCGACGGCTCGGATCACGGCTGGGGCAGCCATCACTTCGTGCTCGGAGGGGCCGTCCGAGGTGGGGCGATGTACGGTCAAATGCCGGATCTGCGTCTGGGAGGCCCGAGCGACAGCGGCGCGCGCGGAACGTGGATTCCCACGACCAGCGTCGACGAGTACGCCGCCACGCTGGCGCGGTGGTTCGGCGTCAGCTCCACCAATATCCCCGTTATACTGCCCAACATCGGACGTTTCGCGAAACTCGACTTGGGATTCATGTCGGCGTGAACCCCGCGACCGCCGGCAAACCGTGACCGGCGGGCATGCCGTAACTTTTTCCCAAACCGCGCGATCCGATCGGCGGGAATCTTCGTTTGCAGCGGACTCGCTGCCGATTCCCTTGTAACCAACCTTCCCGCGATGATCGCCCGTCACCCCGCCTTTATCCGGCCCGCGCTGCTGGGATTTCTCATGTTCCTGGCCCAACCCCGGTCTGCCCGAGCGGAGGACGCCATACGGTATAAATTCCAGGATTACCGGGAAATGGGGGGTCGCGTCGCCATCAAGGTCCACGGCGCCGCGGTGGAAAAGACCCTGGGAGCCGCGGGACGACTGAAGGTGGACGGCGTGATCGACTCCATCGCGGGTGCAACTCCGACCGGCCAACCGGCGCCCGCGGGGAGCACCGAGGTCCCGCTGTCGACGCTCACGGAGCGCCGGGAAGCGTGGAATGCGGTGTACGCGCACCAATTTGCCGGCGTGAACGTGGCGGCGGGCGCGGGCAACAGCCGCGAGAGCGACTACGTTTCCGACGGCTGGTCGCTTAACACCCTCAGCGAATTCAACCAGAAGAACACCACGCTGCTCCTCGGCATAGCGGGCACCTCCGACGAGGTGCGCGTGTTTCACCAAAAAGAATGGGAACGTAAGCGCTCACTCGATCTCATCGCCGGCGTCACGCAGCTGCTCGACCCGCGCGCCTCCGTGACCGCCAACCTTTCTTGGGGCCGGGCGAGCGGTTACCTCGCCGACCCCTACAAACTGGTGCAAAAAAACACCGAGGTCATTCCCGGTGTATTCCTGCCCCTGACTTTTCCGGAGAATCGGCCGGCCGAGCGGGAGAAGTGGATCGTGTTTCTCGGCTATAATCGCGCCTTCCCGGAGTCGAAGGGCACCCTCGAAACGAGTTACCGCTTCTACCGCGACTCGTACGAAGCCCGTGCCCACACGTTCGAGGCGGCTTGGTTCCAGCAAATCGGGGACCAATGGATCCTGCGACCGCTGGCGCGCATTCATGATCAAAGCGCCGCGGCCTTTTACCGCTACCGGTTCGATGGCACGCCGATCACCCCCGTCGCCGGACCGCCACGGCCGAACGGGCCCTTCTATTCCTCCGACTACCGGCTATCCGCCCTGCAAACGTTCACCTACGGCTTGAAGCTGGTCTGGGATGCCACCGACGCGCTGCAGTTCGACGTGGCGTTCGAGCGCTACGAAATGCGCGGCACGGATCGAGTGACACCGCAGAGCGCCTACTGCCGCGCCAACATCATCACCCTCGGTGGACGCCTCCATTGGTAGCATCTTCCGCGGCGCAACCTGATCGCTCAAGAACCTTGGCCTACATTGCCCAGTCCCATCGCGCTCCCCCGCCGGCTCCCGCGAGCGGGTCCGCGACGACACCGCTGAGGAAACTTTCCTTCGCCGCGCTGGGCACGAACTGCGAAGTCCAGTACTCCGCCCCCGGCGGGGAAACTCAGGCGGCGCACTTTGAGCGGGCGGTTACCTCCTGGGTGGGGACATTCGAGGCCAAGTACTCGCGATTCCGATCGGACTCGCTGCTAAGCCGCATCAACGCGGCCGCCGGACAGGAATGGGTTTCGGTGGATGCCGAGATGGAGGCGCTCCTGAAACTCTGCGATACGCTGCACTTCATGACGCAAGGGGTGCTTGATCCAACTGCGCTGCCGCTGCTTCGCCTCTGGAACTACCGCACGGACAACCCTCGGCTGCCGACGGACTCTGAAATCGAGGCGGCCCGCCGGCTCGTCGGCTGGAAGAGGGTCCAACGCTCCCAAGGGAAGATCTTTCTTCCGGAACCAGGGATGGCTTTGGACTTCGGCGGTTTCGGCAAGGAGTACGCGGTCGACATGGCAGCGCAGATCGCCGTGCAGAGCGGCATTTCCAACGCGTTGGTCGACTTCGGGCACGATTTGAAGGCTCTCGGACAGCCGCCGGATCGACCGGCCTGGCACATCGGCCTCGAGGATCCTCTGCGGCCAGAGACAACGAGTGGGAGCATCGCGGTGATCGGGAAGGGCGTGGCTTCTTCCGGAGACTACATCCGACGGATGATCGTCGGCGGCCGTCGGTACGGGCACATCGTCGACCCTCGGAGTGGCCGCCCCGTCGCCAACGGCTGTCTACAGGCGACGGTTGTCACCGGCAGCTGCCTTCAGGCCGGAGCCCTCTCGACGACCGCCTTCGTCCTCGGCGTGACCAAGGGCATCGAGTTCATTCAGTCCTTTCCCGGCGCCGAGGGGCTGATTGTGACCGAATACGCGCGCGCCCAAACCAGGGGATTTTTCAACTATGTGGTTTCCTAAGCGCGTGAACCTGGCTGGATGGCGCCGACTGCTGATAGTACTTTGCCTAGGGATGGCTTGGGCCGGGCAGGCCGCAGCCGCGGTAAAGGAAGGGGACTCCTTCCCTCGTTTGGACCCGGATCACCTTAAAGTTATCTCCGGGAGCGGGTTTCCAGAGCTGGCAGGCAAAGTTGTGCTGGTGGACTTCTGGGCGTCCTGGTGCGCGCCGTGCAAAGCATCGTTTCCCGCGCTCGATAAGCTTCATCGGGAGTTTTCGAGCCGGGGCTTTGCCGTGGTGGCCGTGGGTATCGACGAAAAACCGGCCGCCGCGGCCGCTTTCGTGAAAAAACTTTCCCCGGGCTTCGTGACCTTGCACGACCACCGCCAGGAATTGGTGCGCCGAGTGGAGGTACCCACTATGCCGACCAGTTTCCTGCTAGGCGCGGATGGCAAGGTTCGCTTCATCCACCGAGGCTTCCACGGAGATCGGAGCGAGGCCGAGTTACGTCGAAAGATCGAGGGTCTCCTGGCGGAACCCCAACGTTGAATCACGCCCCGGGGCAGAAGCTGAACTAAACCTATGAACCTCAAATTGATCCGCACCGCGATGCTTGCTACCGTCGCCACCCTGCTCGGCTCGGGCTGTTCCAACACCAATCTAGTCAGGGTTAAGCCTTGGGAGCGGGGAACCCTCTCGAGTTACGCCATGCGTTCGGACCGCGATCCAGTCCACGCCGCAATGATGGAGCACACCTATTTTTCCCGAGAAGTAGCCAGCGGAGGAAGAGGCGTGGGAGGAAGTGGTTGCGGATGCAACTAGGCATCAGGCAATACAAAGCTTGCCCGGTTTTCGGAGCGCATTTTCGCCTTGTTTGCCGAATTAAGCAAAAGCCTGAACATTCTCCTCCCGACCAAGCCGGTGGCATTAATGACCGGAAGCGACGGGATAAGGTAGGCTGAAGCTGCCAACGTTGAGCGAGTAAATCCTCGCGGGCGCATGCTAGACCTCACAGAAGGAACCCCAGTCGAAGTCAGTCAACGGCACGTGGCAGGTCGCCTCGCGGCCAAAGTTACTAAACCCCTGCTCCCAAAACCTCGATGATTGCCAAGAAACCCCTCCTTTGGGCTGCCTGCGTCATGCTGGCGGCCCTCGCCTCCGGCGCTCACGCCAGCGAAGCCAACATCAACATTCCCGACCTCACGAAGGTCACGTTCGACGGCCTTGGTGGCATGAGTGGCATCACGCTCATGTACGTGGGAATCGTCTTCTGTGTCATCGGGGCGATCTTCGGCCTGATCCAATACCAGCAAACCAAGGCGCTGCCGGTACATCCGTCGATGGGCTCGGTCTCCAACACGATTTGGGAGACGTGCAAGACCTACCTCTTCACGCAAGGGAAGTTCCTCTCGATCCTCTGGCTGCTGATCGCGGGGTGCATGGTGTACTACTTCGGCTTCCTCGCCCACATGACCGCGGGCCAGGTCGTCGTCATCCTGCTATCCTCCGTCCTCGGCATCGCCGGCAGCTACGGCGTCGCGTGGTTCGGCATCCGGATCAACACCGTCGCCAACTCCCGCGCGGCGTTCTCGGCGCTGCAGGGGAACGCGCTCGCGACCCTCGGAATCCCGCTGCGCTCCGGCATGAGCGTGGGACTGCTTCTGGTCTGCGTGGAGCTGTTCTTCATGATTTGCATCCTGATCTTCCTGCCGCGCGACCTCGTGGGCCCGTGCTTCATCGGTTTCGCGATCGGGGAATCCCTCGGCGCCGCCGTGCTCCGCATCTGCGGCGGTATCTTCACGAAGATCGCCGACATCGGCTCCGACCTCATGAAGATCGTCTTCAAGCTGCCCGAGGACGACCCGAAGAATCCCGGTGTGATCGCCGATTGCACGGGCGACAACGCGGGCGACAGTGTCGGACCCACGGCTGACGGTTTCGAGACCTACGGCGTGACGGGGGTTGCGCTCATCGCCTTCCTTGCCCTCGCCCTCGCCGCCAGCCCCGCGGTGTGCGCCATCCTCATCATCTGGCTGTTCGTGATGCGCGCGCTGATGATCGTGACGTCGCTCGTCTCATACTTCTTCAACCAGGGCCTGAGTCGCGCGAAGTACGGCTCGGCGAAGGACTTTGATTACGAGGCTCCGCTCACGCACCTCGTGTGGATCACCTCCGCGGTCTCCATCGCGATCACCTTCGCCGCCTCCTATTTCCTGCTGGCCCACCAGACGGGAATTCACCCGGCGCTGTGGTGGGTGCTTTCGGTGATCATTAGCTGCGGCACCATCGCCGGGGCGCTCATCCCGGAATTCACCAAGGTCTTCGTCAGCACCAATTCCGCCCACGTGAAAGAGGTCACCAACTGCTCCAAGCACGGCGGCGCCTCCTTGAACATCCTGTCGGGCTTCGTCGCCGGCAACTTCTCCGCCTTCTGGATGGGTCTGTGCATCATGGTGCTGATGTGGGTCTCCTATCACTTCTCGCAGAACCCCGCCCTTCTTTCGATCATGCCCGAGAAGTTCCTCTTCGCGGCGCCGATCTTTGCCTTCGGCCTCGTGGCTTTCGGCTTCCTCGGCATGGGACCGGTGACCATCGCGGTCGACAGCTATGGTCCGGTGACGGACAACGCCCAGTCGGTCTACGAGCTCTCGCAGATCGAGGGCCGCCCGGGTATCGCGGGCGAGATCGAGCGCGACTTCGGCTTCAAACCGGACTTCGAGAACGCCAAATACCAACTCGAAAAGGGGGACGGCGCCGGGAACACGTTCAAGGCGACTGCCAAACCCGTGCTCATCGGCACCGCGGTCGTCGGCGCGACCACGATGGTCTTCGGCATAATCATCCTGCTCGAGAACCTTTTCGGCCAGGTCATACCCAAGCTCTCCATCGTGCAGCCCGAGATCATCCTCGGCCTCATCATGGGCGGCAGCGTGATCTACTGGTTCACCGGCGCCTCCTGCCAGGCGGTCGTCACCGGCGCCTACCGCGCGGTGGTGTACATCAAGGAGAACATGAAGCTCGATGCCTCGACGGCGTCGGACAAAGACAGCAAGGAAGTCGTGCGGATCTGCACGGAGTACGCGCAGAAGGGCATGTGGAACATCTTCATCGTGGTGTTCTGCTTCTCCCTCGCGCTGCCGTTCTTCAACGCCTACTTCTTCATTGGCTATCTGATCGGCATCGCGTTCTTCGGGCTCTTCCAGGCCATCTTCATGGCCAATGCCGGCGGCGCCTGGGACAACGCGAAGAAGATCGTCGAGGTCGAGCTGCGGCAGAAGGGCACCGATCTCCACGCGGCCACCGTGGTGGGCGACACCGTGGGCGATCCCTTCAAGGACACCTCCTCCGTCGCGATGAACCCGGTGATCAAGTTCACCACGCTCTTCGGCCTCCTCGCGGTGGAGATCGCTGTGACGATGAAGGATCAGGGCGTGAAAAACATCATCGGCGGCGTATTCTTCCTCATCGCGCTGGTGTTCGTTTACCGCTCCTTCTACGCCATGCGCATCCCAGCCGAGGCGAAGGCCTGACCGGCCCTGCTCGGTAGGATTTCCGGCCGGGCCCGCGGGCCCGGCCTTTTTATTCGTCCGCTGCTCGCGGGTTTGACGCCGGTCCGGGCGGAGGTTCCCTCGGTCCATGCGACGTTTACTTCTGCTGGCGCTGGCGTCCCCGGTTTCCGTCGCGCTGGCGGGAGCGGCCGCGGGCTCCTCCGCGCTCCCCATGCCTCTCGACCAGTACCGCGATCCCGCGGGGGCGACCCTGTGGAGCGTGCTCGTCCACCGTGCATCCGCCGAACCTTTCAATCTGGTGGCGGCGGGCATTTTCATCGCCGCGATCCTGCACACCTTCCTGAGCGCCAAGATCCGGCATTGGGCGCACGTGGTGGAAGAGCGCCATGCCGCCGCCCGCCGGGCGCGCGCCGGCGCGGAGGGAGAGGTAAGTTTCGCAGGGCAGATCCTGCACTTTCTCGGCGAGGTCGAAGCGGTGTTCGGCATCTGGGTCATAGCCCTCGCCGGAGCGATCTCGTGGTTCAAAGGCTGGCCCGCGGTCGTGGGCTACATCGACGGCAAAGTCAGCTTCGTGGAGCCCATATTTGTAGTGGTGATCATGACGCTGGCCGCGACCAGGCCGGTGCTCGATCTCGCGGAACGCAGCCTGCGCGCCGTGGCGGGGCTGGGCGGCGGCACGCCAGCCGCCTGGTGGCTATCCATCCTGATCCTCGCCCCCTTGCTCGGTTCCTTCATCACCGAACCCGCCGCCATGACCATCGGCGCGCTCCTGCTGTCGCGCCAGTTTTACGCGCTCAACCCGGGCCCGCGCCTGGCCTACGCCACGCTCGGCCTGCTTTTCGTTAACGTCTCCGTGGGCGGTGTCCTCACGCACTTCGCCGCGCCGCCCGTGATCATGGTCGCCGGCCCGTGGGGATGGGATCTGCGCTTCATGTTCACCACTTTCGGCCTCCGGGCGATCATCGGAGTCATCGTCGCAACCTTGATCTACTTCCTCGTATTTCGGCGGGAGCTCGCGGCGCTGGCCTCGTCCCGGCCGCCGCGGAATGATTCCGAAGGTAATCGTCCCGCCGCGCCCCTGTGGATCACGCTGACCCACGTCGCCTTCCTCGCGTTCACCGTCTGGAACGCCCATCATCCGGCGATGTGCGTCGGCGCGCTGCTATTCTTCCTGGCTTTCGCCCAGGCCACGGCCCACCACCAGAACCCCGTCGATCTGAAGCCACCCGTGCTGGTGGGTTTCTTTCTCGCCGGACTCGTGATTCATGGCGGCCTGCAGTCGTGGTGGATCGAACCCGTCCTCACGCGCCTGGGTGAAACGCCGCTTTTCCTCGGCGCCGTGGTGCTCACGGCCTTCAACGATAACGCCGCGATCACCTACCTCGCGTCCCTTGTGCCGGGATTCACCGACGGCCTGAAATACGCCGTCGTCGCGGGCGCCGTAACCGGCGGCGGACTCACCGTGATCGCCAACGCCCCCAACCCCGCCGGCCAAGCCATCCTCGCCCGCCACTTCCCCGGCGGGGTCTCGCCGCTGCCGCTCGCGCTGGCCGCCCTTGCGCCGACCGTGGTGATGTCCCTCGCGTTCATGCTCGCCCGCTGACGCGCCACGCCGCGCGTCTCGACAAGCCCGCTCGCGCGCGCATCCTCCCCGCCATGACCAGAGAAACCCATCTCAGCGGCTTACGCCGCCGTTCCCTCCGCCGGGCTTTCACCCTGCTCGAGATCCTGGTGGTGCTCGCCATCATCGGTCTGCTCGCGGGTCTTGCGATCACCAACGTGGACAAGATCTTCGGCGGCGCGCAGGTGAGCACGGTCGAGATTTTCGTGAAGGAGAGCATGAAGACCGCGCTGGTTTCCTATCGTCTCCACCTGGGCGACTATCCGTCGACCAGCGAGGGACTGCAGGCGCTCGCCACCCGACCGGCCAACAAGGCCGACCGCTGGTTCGGTCCGTATGTCGCCGACGGGAAGATCCCCAGCGACCCGTGGGGCGAGCCCTACCAGTACGCCTACCCCGGCACCCGGAACAAGGGAGGCTACGACCTCTGGTCGAAGGGTCCCGACCGGCAGAGCGGTACGGCCGACGACATCGGCAACTGGTCCTCCGCGGCCAGCGGGGAAAAGTAATCCGAGGCGGCTCCGGTCCTCGCCCGAGCGCGCCGCCGCGGCCCCGTCGCCGCCGATCCGTGCCCCCACGCCGTTCCTCCCCGCCAACCGCCGCGACCGGCGGCTTCACCTTGCTCGAGATGCTGCTGAGCATCGCTCTGATCGCGCTGCTCGGCGGAATCTTCATCGGAGGTTCCTCCCGGCTGCTCGCACCCGAGCCGACGACGCCGCGCGCGGTTTTCTGGAAGGCGGTGCAGGAGGCGCGCAAGACCGCGCTGCGCGCGGAGCATGAGATCCGGCTGAAGTTCGACGCGGAGAAAAAACATTTCTACCTCGTGGACGGCCTCGCGCCAACCACCGTCACCGAGGACGGCTTCACACGGGAGGAACGCCCGCTGAAGACCTTCCCAATCTCCCCGGACACCGCGCAGGACCTCACGATTGAATTCCTCGGCGGTTCCGGTCGGGGCGCCAACACGATCCTGGTGGGAGGGATGCTGCTGGAGTCGCGCCCCGTACCGCACGTGCCGTTTTACGGCGACGGCACCTGCCGGGCCTTCCGGGTGCAGTTCACAAGGCTGGGTTCCGTGAGCACGGTGACCGTGGACCCATGGACGTGCGCCGAAATGCCGCCGCCCCCCGACCCGAATGCACCCACGCCCTGAGCAGGCCTCCGGCCGCCGCACCCGCGCCTTCACCCTGCTCGAGGTGCTGATGGCGATGGCATTGTTCGCCATGGCCGCGGTGATGCTGGCCTCGGCCTATCTCAACGTGCTGAACAGCTACGAGACGGCCGGGCGCGCGGCACAGCTCAACGAGGACTTCGCCTTCGCGCGCCAGCTGGTCCTCAACGAACCCGACCGGAAAAAAGTCGAGGAGGGCGGCGAGTTCGCCACGGCCGCCGGCCACCGCGCGCGCTGGAGCGTCGAGATCGCCTCCACCAACGTGGCGGACGTGTTCCGCGTGGCCTTCACCTGCGAGATCAGCGCTCCGGCGCGTCCCGAGCCGGATCGGGTTACCCAGTCCTTCGTGGTGATGCGTCCCACCTGGGTCATCGACGCGGGGGAACGCGGCAAGCTGAAGGAGGACGCCAAAACCCGCATCCTCGAGCTGCAGGGCAAGCTCAAGGCCGGCCAGCCCGGAGGACAAAACCGATGAGCGCGCGCCAACGGCGGGGTTTCACGCTCCTTGAACTGCTCCTCGCGCTCACCCTCGTCGGGTTGCTGCTCGTGGCCATGAACACCCTCGTCTTCTCGATGGGGGAGCTCTGGGGCCGCGGCTCCGAGCCGCGCCTGCTCGATCAGCACGTGCGGGCGGTGACGCGATTCCTCGAGCAAGAGCTGCGTTCGTCCGCCCTGCCTCCCGCCGCCCGCTCCGGCGTGACGCCCATCGGGCTCGAGGAAATCCGGCCACAAAGCGGCCTGATGGAGAAGATGCTCACGTTCGAGCTTCCCGCCGGCAGCCGGCTCTTCGATTGGCCGGACCAGCCGCTGCCCGAGGTGATCTGCTCCCTGCAGGCGCGTCCCAACGAGGGCCTGGTGCTGTTGTGGCACTCCCGGCTGGAGAAGGACTTCGACACCCAGACGCCGCGGGAAACCCTGGTCACCCCGCTCGTCAGCGCCCTCGCCTACGATTATTACGATACCGACGCCAAACGTTGGTCGACGGAAACAAGCCTGAAGCTCAATCCGCAGGGGCAGCCCCTGACGCCGCAGCGGATCCGGCTCAAATTCACGCACGGCCGGCTCGCCCGCGAGGGAGTGATCACCCTGCCGACGCCAGGCCCGGCCCTGCCGGTCTTCTGACCATGCCCCGACGCCAACCGCTCCCGGCCGATCCGCGGCGCCGCGCCTCGGTGATCGTGATCGTGATGGTCACGTTGCTTTTCGCGATGACCACCTTGCTGGCCTTCATGGACAAGGCGGCGGTCGACCTCATGGCCGACCAGCGCGCGGCGGTCGCGCGACGGTTGCGCGTGGAGGCGTACTCGGCCCTGGAGGTCGCACTGGCCGTGCTGGTCGACTTCCGCGAGGCCGGCAACGGGCTCCGCAGCCAGGCCGAGGGTTGGAACGATCCGCTGGGCTTCGCCGGTTACACCCCGGGGGAGGGCTGCACCGTCGAGCTCCGGCTCGAAGACGAGAGCGGCAAGTTGCCACTACCCCAGATCAACGCCCTGGTGCTGACCAACCTGTTCATGGCTTGGGGGACCCAGAAAAATGAAGCCGAGGAGATCGCCGACGCGCTGATGGGCTGGATGAAACGCGGTCACACCTACACCTCACCGGTGCGGCCGGACTACGAGTCGGCGCCCATTCCTTACGAGGCCCCGGGGCGGCCGCTGCGTTCGTATCAGGAACTGGCGGCGATCGAGAAGGCACGGGGGTTTTTCTACGACAAGGAAGGACGGCCGAACGAGAACTGGCGGCGCTTCACCGCCTGCGTGTCGCTGCTGGATTACCCGAAGCCGAACCTCAACAGCGCGAGCCAGGACGTACTTACCGCCCTCGGTCGCTACGACCCCCTGCAATCACGCAGTGTCGTCGACTATCTCCAAGGCAAGGGCGACTTCCGCTACAACGGTCCGGGGTATTTCCAGAGCGCCGGCGATGTGGGGCGCATCGCCGGCCCCGCCGGCGATCCCCAGGGGTTTTCCACGACGGTCAGCGCCCTCCGCCTCCACGTCACTGTGCGGGAGGGCAAAAACGAGTTCCGCGTTTCCGTGGTGGTCGCTCCGCCCGGGGGTGCGAAGACCGTCCAAGCCATCGCCACCCGCACCGAGAAGAAAGGCGCCGCGACCCCGGGCTCACCAAACCAGCCCGCGCCCGCGGCTCCGGCTCCGGCCGGAAACAACGCCGGCACGGCCGCCAAAACCGCTGATCTGAAGTATCCCTACACGTTGCTGGAGATCGTCGAGAATCCCCCGCCGGCCGGCGGTTGAAGGAGGAGAAACCAACGGAAGTGCTTTTGCGTTCTTGTTCTCCCCGCCCGCGTCGTCCGTACTCCCGCTTTCCGCATGCCATCGCCGCTCTCCCTGCTTCGCGCCGGACCGCCTCCTCCCAAGGTGGCGCTGCTCCCGGACGCCGCGTTCTTCACGCGCGCGGTGGCGGTCACGGCCGGCGCGACGCCGGGCGAAGCAGCCACGCAGATCGAGCTCGCGCTCGAGGGTCTGGCGCCGTTCCCGCTTTCGCAGCTGTATTACGGGTGGCACTGGCGACCGGGGGCCGAGCAGGCCCTTTTGTTCGCCGCCTATCGTCGCCGTTTCACGGCTGAGCAGTCAGCGGAATGGCAAGGCGCCGAGATCGTGCTCCCGGCGTTCGGCGCCGTGCTCGGCGCGTCCCTCGAGCCCGCCACCACCGTGCTCCTGAGCTCGCCCGAATCGTTGACCGCCGTGCACTGGGGAGCAAACGGCGAGCCTTCCGCGGTGCAGACGCGGACGATCGAAGCCGGTGCTTCCGAAGAGGAGCGCGCGCGGGTGAAGTCCGAATTGATCGCCTCGCTCGGCGGCTCCCGCCGGGTGATCGAGTCTTCCGGCGAGCCCGCCCCCGAGCCGGCCGGCAACGACGGCAGCTTCATCTTCCGCGCGGGCGAGCTTGTTTCCCGGCTTCCGGCCACCGCGGCCGCGGCGGCCGACGTGCGTGACAAGGCAGAATTGGCCGCGCTCCGCGCCGCCCGCCGTCGCGACGTGGTGCTATGGCGCACCGCGGTCGGCCTCGCCGCCTCGCTGGTGGCGCTCGCCGCCGGCGAGCTCGCCCTCGTGGGCGGACGCGTCTGGCAGGGCACGCGCGAGGGGCGGGTCGCGGCCCAGCGTCCGGTCGTCGAGAAAATCGAGAGCGTCGACAACCTCACCAGCAAGATCGACGAGCTGGCGACGAAACGCCTCCGGCCGATCGAGATGCTGCTTCAGCTGGTGGGCGAGAACTACGAGCGGCAACCAGCCGACATCTGGTTTACCCGCGTCTCCGCCGACGCCACACGGGGGCTGAACACCATCTTCATCGAGGGCCGCACCACGAACGCGGCGCAGGTCAACGCCTACGAGGCCGCGCTGCGCAAGCTGCCGTTGATCGAGAAGGTCGAGGCCCCGCTGCAGGCAGTGCGGGGCGACCAGGCCCAGTTCACGCTCACCGCCACCTTCCGCGCCGGCGCGTTCACGGAACCCGCCGGCCAGACGCCGCCCCCGAAGCCTTCGCCCTGATGCGCGCGATCCGCCATTACTTCCTCACCCGCGCGTTACGCGAGAAACTGCTGCTGCTGGCGTTCCTCGCGGTGGGCGTGCTGTGGTGGCTCTCGGCGTTCGGCCGGCACGCGGGGACCTTCCTCCGCGACGCCCGCACCACGACCGCGCGGCTGGCCACGCAGGAGCTCTGGATCCGGAACCGCCCGGCCATCGAAGCCGCCGCGAAGAAGACCGCCGAGCGGCTCGACCCTGCCAAGACCCTCAACGGCAACCAGCTTGTCACCACCGTCGACCAGTTGGCCAAGGACTCCGGGCTCCGGAACGGCGTGGGCCTCACCCCCACCACCCAGAAGAGCGGCCAGTTCGCGGTGCACACGGCGGAGTACAACATCACCAATGCCGGCTGGGATCAGCTGCGGGCCTTCTACGACGCCCTGCAGAAAAGATCCCCCTACATCTCCATCGAGCGTTTCATCCTTTCGTCGGGTACCAACCCCGCCGTTCTCACGCTCAACCTCAAGATCGTCTCGGTCGAGATCGCGCCGTAATCTTACCGGCGTCGCGCGTCCGTCCGCGCCGCTCTAACCCCGGCGGCGATTTGCGGATTGCGCGCCACTTCGCCACGATTTGCGCGTCTCCTCCACGGGGCCGCGCCCCGCCAGCTCCTCCTCCATGAAGCCCAACCTGCTCGTCCGCATCCTTCCGCCGCTGCTCGCGTTCGTCGTCGCCTTCGGCGGCACCGCTGGTCTCACGCTCTGGGCCGCCGAGGGCAAGACCCCCCGCAAGGGCGAGCGGAAGGCCGCGAGCGAATCCAAGTCGAAATCCGCCGGGACCGACGCCGACGCCAAGCGCCCACCGCTGGCCCTGCGGATCGATTCCCGGCCGATCAACCGCGACGCGGCCGACCGCGTCAGCTACTCGTCCGTCGTCAAACGCACCGCCGCCAGCGTGGTCTACGTCTACTCCAGCAAGACCGTACGCGCGCCCGACATGTCGGGACTCATGAACGACCCTCGTTTCCGTCGCTTCTTCGACCAGCTCGTGCCGCGCGAGGACCGGGACGAGGAGGCCGCGCCTCCGCGGCGGAATTCCCCCGACCGCAACAACCGCGGCGCGACCCCGCCGGGCCGCAGCCGCCCGAATGAGCAGGTCCAGCAGGGCCTCGGCTCCGGCGTGGTTGCCTCGGCCGACGGCTACATCATCACCAACAACCACGTCATCGACGGCGCCGACGAGGTGAAGGTCTCCATCGGGGATTCCAACAAGCGCTACGAGGCCAAGGTGGTCGGCCGCGATCCCGGCACCGACCTTGCCCTGTTGAAGATCGACGCCACCAACCTGTCTCCCGCCACCTTCGGCGACAGTGACCAGCTCGAGATCGGCGATGTCGTCCTCGCCATCGGCAACCCGTTCGGCGTCGGCCAGTCCGTCAGCCGCGGTATCGTCAGCGCCCTTAGCCGCGGCATGGGCATGGGCGTGTTCGAGGATTTCATCCAGACCGACGCCGCCATCAACATGGGCAACTCCGGCGGCGCCCTGCTCGACAGCGACGGGCGAGTCGTCGGCATCAATACCGCCATTCTCAGCCGCAGCGGCACCTCCGCCGGCGTCGGCTTCGCCATCCCGATCAATCTCGCGCGCTTCGTCGTCGAGCAGCTCGCCAACGGCGGCAAGGTGGAACGCGGCTTCCTCGGCGTGCGCACCGATGAGCTGACGGAGGACCTGATCGCCTACTTCGACACCGAGAAGGGTGCGCTGATCAACGATGTCACGGAGGGCAGCCCCGCGGACAAGGCCGGCATCAAGGCCGGCGACATCATCCTGAAGGTCGGCCCAGTCGAGATCCGCGACCCGCGCCACCTGATCATGACCGTCAGCCAACTCACCCCGGGCAGCGAGGTGAAGGTCGAACTCCTGCGGGAAAAGGAGCGGAAGACCGTCACCGCCATACTGACGCGGCGCGACGAGGACACCATCGCCAAGGACGACGGCGCGCCCGGCGCGAAGGACGAGGGCGTGCTGAACGGCGTGGGCGTGGGCGACATCACGTCGGAGATGCGCGCGCAGATGCAGATCCCGGCGCGCATCAAGGGCGCTCTCATCACCAGCATCGAGCCGGACAGTCCCGCCGCCCGGCAGGGCCTGCGCGAGGGCGACATCATCATGGAGCTCGACCGCCGCCCGTGCACCAACGCCGACGAGGCGGTGAAACTCAGCGAGGAGATCAAGGGGCCCAAGGTGCTCGTGTTGATCTACCGCAACGGGCGCACCCGCTACCTGGCGATCGACGAGTCGAAGTAAGCCCCGCCGCGAAAAAGCTCCGCCGGCGCCGGCTGCGCCTTAGCCGGCGGACTTCTTCCCGCGCTTCGTGGCGCGCGGGGCCTTCGGCCGGGCGGCCGCGGCTTTCCGCGGGCGCTTGGGGGCGGCGCGGCGGGGCTTGGCGGTCTCGCCTTGCAACACCTTCGAGGGCACCTCCGCCGCATCCCGCCACAACCGCTCTAGTCCGTAGCGCTCGCGCACCTCGCCCAGAAAGACGTGCACCATCACGTCGAACGCGTCGATGACCTCCCAGCCGCTCTGCTGCCCGCGCTCGATGCCCACGATGCGCTCCCGGGCGGCGTCGATCACTTTCTCCAGCTCGTTGCGCAACGCGCGCAGGTGCGGCTCCGAGGTCGCCGTCGCGATGATGAGATAGTCCGTGATCGAGGACTGCGCGGAGACGTCGAGGACGCGGATGTCGCCCGCCTTTTTCTCGTCGAGGATACGGTGGCAAGCGCGGGCCAGGCCGAGCGCGCGGGGATTGGAGACGTTCATGCGATGTCGCGATACAGGTCGTGCTGGCGAATGTAAACGATCGCCTTGTGGGGCACGAAATAGTCGAGGGAGAGCCCGCGGCGGGTGCGCTCGCGCAACTCGGTGGAGCTGATCGCGAGGAGGTGCCCGTCGCAGCGGTGAAGACGCAGGCCGGGGATGTCCGGCGCGGCCTTCACCGGAAAGCCGGGGCGCTCGAGGAAGATGAACTCGACGAGCTTGGCCAGCTCCCCGATCTCCCGCCACAGGTGGAGTTTCGGCAGCTGGTCGCCGCCGATGATCCAGAAAAGCTCGTCGTGCGGATAGAGGGCGCGGAAGTGGCGGGCCGAGTCGATCGTGTAGCTCACGCCGCCGCGCAGCAGCTCGACGTCGGAAATCTCGAAACGTCGGTCCCACTCGATCGCGGCGCGCAACATGGCGAGGCGGTCGGCGGCCGACGATTGCACGTCGTTGGGCTTCAACGGGGCCTGTGCGGCCGGCACAAAGATCAACCGATCGAGGCGGTGCTGCTCGTAGGCGTCCTGCGCGGCAAGCAAGTGGCCGAAATGCACGGGATCGAAGCTCCCGCCGAGAAGACCGATTTTCACCGCGCGGAACGTGCGAGGGCCCTCCGGCACCCGCAAGGCCCAATTGGCCCGCCGACGTTTGGCTGGAATCCCCGCCAGCCATGGGCTTGCCTCGACTCCGCCGCCCGGGTGGTGGAATGGCAGACACTGGGGACTTAAAATCCCCTGACTGAAAAGTCGTGCGGGTTCGACCCCCGCCCCGGGCACCAAAGCGGCTGCTCCCGAGCCACGGCTGCGAACGTCCCACCGGTCAAGCTGTCGCCCGCTGGTTCCGCAGCGTCCGCCCCTCGTTCCACTCACCACCCACGAGCTCGACCTTCGGGTGTTCCGGCGTCGCGAGGTCGTGGAGCAGCAGGCGCCCGAGGAGTAGTTCTGCGGCCATCGCGCCAATCCGCAGCGGGTCCTGGCAAATACCGGCGTAACGCGCCCGGTCCGGGATCTTGTCGAGCAGAGCGAGGCCAACGTCGCGCGGCACGCGCAGCTTACGCCGGGCCAGGAACGCCTCCACCGCCCGCAGGTAATCGGGGTACTGGTGCAGCACGATCACATCTGGCCGGTGAGCATCGAACCACCGCGCGAATTCCCGCTCGTCCCACGATTCCGCCCGCAGGATCGGCACCGGCGACATCGTCCGCGCCCGCTCCTGCTCGCTCAGGAAGGTCGCCGAGTAGAGATGGTCGCTCCTCCGGTCCCCCGAAACCAAAATCCCCAGACCTGGCCGCCGGTAACCCCGCCGCTGCAATTCCGCCCATAGCATCCGGGCGTCCGCCGTAAAGTGGCTCATCACCCGGTGCATCCGGTCCGGGATGCTCACGCCCTGCGTCACCACCGCGAAGCGCCGCAGGGCTGCCGGAAAACGCTCCTCCGGGTCCAGACTGCCGAGGCAGAACACCCCGTGGATCCCGCGGGCGGCAAAGATCTGGGCCAGGCGCCGCGGCGTCATCCCCGGCGCCTTCAGCCAGAAATTCTCCAGCCGGTAGCCGTGCACCTCCGCCTGCGCCCGCGCACCCGCGAGGAGGAGCCCGAGGTGCGCGTAGATCGGCCGCTCCCGCCAGGGCTCCTCCTCCGGAAACAGCCACATTGCCCCGAGCGTGCCGCGGTACTGGGGCGCTGCCGACCGGCGAA
>CAXRGI010000074.1:0-3388 GCA_964229935.1 Opitutales bacterium
GGACTTCGAGGATCGCCTGCGCGCGGGAGGTCTGGGTTACGGCGATCTGAAGAAGGCGCTGTTCGAGCATTACTGGAACACCTTCAGCGCGGCGCGGACGCGGCGGGCGGAGCTCGCGGCCAACCTCGACCACGTCAACGCCGTGCTGCGCGACGGTGCCGAGCGCGCGCGGGCGGTCGCCGACGGCGTCCTCGCCCGGGTGCGCCGCGCCAGCGGCCTGCGGTAGCGTTTCCCCTTTCCGCGCCGCCATGACCCCCGAGGAATTCCGCCGGCGCGGGCATGAACTGGTCGATCTGATCGCGGATTACCGCGCGGGCATCGCGGCGCGCCCGGTGCGTCCGCCCACGCGCCCCGGCGAGATCAAGGGACGCCTGCCGGCCATGCCGCCGGAAACGCCGGAGTCCTTCGACGATGTATTGCGCGATGTGCGCGAGGTTATTTTGCCCGGTCTCACGCATTGGCAGCATCCGTCGTTCTTCGGCGACGTTCCGGCCAACGCGGAGCTGTCCTCGGTGCTCGGCGACCAGCTCAGCTCGGGTCTCGGCGTGATCGGTCTCGCGTGGCAGTCGGGGCCGGCGCTCACGGAGCTCGAGGAGGTGGTGACCGGCTGGCTGCGGCGGATGGTCGGCCTCTCCGACGGTTGGAGTGGTGTGATCCAGGACACGGCGTCGACGTCGTCGCTGGTCGCGTTGCTCTGCGCCCGGGAGAAGGCGAGCGGGTTCGCGTCGACGCGCGGCGGACTGCAGGGGACGCCGGCTCCGTTGGCGGTTTATTACTCGGCTCAGGCCCACAGTTCGGTGGAGAAGGCCGCGCTGCTGGCCGGTTTCGGACGTGCCAATCTGCGTGCGGTAGCGACCGACGCTTCCCACGCGTTGGATCCGGCCGCGCTCACTGCGGCGATCGCGGAGGATCGGGCCCGCGGCGTGGTGCCGGCGGCGATCGTGGCGACGACCGGCACGACGGCCTCGACGGCGCTGGATCCGGTCGCGGCGATCGCGGCGATCGCGCGGCGCGAGGGAATCTGGCTGCATGTCGACGCGGCGATGGCGGGCTCGGCGATGATCCTGCCGGAATGCCGCTGGATGTGGGAGGGAGTCGAGGGAGCCGACTCGATTGTGCTGAACGCGCACAAATGGCTCGGCGCCGTCTTCGATTGTTCGGTCTATTACGTGCGCGATTCCGATCTCCTCGTGCGCGTGATGAACACCAGCCCCAGCTACCTGCGGAGCAACGTCGACGGTGAGGTGCGCAATTACCGGGATTGGGGCATTCCGCTCGGGCGGCGCTTCCGTGCGCTCAAATTGTGGTTCCTCATCCGCGAGCAAGGCGTCGCGGGACTCGCCGCGCGTTTGCGGCGTGATCTGGCGAACGCCCGCTGGCTCGAGACGGAAGTGAAGGCGGCGGAGGCGGACGGCTGGCGGGTCGTCGCGCCGGTTCCCTTGCAGACGGTCTGTGTGCGTCACGAGCCCGCGGGCTTAAGGGCCGAGGCGCTGGACGCCCACACCCTCGCGTGGGTGGAGCGGATCAACGCCTCCGGATCCGCCTATCTCACGCCCGCGAAACTCGACGGGCGCTGGATGGCGCGAATTTCCATCGGCGGTCTGTTGACGGACCGCGCCGAGGTCGCCGCGCTGTGGACGCGGATGCGGGACGAGGCGGGCGGGATCAGCCCTTGACGTCGTAGCAGTGGATCAGGTCCTGGTCGCGCAGGTAGAGGCGGCCATCGAGCACCACGGGGTGAACCCAGATCTTGCCCTGCGGTTTCCGTTTCTCGGTCTGCGGGGAGAGCGTGAAGCGGCCCTTTTCCTTCCAGCCGGCCGGGGAGGCCTCGATGAGAACCACGGTGCCCTTCTGCTCCTCAATGCACACCAGGTGGCCGGCGACGTAGGTGCAGGCGCCCTTGCCGAGCGAACGGTCCTGCCAGAGCGACTCGCCGGTCTTCCAGTCCTGGCAGGTCCAGCCGCCGCGATCGGAGTGCCCGTAGAGCTTCCCGTCGACGAGGATCACGCCGCCGTGATGGTTCACCATCTTGTTGCTCTCGTGGGTCATCTCGGGTTCGGCGCCGCCGAGTTTGAACTGGCGGCTGCCGGCGTTGTAACCGGCCGTCACGTACACGAGACCGTCCTGATGAATCGGCGTCGGGATGACGGCCGTGCGGCCGGGGAAGTCGGTCTGCCAGAGCAGGTCGCCGGTGTCCGCCTTCACGCCGAAGAGACGCTTGGTGACGAGCTGAACGTACTGGCGCTGGCCGTTGTGGGTGACGACGAGCGGTGAGGAGTACTGCGCGACATCCTCGACGCCCTTGGACCGCCAGAGGACCTTGCCGGTGCGGCGGTCGAGCGCGGCGAGCGTGCCCTTGGAGCCGCCCGGGGTGCAGACCACGCGATCGCCATCGACCAGCACCGACTCGGTGAATCCCCAGCTTTGGATCTTGCCGCCGAGGTCCTTCACGAAATCGACGCTCCAGACGAGCTTGCCGCCGTTTACCTCGAGGCAAACCAGGCGGCCGTTACCGGAAACCGCATAGATGTTGTCCCCGGCCACGGTCGGCGTGCAACGCGGGCCGTTGCCCCAGTTGTTCTCGTAGACGCGGTCATCGACGCGGGCCGACCAGAGCTTCTTGCCGGTCGCGACATCGACGCAGACCACGTGCTCGCCGTCGTCCATCGCGCCCATCGTGTAAAGGCGGCCGGCGACGATCGAGAAACCGGAGTAGCCGAGGCCGGCCTCTTTGAAGACCCAGTGCTGCTTGGGCCCGCCGGCCGGCCAAGGGGCCAGGATCGACTTGTCGGGCGAGTGGTCGTTCCGATCGGGCCCGCGCCATTGCGGCCAGTCGGCGGCAAGCGCGGACGAGGCGAGGGCGAGGCAAAGTAGAGCCAACGAGGACGGGGAATGCTTCATAGAGTGGTGGGGTGCGGGAAGAAGACGGGCCGCGCGGGAAAAGGCAAACGTGACCGCGCGGGCCCAGAGGACGGAGAGGAGACCACTAAACACTCCAAAGGCACGAAACGGGGCGAGGTGGTCCACGGAACACGCGGAAAACGCGGAAGCAGAACCATTCCGAAATGCAGCGCGATTTTTACCGCGGATTTCACGGATGACGCGGATGAGGAAGCGGGCGTTTAGCCTACCCGAACTTCCCGGCCTTCTGTTCGGAACGAGGCTGATCGGCGTTTCCGAACAGCTCCGCGAGGGTACAACCACGAATGGACACGAAGGGACACGGATGAGGATGGGCCGAGGTAGCCGCGGCCACCAGCCGCGGACCATGCCGACGATGAGACCGCCGAAGGCCATTCCGAACCACCCGGAGTTCACCGCGGATGTCGCGGATGGCGCAGATAGGTGGAGTCGGAATGAGACCGCGGGAACCCGAGGTCCCAAGGTT
>CAXRGI010000075.1:0-6729 GCA_964229935.1 Opitutales bacterium
GCTTCGGCCTGGCTGTGGCCGAGTGCATGCATCTGGGGAAACCCGTGATCAGCACGGACTGGTCCGCCACGGCGGAGTTCGTGACCCCGGCGAACGGCCGCCCGGTGCGCGCACCGCTTGCCACCTTGCAACGCAGCCACGGCCCGTACGCGAAGGGTGGAACCTGGGCCGATCCCGATCCGGTGCACGCCGCGGAACACATGCGCGAACTGTTCGCCGACCCGGATCTGTGCGCCCGGCTGGGTGCCGCCGCGCGCGCGACCGTCGCGGAGCGCTTTGCGCCAGCCGTGGTCGGCGCCCGCTACCGCCGGCGCCTCGAGGTGCTCGCGGCACTCTAAGCGACCTCAGGAATGATCCAAGCGGGACGGCCAAAGGGACGGTCGTCACCCGGACCAGCCCAGGCCGGGTCACAGGAGCAAACGGAGGTAACGGAGTGCATCTCGAAACCAGGAATCCGGATCGCGGGCGGGAAGCGGCACGAAGACACCACAAAACAAGCCCGCAACTTGAACAGAAGGCCGGAAAGTTCGGAAAGGCATACTTCCCGGTTCCTCAGCCGCGCCGCTGGACCCGTAGATCGTGTTTTTCGCCACGTTTACCCTCAGTCACGCCAGTGCCGCATTCCTGCACGCCCTCTGAGGAATTCGCGGTTCAAATTCGCTACCTTAAAAACCGCCTTCGGCGGTGCTAAGCTCCGCCTCGTCCGCGGCTTCAACCGTGGCTACACGGTACGTCTCTCGTCCGGAAATACCGGACCTAACATCGTCGTGAAACGCGTGCCATGTAGCCGAGGGTGCCACCGTCGGACCGTCGGAAACTCCTTCGTACGGTTTCAGGACATAGGTGACAGTTCAGTGTCAGGACATGGGTGATACTATCGCCAAGGCAGCGCTGCGGTTGCGACGAAGCGGCGCGGCCTTCCGTTGGCGGCCTCTTTTCGGGAATTCATCCCTCCCTCGCTTCGAAAACTTTCGTGCCTTTCGCGGGTTTCATGGTGACCGCCCGATTCGTATTTCTTCGTTTCCGTTCGTGGTTGGTCCCCTGGCGGAGCTGTTCCAAAGCGCGCTCGGCCTCCTTACGCGCGCGGCGGCGGATGACATCATTATCAGCCGGATTGCCTTCCGACCCCCGCGTGGCAACCTAGGCAGGTCCCTTCGCGATCATGGCCAACCCGGAAACGACGAGAGCGCCCCGCATCCTGCTGGTGGAGGACGAGGAGAAGACCCGCGCCTCCATCCGCGAGGGGATGGTCCTTGAGGGATGGAATGTGACCGAGGCCGCCGACGGCGGCGAGGCCTCGCGCCTGCTCAAGGCCGGCGGCTTCGATCTGTGCGTCCTTGACCGCATGCTACCCGGCCGCGACGGCATCGAGCTCCTCGGCCAGCTGCGCGGCCGCGGCGACGCGACTCCGGTGCTGATGCTCACCGCGCGCGGCACCCTGAACGACCGCCTGCAGGGGCTCGACGGCGGGGCGGACGACTATCTCACGAAGCCCTTCGCATTCGCTGAACTCATCGCGCGCTGCCGCGCGCTGCTGCGCCGCTCCGACCGCAACCCGCCGCGCGTGCTGCGTTGCGGGGACCTGCAGCTCGACACCCGCGCGCGCGTCGCGGTGCGCGCCGGGCGCGAAATCGCGCTCACCCCCCGCGAGGTCGACGTACTCGAGTATTTCATGCTCAACCAGGGCCACACGGTCAGCCGCGAGATGCTCGAGCGGGACGTGTGGAAGCAGCCCCGTCGCCTGACCTCGCTCGATAACGTGATCGACGTCCAGATCATGCGCCTGCGCAAGAAGGTCGATGCCGAGGGCGAGCCCAGCCTCATCCGGACCGAACGCGGCGTCGGCTACCGGATCGGGGAGCCCGGAACTTGAATCCTTCCCGGACAGGCCTCGCCGCGTGGTGGTCGCGGCGCACCATCCGCTTCCGCCTCGGGCTCTGGTACGCGGTGGGCGGCACGGTGCTGTTCACCATTTTCGCGGCCAGCCTCTACACGTACGTCGCGGTGCGACTCGCCCGGCCGCTCGACCACCAGCTCCGCCTCGATCTCAAGACGATCGAGACCAACCTCACCGTCTCGCCGAAGCGCACCCTGCTGTGGAACGGGAAACCTCTCACCCGCCCGGCGCCGTGGATGACCGACTACCCCTGGTTCGAGATCTGGGACGAGAACGACCAGCTCGTGCGCCGCGTCTGGCCGTTCACCGAGAACCGCAATCTCGCCCTGCCTTCCGCCCCGCGGCGGTCGATCGGCCGGGACGGTCTCATCAGCGTCTTCAACGTCGCGCCGGACCTGCGCCTGCGCACGCTGGTCGTACCGTTCGAATCAAGCGCGCTGCCCTCCCACTGGATGATCCGGCTCATCCGGATCCATCAGCCCCACGCCGACGCCCTGCCGGACCTTCGCCTCATCATCTTCGTGAGCCTGCCGGTCATGGTCGCGCTGCTGGTGCTGGGCGGCCACTTCCTCACCCGCCGCTGGCTCCTGCCCCTCGACCGGATGGCGGCCGAGGCCAACCGGATCTCGGCGGATGAACTGGGCCGACGGTTGCCGGTGGATAACCCGGCGGACGAGCTGGGCCGGCTGGGAACGGTCTTCAACGTCACCCTCGACCGCCTGCAGCATTCCTTCGACGCGCTCGATCGCTTCGTGGCCGACGCGTCCCACGACTTGCGGACGCCGCTTTCCACGCTGCGCAGCGTCGGGGAGGTCGGCCTGCGGAAAGGACGCACGGAGGAGGAGTACCGCGAGATCATCGGCTCGATGCTCGAGGAGGCCCAGCGACTCCAGCGCCTCGTCGAGCGCCTGCTGGAGCTCGCCAGCGCCGGCGGCGGCCAGGCCGCGGAGCGCACGACCGTGGACCTGCTGGACACGGCGCGCGAGTGCGCGGCGGACCTCGGGGTGCTGGCCGAACAGAAGCGCCAGACCATTGAGATTTCGGGCGATGATTGCTCGGTCGTGACCGACCCGGTGCTCTTCCGGCAGGCCCTGCAGAACCTGATCGAGAACGCCATCAAGTATTCCCCGGAGGCCACGACCATCCGGGTGCAGGTGCGGCGCACCGAGGGTTCCTACGCGGTCAGCGTGATGGACGAGGGCCCCGGCATCGCCGTCGAGGACCGGACGCGGCTCAGCGAGCGATTCTACCGCCCCGACCGCGCCCGCGGCCGTGCCAGCGGCGGCTTCGGCCTCGGGCTGGCGATCACCAAGGCCTACCTGCGCGTGCTGGGCGGTTCGCTGCACCACGAGCCGGCGACCCCGCGTGGCAGCGTCTTCCGCCTCGAGCTGCCCGCCGGCTGAGCGGAGCCGGCGGACGCAGCCCGGCGGCGAAAGTTTCCGACGGAAATATCAGGTTAGGCCGGTTGCGCGGTAAACCCGCACCCGAAGCCTCGGCGGCAGCCGCAACGCGATGGCCGCCAAACCCGCCAATTCCCTGAGCCCCCGCGAAACCGCCTCCGGCGGCGGAATAAGGCTGGGCGCGCTGGTCCTCATCCTCGTCGCCCTGCTGCCGCTCTGGCGGGTGCTTGATCTGACCGCGGATGCACGCCGCGACGTGGTCTACTGGGACGAGTTCGACACTGCTCTCGCCCTGGCTCTTAAGCTCGACTCCCGACCGCCGGTCGGGGAAATCGCCCGCGAGTTGCTCAGTCTCAACAACGAGCACCGCATGGTGCTTAGCCGGCTGATCTTCGCCACCAGCTATTGGCTCACCGGAGGAATCGACTTCGTGGCCCTCGACTGGATCGGCAACCTCGCGATCGTCGCGGCGTGCCTCGCGCTCGTGCTGCACGTGCGCGCCCCGCGCCAACGCCTGCTGCTCGGTCTCCTGCTGGCGGCGTTCGTCTTCCAGCTGGGCAACTACGAGAACCTCGTGTGGTCGGGCGCATCGATCGACCACTTCGTCGTGATCCTATTCGCCCTGCTCGCCGCCCTCGCGCTGTCAGCCGCGGGAACCAGCCGTCTGGCGGGAGCGATCGCGGCCGGCCTGGCCGCCAGCTTCACGCTCGCCCACGGGCTCGCGATCTGGCCCGCGGGCGCCGTGCTCCTCGCGGTGCAGCGACGGCACCGGGACCTCCTTTTCTGGTTAGCCGCGGGTGCGGTCGCGACCACGCTTTTTCTCGCCGGCTTCCGGATGAACGCCGGCCACGCCGGTCCCGTGTTTTCCTTGGAACAGGCCGGCCGCGTCCTCCTGTACTGGCTGTCCCTCCTCGGCTCCACCCCCTCGCTCGGCCACGCCGTCGCCGCTCCGTTCGCCGGGGCGGCGCTGGTCACCCTTTCCGCGCTTCTCCTGCGGCGCCGCGGGGCCCGCGATTATCCCGTCGCATACATCCTGCTGCTTTTCCTCGGGCTGGCGGGCGCCATGATCGCCCTCGGTCGCGCGGAACACGCGAAGGGAGTCGTGTACTCCCGCTACCAGATCATCAGCGCGATGGCATGGGCTGTCGCGCTCTGGCTCGCCGTCGAGCGGGCGGGCCTGCTGCGTCGTCCGTGGCTGGTGCTGCCGGCCTCCGCCGCGCTTCTGCTGGCCTTCAACTTCGCCGCCAACCGGAGCCACCACGCCGCGCTGGACTCCTGGATCACCTGCCGCGACCTCGCGGTGAACCACTATTTCGAGCACGGCGAGGATGGCCGCGGGGCCTTCACCCTTCATCCCATTCCGGCCCATGCCACCAGCCTGCTGCACGAGGCGCGGCGCCGGGGCGTCTATTCCCTCGAACCGGTCTGCCGGCCGGAGGACGCCCCGCCGCGGGCCGTGGAATCGGGCCGGATTACGTATCACCTCGAGACCGTGCAGGCCGATGCCGACCGAACCATCGTCAAGGGCTGGGCCGGCATCGACGGCGAAGCGTTCGCGCGCGGCGCGATCCGCGTCATCCTGCGGTCGGGAAACACCCAAAGCGTTTTCACGGCTGTCTCCGTCCCGCGGGAGGACGTGCCCCGGGTGATGGGCCGGCCGGAGTGGCGCAACGCGGGCTTCTTCCTCGCCCTCCCCACCGCGGATGTACCGGCGGGGGAACATCAGGTCGGCCTGCTGGTGCGCGCCGGCGGACGCGATGAGTTCGTGATGACCGCGAGCACCCTCGCGGTCCCGGCAGCCGCGCCCCGCGCCGAGGATTGAAAGCCGCTCAGCGGGAGATTTTGCGCAGCCAGAGCTGGCCGCCACCGCCGCGGGCGCAGAGCGGCATGCGGTCGCGAAACCAAGCGTGGCGCGTGTTGAACAGCCAGCCGGTGAACAATTCGACGCGGTAGGCCGCGTTGTGCATCAGGAACGCGCGCAACAGGTACTGCTCGTTCCAGGCCCGACCCTCCTCGAGCCATTCGCGCGGATACTCCAAGTTGCCAGCCACGTCGTGGATGTGGATCAGCACCCCGGGCGCCAGCGCGGGCAGCACGTCGAAATAAAGCCGGTTCACGTCGCTCCCGATCTTGCTCACGTGCGATGAGTCGATGAACAGCACGTCGCCCGCGCCGAGCTCGGCGAAGGCCTCCAGCGGCACCTCCTGCACCCGGCGCTCGATCAGCGTCACGCGGCCGGCGTCGCCCTCGCGCAGCAGGGGACGCAGCCGACGCATGTCGGGATCGATGAACGTGAACTCCACCGTCCCGCCGAGCACATGATCGTTGAGGTCGAGCATCGCCGCCGAACTGAAACCCGACCCCACCTCGATGATCCGCCGCGGCCGCGCCTCGCGTAGCATCGAGTAGAGCATGATCGCGTCGAAGTGCCCGTACGACGGGTTCGCGAGATGAAAGCGCCGGCCGGGAGTCACCGTCTCGGGAAACGGCTGCTCCGCGTACCAGCCGGCGAAGCGCTCCAGCCGCTCCAACTGCCCCGCCTCATTCAGGTCGACCCCCGGGAACGGCGGGCCGAACCCGCCGCGCGCAAAGGCCTCCGCGACCTCCTCGCCGGAGGGCAGCGGCGAATAGAAGTGCCCGGGCGGGAAGAACCGCGCCCAATCCGCCTGGGCCGACTTCAGCTCCGCGAGCTCCCGCCGCAGCCGCTCATTGTCGCGCGCCACCCGGCGGTAGATCGGCAGCAGCCGGAGAAGGGCTTCAAGCGGTGAGCTCATCGGCGGAAGGCCGCGGATGCTTCAGTTTCCGGACCCGAGCGCAACCCCGCGTGAACCCGCTCCGCGCCGGCAAGCGGAGAACTACCCCACGCAGATGATGCGCCCACGGAACACCCGGAAAGCACGGAAGCTTACGGCAGCTCATGATCACCCGCCTGCCCTGACGCACGACTTCGACTCATTCGTTCCCAGTGCTCCTCGTTCGAGGGCCTTACCATCCATTCGTGGTAACCCTCAACGACCCCACCCCACAAACACATCCCGAACCCACTCATCGGTGTGGATCCGGGTCCATCTATCGTTGGAAACACGACGGAGCGATTCGGGAGTAAGTTCCGCAGCACCTCACCTCAGGGCCGTACGCTCATCTCGAGGTTCATCACCTGATAGGCGAGCTCGCGCGGATCGGTGCCGATCCGAAGGCAGGGCTGATCGCCCTGAAAGATCTGCGCCATCCGAGAAGTCTGGGGTTCAAATTTGAGACCTTCGGAACAGCCTTCGGCCGTCGCGGTTTCAGCATGGTCCGCGGCGGGCGGCCGCGGCTACCCCCAGCGCCGCTGATCCGTGTCCATTCGTGTTCATCCGTGGTTACTCCCCCGCGGAGCGAGTCGGGAACGCGTCCCGAAGTACCTCACCTCAGGGCCGTACACTGCTCTCC
>CAXRGI010000076.1:0-4132 GCA_964229935.1 Opitutales bacterium
CTCCGTGTGCTTGGTGTCGATGTAGTTGCCCTGATAGATGCCGGGTAGGAAGGCGCTCTGCCAGTTCTGCGACTCCTGGATAGGGTAGCCACCGGGGCACATGGCGACGAAGCCCGGTAGGTTCTGGTTCTCCGAACCGAGACCGTAGGTCACCCACGAGCCGAGGCTGGGGCGCGGCAGCCGGGCATCGCCGCAGTTCATGAGCATCAGCGACGGCTCGTGGTTGGGGACGTCGGCGTGCATCGAGCGGATCACCGCGATGTCGTCGATGCTCTCCGCCACGCGCGGGAAGAGCTCGCTGACCTCAATGCCGCTCTGACCGTGGCGGCGGAACTGAAACGGCGAGGCGAAGGCCGCGCCGGTCTTGCGCTCGGTCTTGAACTCGACGGGCAGCGGCTTGCCGTGCCAGCGCGCGAGCTCCGGCTTGGGGTCGAAGGTGTCGACCTGGGACGGGCCGCCGTTGGCGAAGATGTGAATCACGCGCTTCGCCTTGGCCGGAAAGTGCGGCGGCCGCGGCGCGAGCGGCTGGTCAAGGTTCACCGCCCCGCGTCCGTCCGCCGAAAGCATCGCGTAACCCAGCGCACCCATGCCGATCCCGCAGCGCTGGAGAAACTCGCGGCGCGACAGAAAAAGGTGCTCGGGGTCGGGGCGGTGGTGGTGCACGGGGAAAAGACGCCGCAGGGGATGGTGCGAGGAGTCGATCGCAGCGAAGCGCAGCCGCCGACCGCGGGGAAGCCCCGATTTTCGGAAGTGCGCGGAAAGCTTAAACTACCCGGAACCAGCTGGAGTCACGACATCCAACCCGGCCCGAACAGCCAGTTGAGCCTGCCTATCGTCAAAGGTCGCGAAGCGGCGGCATCGCAAGGTGAGGGCCGCCGCCACGTGCACGATGTCCATGCAACGGGTCCCGATTTCCTCGGAGGCTTCGCGACTAAGCGATTCGGCTCTCGCAAGAACCTTGGACCAATCAACCGGCGTGGTCAGCAGCACGCCGGATGACAGGTCGGACTCGATGTTATCAAACACAGAAGTCCGCTGGGACGGGGTAATCTGACGGCGGAAGACGCAGAGACGGATGGCGTTCCGCAGCTCGTGCCGGGCGATAGGCGTCAACGCCAACGGAAGAAGGCTCCGCACCGCCGCCACGGCCCTTCCGGAGTTGGCGTCCTGCACATAGAGAGACACCAGATAACTGGTGTCGGCGTAAACCAGCGGCATCAGAAACGCCCGCGGTTTTCCTGAACGATGGCCACCATGGCCGGGGCGGAAACCGTCTTGGTGCCGAAGTTACCGCGCAAGCGCGCGGCGAAATCAGGACACGCCGGCTTACCGGCGGGCGCGGGCGCGGCCGGTGTGAGATTGGCCACGATCCGGCGGCGGCGGGTGATCGCGACGGACTCCCCCGCGTTGATCCAGCCGAGCACCTTGGGGAATTCCGTGCGAAGTTGCCTGACGCTGGCGGTTTTCATGTGAATCAATATGTTTCACAAAATAATCACGGTCAAGCTGCACTCGGCCTCGGAGCGCAATGCCAGCCGGGCGGGAAACCCAGGCCGCTCGACGCCCCGATTTCGGGCGTGCGCGACCGCGGGGGGCGCCGCACAGTGCCGGAATGAAACCCCTGCTGCTAACCCTCACCCTAGTCGCGGCCGCCTCCTTCGCGGCCGCCGCCGAGTCCGCCAAACCAGACGCCGACGGTTTCGTGCCGATGTTCAACGGCCGCGACCTCACCGGATGGACCAACGTCAACTGCGCGCCCGAAACGTGGAGCGTGCGGGACGGGGTGATCTACTGCACCGGGAATCCGATCGGCGGGCTGCGCACCGTTCGCCAGTACGAGAACTTCGTCCTCGAGCTCGAGTGGCGGCATCTGCGGCGCAGCGGCAATTCCGGATTCTTCGTCTGGGGCAGCCCCATCAACGCGCCCGGGGTACCCTTCCTGCGCGGCATCGAGGTGCAGATGCTTGACCATGGCTACGCGGAAGATTTCGAGCGGAAGAGCGGCAAGAAATCCGACTGGTTCACGACCCACGGCGACGTTTTCGCCATTCACGGCGCGTCGATGAAATATGTCGGGCGCACCAACGGGAAACGCAGCTTCCCGACCGAGGATCGGAGCCGCCCATCCCCCGAGTGGAATCATTACCGAATCGTCGCGAACAACGGCTCCCTGCGACTGCACGTGAACGGCAAAGAGGTGAGCGGCGGCGACGAGGCTAACTACCGGAAGGGCTACCTTGCACTGGAGTCGGAAGGATCGCCGGTCGAGTTCCGCAATATCCGGATCAAGGAGCTCCCGTCCTCCGGGGCCGGTCCAGAGGTGACCGCACCCGTCGATCCAGGCTGGCGTGCCCTCTACAACGCCGTCGATCTGCGCGGTTGGAAAACGTCCGCGGTAACCGATGCGGCGTGGTCCGTCGGCGGCGGTCGCATCACGGTGAAGAACGCGTCCGGTGAGTCCGGAACGCTCTGGACCGCAAACGAGTTCGCCCGGGCGGAATTCGTGATTGATTACCAGCCGGCGAAGTCAGGCCCAGCGGCGGCAACCGTAGTCTTCCGCGGCACTCCCGTCCCCCTGAACGGCGCTTCTCCCGGTAAATTCAGTCGTTTCATCGTCACGGCCGACGCCTCTCGGGTACGCGTGGCGCGCGATGAGGCCGCACCCTACGAGGTGGAACTGCGCGCCGACACGCCGGCGAAAGGACCACTCGGACTGCGCCCGGAAGCACCGGGCGGAGCATTCATGAATCTCCACGCGAGGGATCTCTGATCTGCTAGCGATAACGATTAGCGTTTCCGAATACGATCACCGCTGGTCTGGACAGCCCCGACGCGGTAGCCCATGGTCACCGGGCTGCTACCGGACGCGTCAATTTCGTCCGACAACCCCTTGGATAGGACCGATACCATGAAAAAGTTCCTCCGCCAGAAGGCCGTCTGCGTCCTGCTAATGGCGTCCGCTCCCGCCTTCGCCGCGCAGTACGATCAGCGGCTCGCCAATCTATCGACCCGCGCGCAGGTCGGCACGGGATCCAACGTGATGATCACGGGCTTCGTCGTGCAGGAGGGCGCCCCGAAGAAGGTGCTCATCCGCGCGGTGGGAGCACGGCTCGCCACGGCACCGTTCAACATCACCGGCGCGCTGGCTGATCCCCTGCTTCAGCTCTACAACGCCGATGGTGTGCTGGTGCTCAGCAACGACAACTGGAGCAGCACCGACCTAACCACAATGAACTCTGTCGGGGCTTTCGCCCTGACCAGCGGAAGCCGCGACGCCGCGCTTGTCGCCACCCTGTCGCCCGGAGCCTACACCGCCCAAGTCAGCGGCGTAGGCAACACGTCCGGCGTGGCCATCCTGGAGGTCTACGACGTCACCGGCTCGGCGAGGCTCATGAACCTGTCCACGCGCGCGCTCGTGGGCAGCGGTACCACGACCTTTTTCTCCGGGCTTTCCGTCGCCGCGGGCGGCGGAGCCCGGCGCGTGCTGGTGCGCGCTGCCGGCCCGGCCCTTGGCGCACTCGGCGTGGGCGGCGCACTCGCGGATCCCGCGATCGCGATCCTCGACACCGCCGGCCGCCAGATCGCCAACGGCGCCAACGACAACTGGGAGAGCGGCGGGGCCGCGGCCCTCACCCCCGCCCAGATCCGCCAACCAGGCCTACAGCAGCTCATCGACGACATGGTCGACACCATGGTCGATTACGAGGGGGTGGGCCTGGCCGCCCCGCAGGTGTATCAGTCGGTACGCCTGATCGTGCTGGGGTACCCCGACGCCGACCCGGACAATCCCGACGATATCCCGCTGACCCTGTGTATCAATCCGGAATGGGAATCGCTTTCGGAGGAGAAGGAACTCGGTTACGAGGGCTGCCTCAGTATCCCCGACCTGCGCGGCCTGGTGCCGCGATCGAAGGCGGTGGCGGTGCGCGCCCTCGACCGCAGGGGCAAACCCTTCACCCTCAAAGCCGAGGGCTTCCTCGCCCGCATCCTGCAGCACGAGATCGACCACCTCGACGGCGTGCTGATGCTCGATCGGATGGAGCCGGCCGACCGCAAGGCCGCGCTCAAGCTCCTGCGCGAGCAGGCCCTCGCCGGCACGACGGTCGCGCCGCGCCACGCGCTCTGAGCACGA
>CAXRGI010000077.1:0-12396 GCA_964229935.1 Opitutales bacterium
AGGTTGCGGAACTCCTCGATCTTCCACGGCGCGAGGATCTGCAGGCGCGGGTTCAGCGCCATGTAGGTGAGCTCGAAACGGCACTGGTCGTTGCCCTTGCCGGTCGCGCCGTGCGCCACGGTGTCGGCCTTCTCCTTGCGCGCGATGTCGACCTGCGCCTTCGCGATCAGCGGCCGGGCGATCGAGGTGCCAAGGTAGTACTGGCCCTCGTACACCGCGTTGGCGCGGATCATCGGGTAGATGAAGTCGCGCGCGAACTCCTCCGTGAGGTCGAGCGTGTAGTGCTTGGACGCGCCGGTCATCCGCGCCTTGCGCGGGAGGCCGTTCAGCTCCTCCTCCTGGCCGATGTCGGCCGCGAAGGTGATGATCTCCGCGTCGTAGGTCTCGCGGAGCCACTTGACGATGACGGACGTGTCTAGGCCGCCCGAGTAAGCGAGGACGATTTTCATGGTGAAACGGGATGGTCAGCCCGCGGCCTCAGCGCCGCGCTGACGCGGCCAGCGCGGCGAGGATGGCCTTCTGCATGTGCAGGCGGTTCTCGGCCTGGTCGAAGATGATCGAACGCGGCCCCTCGAGCACCTGCTCGGTGACCTCCTGACCCGCGTGCGCGGGCAGGCAATGCATGAACAGGGCGCCGGGCTTCGCGGCGGCGCAGAGCTCCTCGGTGACGCGGAAAGGCGTCATCACGCGGATGCGCTCCTCGGTCTCCTCCTCCTTGCCCATGCTCACCCAGACATCGGTGTAGATCACATCGGCGTCCTTCACCGCCGCCCAGGGGTCGGTGGTGAACTCGTAGCCGTTGGCGAATCCCTCCTCCTTGAGCAGCTGGTTGAACTCCGGCGCGGCGTCAAAACCCGGCGGGCCCGCCAGCGAGATTTTCATGCCGAGCAGGTTGGCGCCCAGGATCCAGGAATTGGCGACGTTGCAGCCGCGGTCGCCCACGAACGCGATCTTGCGACCCCGCAGGGAACCCGTGAGGTCGGAGCCGTCTTTGCTCCAGCGCTCGGCCAACGTGAAGGCGTCGGCGAAGATCTGGCAGGGGTGCAGCAGATCGGTCAGGGCGTTGACCACCGGGATGCTGCCGCGGGCGGCGAGTTCCTGCACCTCGCTGTGGTCGTGGGTGCGGATGACGAGGCCGTGGATGAAGCGGGAGAGGACGCGCGCAGTGTCGGCCACCGTTTCGCCGCGGCCCAGCTGGATGTCGTTGCGATTGAGGAAGAGCGGGTTGCCACCGAGCTCGTGGATGCCGACCTCGAAGGAGACGCGGGTGCGCGTGGAAGACTTGGAGAACAGGAGCGCCCAAGTCTGGCCTTCCAAAGGCCGCGCGTGACGACCCCGGGTGGCCTTCAGCTCACGCGCCTGCTGAAACAGGGCCTCGAGCTCGGACCGACCGAAATCGGTTTCCTTGAGGAAGTGCTTCATGGAAACGGGAGAAAGAAGACCAAGAGCCGCCTCGGAACGAGTGAAAAATCGCCCTGGCCCCACGTAACCGGAAGGTGAAATTCGGTTGCCGCGGGTGGGGGTTGCAGCGGCCGGCCGCGGCGGCGTCTCACGGGGCGCCTGCCACTACCCCACGATTACCCGGGCGGAATTCCTATAGGCATGAGGGGAAGTCATTTGTGAAGCGTGGTCCGACTCCGCGCGGCGCACCAAACCCGGGGCCAGGCTGGCGGGATGAACGGCAAGGGAGGAACCGCTTGCCGCCCACGGGGACCTGCGCCTACGGCTCAACGCGTGCACGCCACTTCCCGGCAGCTGATTGAAATCCTCGGCCTCGCTCCGCTGCCGGAGGAAGGCGGGTTCTTCCGGGTGACGTGGCGGGGCCAGCACGGCTCGGCGATCTTGTTTCTTATCACCGCGGACAATTTCTCGGCCCTGCACCGCATCGCGGAGGACGAGCTCTGGCATTTTCACGCCGGTGATCCGGTCGAACATGTGCGGATCGATCCAGGGACCGGCGCCCTCACCCTTCACCAGCTCGGCACCGATGTGGCGCGCGGGGAGATCCCGCAGCTCGCCGTCCCGGCGGGCCACTGGCAGGGAGCGCGCCTCGCGGCGACGGCCCACGGCTACGCGCTGCTGGGTTGCACGGTAACGCCCCCGTGGACGCCCGCCGGTTTCGCGCTGGGCGACCGCGCCGCGCTCACCTCCGCGTTTCCGCGGCACGCCGCGGTGATCACGCGCTTCACGCGCTGAGCTTTTGACACCCCCGCGCGCCGCGCCCACGGTGCGCGCGTGACCCTCGCCGATCTCAGACGGGATTACTCGCTCGCCGGCCTCGCCGAGAAGGATCTCGCGCGCGAACCTTTCCGCCAGTTCGAGAAATGGTTCCAGGAAGCGGAGGCGGCGAAGCTGCCCGAGCCCAACGCCATGCTGCTCGCGACGGCGACGCGCGAAGGCCGGCCGTCGGCACGCACCGTGCTGCTCAAGGGGCTCGACGGCCGCGGGTTCGTCTTCTTCACCAATTACGAGAGCCGCAAGGGTCGCGAGCTGGAGCTGAATCCTCGCGCCACCGCGGTGTTCCCTTGGATCGCGCTTGAGCGCCAGGTCATCATCGAGGGCGCGATGACGCGCGTGGCGCGCGAGGAGAGCGAGGCGTACTTCCATTCGCGCCCGCGCGCCAGCCAGCTGGCCGCGTGGGGTCCGCAGCAAAGCAGCATCATCCCCGGTCGTGCGCAGCTGGAGGAGAGCTTCAAGGCGGTCGAGCGGCGCTACGAGGGCCAGGAAGTGCCCCTGCCCCCGCATTGGGGCGGCTGGCGGCTCTCACCCGAGACCGTGGAGTTCTGGCAGGGCCGGCGCAGCCGACTGCATGACCGGCTGCGCTACCGGCGGTCGAGCGACGGCTGGACGGTGGAGCGCCTGGCGCCGTGACCGTCTTCCTGATCCGCCACGCCAAGGCGGAGGACGCCAGCCCCGACACGGCCCGGCGCCTCACGCCTGCCGGCCGCTCCCACGCCCGGGCCCTGGGAAAATTCCTGGGACGGTCGGATACCTTTGCACCCGCCGTCGTATGGCACAGCACCCTCGTCCGCGCGCGGGAGACCGCAGAACTCGTAGTAGCCGGACTGCCGGTCACGGCCCCGCTTGAGGAAGTCGACGGCCTCGCGCCGGAGGATGATCCGCGCGCATTCGCGTCCCGCCTCCGGTCCGCCCCGGATCCACTGGCGATCGTGGGCCACGAGCCGTTTCTCGGTTCCCTGGCCTCACTGCTCGTGACGGGAGCGCCGGATCCGGTGTGCTTTCACGTGCGCAAGGGAGCCGTCATCGCGCTGGAAGGCGCGGGCCGCCGCTGGGTGGTGCGCTGGCACTTGTCGCCCGAATTGCTGCCATGACCATTCTTGTCACCGGTGCCTCGGGTCTCGTGGGTTCCGCCTTCGCGCGTGCCGCCGCGCGCCGCGGCCACCGTGTGGTGGGCATCACCGGCAAACACACCGGTTCGCTGGAAGGCGTGTCGACCCGCGTGTCGCTCGACCTCACCGACGAGGGCGCGACCACCTCCGCGGTGCTGGATGCCTTTCCGGAAGCGATCGTGAACTGCGCCGCGGTCTCGGTGCCCGAGCAATGCGTGGCCGATCCGGCGCGCGCGCAGGCCCTCAACGTCACCCTGCCCGGCCTGCTCGGCCGGCTGGGTCATCATGTGAGCGCTCGCGTGGTGCACCTTTCGTCAGAGCAGGTCTTCGACGGGGAGCGGACCACGCCGTACACCTCCGCCGACTCCCCGCGCCCGATCAACCTGTACGCCCGCCAGAAACTCGCCGGCGAGCAGGCCGTGCTCATGGCGGCCCCCGAGTTCGCAACCGTGCTGCGCCTCCCGCTGCTGATGGGTAACAGTCCGGGCGGCGCGCGCAGTAACCACGAACGCCTGTTGGCCGACTGGGCGGCGGGCCGCACGCCACGGTTGTTTACGGATGAATTCCGGCAGCCCTGCACGGCGGACAACGTGGCCGATGTGGTGCTCGAGATTTGCGAGCGCAACGACACCCGCGGACTTTTCCACTGGGCCGGCACAGAGCTCCTCTCGCGGCACGAGATGGGCGCGCGCATCCGAGATCACTTTAAACTCACGGCCAAGCAGGCCCCGCTCGAGGCCGTGCGGCGCGCCGATAACCCCGAAGCGTTGCGTTCGCGTCAGGCCTGCCTCGCCCTGGATTGCTCGCTTTTGACGGGCCGCCTGAAAACCCGTCCGCAGTCCTTCGCCGCGCAACTGGAAGAACTGCACGTGCCCGCGCCGGTGCGCGCGTGGTACCACGGCCTCGGGACCTGACGGCGATCGCCATGACGCTCGAGATCCTGCCCGTCCGCACCGCGGGGGCCGCCGAGAACATGGCGGCGGATTTCCTTCTGCTCCGGCGTCATCCGCGCCCCGCGGTGGCGCGCTTCCGCCACTACGGTTGGCGCGCACCGGCGTTCACCTTCGGCTACTCCCAGCGGATCGCCTTCGTGCGCGAACAACTGGCTTCGGCCGCGGCCGACGAGGTGAGGCCGCCCGAGTTATGCCGTCGTCCGACCGGCGGCGGCGTGGTCGATCACCGCGACGACTGGACCTATGCCCTGGTGATCCCGCGCGGCCACGCGCTGGAGGAGCAACGGGCGTCGGAAAGCTACCGTGCCGTGCACGAGGCGCTCGCGACCGTGCTGCGCGCGCACGGGACACCGGCCGTCACCAAGCCCGCCGCGGATCCCGGGGCGGAGGAGGACGGGCCGGCGGGCGTGTGTTTCCAACGCGCGGAGGTCCACGACGTGGTGCACGCCGTCACCGGCGCAAAGATCGCCGGCGCCGCGCAGAAGCGCTCCCGCGACGGCCTGTTGTTCCAGGGATCGGTCTGGCGCCCGGCGGCGGGCGATGCGGTGCCGTGGGAGGAGTTCGCCGACCTTTTCTCGGACGCGCTGGCCGCGGCCCTCGGCGCGGAGGCGACACCCACGCCCTGGCCCGATTTCCCGGAAGGCGAGCTCGAGGCTCTGACCGAGCAGTATTCGACGCCGGAGTGGAACGAGTTCCGCTGAGGCGGCGGAGTGTTCCGCCTCTTTGACTCGGCGGCGCGGCGGTGCAGCGTCGCCGCATGAAACTTCCCCACCGGCTCCTCCTCGCCGTTTTCGCTTTTCTAGTCTCCGTGGCTGGCGCCGCGGAGAAGCGCATCATCACCCCGCATGACCTGTGGGCGGTGAAGCGCGTCGGCAGCCCGGCTCTTTCACCCGACGGCCGCCGCGTGGTGTTCACGGTGCAGGAGTGGTCCGTCGAGAAAAACAAGGCCACGGCGAACCTCTGGCTGGCCGACGTGGCGACGGCGGAAGTGCGGCGGCTGACGACGGCCGCGGTCAGCGACGGCTCCCCCGCGTGGAGCCCGGACGGCACCCGGATCGCGTTCACCTCGAAACGCGGGGAGGACGAGAACGCGGCGCTCTACGTTTTGCGGCTCGACGGCGGCGAGCCCGAGCGGGTGGTCGAGCTGCCCCTCGCGGTCTCGGCTCCGAAGTGGATGCCGGACGGCCGCGGCATCGTCTTCGCCACGCGCGTCATCCCGGAACTCGCCGGTAAACTCGCGGCGGCGGACCTCGTCGCGATGCGCAAGGAGCTGAAACGCCGCAAGGACTCGAAAGTGAGCGCCAAGGTCAGCGAGTCGCGCGCATTCCGCTATTGGGACGCGTGGCTGACCGACGGCCTGGCGAACCGGCTGGTGCACCTCGACCTCGCGAGCCGCGCCCTCCGCGATCTCACGCCAGGATTCTCGTACCTGTTCACGGTGAGCGGCGAGTTCACCTTCGACCTCTCGCCGGACGGCCGCCTCGCCGCGATCACCATCAACTCCACTCCCCCGCCCTACGCCGGTTACCTGAACAACGACATCTACGTCGTGCCGACCGACGGCTCGGGCTCGCCCCGCAACCTCACGCCCGAGAACAAGGGCGACGACAGCGACCCGCGTTTCGCGCCCGACGGTCGCTCGCTCGTCTTCAAGCGCCTCGACACGCCGTACTACAGCGGGGAGTTCCAGAAACTCTGGCGGCACGACCTCGCGACCGGCCGCAACTCCCCGCTCACGGAGGCGCACGATCTCTCGATCGCCGACACCGCGTTCGCCGCCGACGGCGCCACCTTCTGGGTGACGGCGGAGGACAAGGGCTCGGTGCCCGTGTTCAAACTGGGCGCCGACGGCGCCGCGCTCACCGCGGTGCATCGCGGCGGAACCGCCTCCGCCCTGGACGCGCGCGGCGGCTCGGTGGTGTTCCTGCACAGCACGGCGGCGCGGCCCGAGGAGCTCTTCGCCCTCGATAGCGCGACAGGGCAGGCGCGTCGATTGACGCGCTTCAACGACGACCTGATGGCGCAACTCGATCTCGGCCGCTCGGAGGAGTACTGGTTCGAGGGCGCCGGCGGGGCGCGCGTGCACGGCTGGCTTTACTACCCGCCGGGTTACGACGCCTCCCGGAAGTATCCCCTGCTCCAGCTCATGCACGGCGGACCCCACACCATGAATCGCGATGCGTGGAGTTCCCGCTGGAACTCGCAGGTGATGGCGGCGCCGGGCTATGTCGTGACCTGGGTGAACCGCCACGGCTCGACCGGCTTCGGCGAGAAATTCTCGCAGAGCATCCTCGGCCAATGGGGTGACAAGCCGCTCGAGGATATCCTGAAGTCGACCGACTACCTGCTCGCGAAGCTGCCCAATCTCGACCCGAAGCGCATGGCCGCAGCGGGCGGGAGCTACGGCGGCTACATGGCGGCCTGGGTCGCCGGCCACACCGACCGTTTCGCGGCCCTGATCAACCACGCCGGCGTAAACGACTTCATCACGCAATTCGGCGCCGACATCACGAGCTTCGGCTTCAGCAACGTCCTCGGCGGTCGTCCGTGGGAAAATCCCGAGGGCATGCAGCGCAACAATCCCACGACCTACGCGCGCAACTTCCGCACGCCGATGCTGATCATCCACGGCGAGAAGGATTATCGCGTGCCCTACGTGAACGGCACCGCGCTGTACGGCATCTACCAGGCGATGGGGCTGCCCTCGCGCCTCGTGATCTTCCCCGACGAAAACCACTGGATCCTCACGCCGCAGAACTCGATCTACTGGAACTGGGAATTCCAGGCCTGGCTCGCCCGCTGGATCGGCGGCCGCCCGACGCTCGAGAAACCCGTCTGCGGCGCCGCGGACACGAAGTGATCCGCGCCTTGGCCGAAGGTTTCCGGAAGACTTCCGTGGCACTCGGCGTGGCTACCAAACGGATCCGAGGCGTCTTTCAGGATGACCGGGAGGTGTTTCCGAATAGCTCCGCGAGGGGTCAACCACGGATGGACACGAATCGACACGGATAAACGCGGTTCGTTTGTAGCCGGGTCCGGCGACCGCGGACTATACCGGCGATTGAGCTAGGCGGCCAACCGGTGCAGGCCGCAAAGACGCACGCCAAGGCGCGAGAACGAGCGAGCGGGCACGCCACCGGCGCCTACCCGGTGTCTCTGTTCCTCTGTGGTGAGACTCCGGTCTCGGCGGGATCGCTTCAGGCCAAACCCAGCGAAAGCTGATCGTCGGGATTCTCGCCCGCCGGCCTCGGCGGCGGCACCGGCTCAACGCACTCCGGCGCCTCATGGCGTACGTTGTTCATGCGCGGTGATACGGGCCATGCCGCCATGAGTTCCGCCGGCAATGGCGCGAGCAGCGGCTGGAGTTTTTCCGGCACACCCGGCTCGGGGTCCAACCATGTCGCGAGATTTTCCTCCGGCAGGATCACAGGCATGCGGTCGTGCACCTCCGCGACGAGCGGGTTGGGCGTGGTCGTGATCAGCGCGAACGTGCCCGGCCCGGCGTCTCCGGAGGAGGGCGGGTTCTCCCAGATGCCGGCGAAGAGGAGCGGGGCTCCGTCGCGGCGGGTGAAATACCAGGGGAACTTGCGCCCGCCGATCGTGCGCCACTCGTAGAAACCGCTCGCCGGTACGACGCAGCGGCGGTGACGAAAGGCGTCGCGAAATGTCGGCCGGGTCGCGATTCCCTCCGCGCGGGCGTTGGCGAGGCGCGCGGCACCCGCCTCACTCGCGCGGAGCGGCGCGAGGCCCCATTGCAAAGCGGACACTTCGGGCGCCTCCGCGTCGCGGCGGCGCCGCAGGGCCGGTACCACCGTGGTCGGGGCGATGTTGAAACGGTCCGAGAATTCCCGCGGGTCGCGCACGCCGAGTTTCCGCAGCAAGGCTTCTAGGTCGGCCCGCTTCAGGACGTAGCGTCCGCACATGGTATCGGGGCCGGTCCGAGTTCAGACCGCGATCAGGCGGAGGATCTCCGCGCGGGCGTCGGGATGCCTAGCCACGATCGCGGCCACCGCCTCCTCCCGCGAGGCCTGGCTGCGCACGCTTCGACCGCCGCTGCCCGCGCAGCGGAAACAGTGCAGCGCGATGGCGGCGTGGACACCGGCCCCGTGGCGCGCCACCCAACCCTCAGGCTCCTCCGCGGCGGGGATGAAACTGACCGGCTCATCCAGCAAACGGGTCGCGTCATCAAGCGCCGAACCTCGCGGGATGTAGATCAGCTCGTTGGCGCCCTCGATGTTCTGGTCGAGGATCGACTCATCTTCGGAGTGCCGCACCTGCCAGTCGCCGTTCGAGCCCTCGCCGGTCACCGGCGAGCGCAGCTGCGGGGCCTGCGGGAAACGCGCGAGCGTCATTGCAAGATCCACCGGCGTGACGCCCCCGACCGCGCACCAGGCGTGCTTCGGCTCGCGGTCGAGCGTGGTGATCGGCGGAAGCGCACCGGAGATCACGGCGATGTCGCCGGTGCGGAGCTCCGCGGCCGCGCCGAACATCCGCGCGACGAGAAAGGCATGGTACGCGTGGAGATGCGGACGCCAGCCGCAGTCGAGCGCGCCTTCGCGCTCCGCCGGGTCGTCGGTCAGGAGGAAATTGAGTTCCGGCGCGACACGCTGCCGCAGGGCCTTGAGGACGCTCATGGCATGTGGCTGAAGCCGGGGACGAAAAGCGTCGAGCGGTTTCGCGAGCGAGGCCGTCCGGCGTCCCGGCTCAGGCGGACTGCTCCGGCTCCTCCGCGTCTTCCGCGGATGAAGCCTGCGCCACTTCCTCGAGCAGGCGGCGCGCCTCCTCCGCCTGCTCGTCGGCGACCTGCAGGCGGATCGCCCCGCCGAAAGCGTCGTCGAGCACGAAGGCCTGGATGCCGCGGTCCGTCAGCAGCGTGTGCAGCAACTCGGCCTCGGCGGGATTGGAGCAGGTGGTGACGGTGGTCATGGGAGAAACATACCCGCGGCCCGCTCTTTGGCCAGTCGTAGGCTCCCCGGTTCGACGTTGGGGCAAACCGCCGCATGCCGGCCGGATTTCGAATTTACTTTTTCGCAGAACCGCCGGTTCATCGACGGCCCGTGCCGCGCCGCGGCCGGCCCGACCCAGCCGATGGAACACCACCCGACACCACCCGCCCCTGACCGGCGCAACTTTCTCGCCAAGGCCGCCGCCACCGTCATCGGCGGAATCACCATCGTCATCCCGGCCGCCTCGGGCCTCCTCGTCTTCCTCGATCCGCTGCGCCGCAAGTCCTCCGACGGCGGCGCCGTCTTCGTCACGAACCTCGCGGCGGTCCCGGAGAACGGCGAACCGCGGAAATTTCCCGTGCTGGCGACCCGCGTCGACGCCTGGAACCGCACGCCCGACGTGCCCGTCGGCGCCGTCTACCTCCAGCGGGTCGCGGGCGGCGCGGTCCGGGCCCTCAACGTCGTCTGCCCGCACGCGGGTTGTTTCGTCGATTTCAAGAGCGCGCGGAACAACTACCACTGCCCGTGCCACAACAGCAGTTTCGCCCTCGACGGGAAGGTGCTCGACCCGAAAAGCCCGAGCCCGCGCCCGCTCGACACGCTCGAGACCGAGGTGCGCAAAGGCACCGAGGTATGGGTGAAGTTCCGGAACTTCCGCGCCGGCGTGCATGAGAAGATCCCCGTCTGACGACCGCCCCGTGAAACCACTCGACTGGCTCGATCAACGCACCGGTTACCGGAAGCTGGCCCACGAGGTCCTCTTCGAGAACGTGCCCGGCGGGGCGCGCTGGCGCTACGTGTGGGGGAGCACGCTGGTCTTCTGCTTCACGATCCAGGTCATCACGGGCATCGCGCTCTGGTTCGCCTACAGCCCGAGTTCGCAGACGGCGTGGGAGAGCGTCTACTACATCCAGCACGAGATGTGGGGCGGCTGGTTCCTCCGCGGCCTCCATCATTACACCGCGCAGGCGATGACGATACTCCTCGCCGTCCACCTCATGCAGGTGGTGATCGACGGCGCCTACAAGGCCCCGCGGGAATTCAACTTCTGGTCAGGCATCATCCTGATGTGCCTCACCCTCGGGCTGTCACTGACCGGCTACCTGCTTCCCTGGGACCAGAAGGGCTACTGGGCCACAAGGGTCGCCACCAATATCGTCGCCATCACGCCGTTCATCGGCCCGGAGCTGCAACAACTCGTCGTCGGGGGCGCCGACTACGGCCACCACACGCTCACGCGCTTCTTTGCGCTGCACGCCGGGGTGATCCCCGGCGCGATCATCCTCTTCATCGTCGGCCATATCTACTTCTTCCGGCGGCACGGCCTCACGCCGAAGGAACCGCGCCGCCGGCCCGACGCCGCGTTCTGGCCCGACCAGGTGCTGCGCGACGCCGTCGCGTGCCTCGCCGTGCTTGCCGTCGTGGTGTTTCTCGTGGTGCGCACACGCGGCGCCGAACTCGGGGCCCCCGCCGACCCCTCCGAGCCCTTCCCGGCCGCGCGTCCGGAGTGGTACTTTCTGTTCCTGTTCGAGTTCCTGAAGTATTTTCCCGGCGGCACCGAGGTCTGGGGTGCGATCATCATTCCCGGTCTGCTGATGGGCCTGCTAGCGGCCATGCCTTTCCTCGGAAACTGGAGGCTCGGCCACCGCTTCAACGTCGGTTTCCTGTGGGTGATGCTCGTCGGCGCCGGCTGGCTCACCTGGCTCGCCATCGCCGAGGACCGCGCGAATCCCGACCACGCGATCGCCGTGAAAACCGCGGAGCGCGAGGCCCGGCGCGTGATCGAGCTTGCGCGCTCGCCCGCCGGCATTCCGCCCACCGGCGCGGTCGGCCTCCTGCGCAACGATCCGCTCACCCAGGGCCCGAAGCTGTTCGCGAAACATTGCGCCAGCTGCCACCGCTTCGACGGTCATGACGGCCTCGGCGGCCAGCCCAAGGACCCGGCGTCAGCGGCGGACCTGAAGGGCTTCGCCAGCCGCGAGTGGCTCACCGGGCTGCTCGATCCCGAACGTGTTGCCACGCCGCATTACTTCGGCGCGACCAAGTTCAAGGCCGGAAAGATGGTCAAATACGTGCGGGAGGACGTCGCGGGCTTCCCGCCCGAGGACCGCAAGCTGCTCGAAAAGACCATCGTCGCGCTCTCCGCGGAGGCGGGGCTGAAATCGCAACGGGATCGCGACCTTCGCGACACCGCGCTGATCGCCGAAGGCAAGGAGGCGCTGGTCGGCACCCGCATGAACTGCGCCGATTGCCATGTCTTCCACGGCAAGGGCGAGACCGTCGGCCCCGACCTCACCGGCTACGGCTCGCGCCAGTGGCTGCTCGACTTCATCGGCAACCCGGCGCACCCGCGGTTCTACGGCGACCGCAACGACCGCATGCCCCTCTTCAGCGAGGACAAGGTGCTCCCCCCGGCTGAACTCGGCCTGCTTGTCGACTGGTTGCGCGGCGAATGGTTCGAGCCGGCGCCCGTGGCGGCGAAATGACACCCCGCCGGGGCGCGGCGGCCGCCCCAACCGCCTTCGAGGAAGCGGCGTACGGAGCTCCGTACCCAAGCACCTCGGGCTCGCGCTTCCCCGGAAGGTTTTCCTCGGGCGCCATCGTCTCGTTCATCCGCGCCATCCGCGAAATCCGCGGTTAAAAAACCGAGCCGAGGAAACCTCGGATTGCGCAGCTGGCTCAAATGACGAGTCCCAAGTCTCGTCGTGGGTCGGCAAGGCAATCGAATCCGCCTTCGGCCGTCCCGGTTTTAGCACGATCCGCGGCGGGCGGCCGCGGCTACACCCAAGCCGCCGCCATTCGTGACCCTTGGTGTCCATTTGTGATTCACCCGCTCGTGAGGATCCAAGGGCTGTTATCGGACCAAGGGCACAACAGACCAAAGGACCAAGGGACTGGATCCGTGTGAATCCGTCCATCCGTGGTTGCCCCCTCGCGGAGCTATTGGGAAGCCGTCCTGAACGACGCTGCGGTTGTCCGACCTTCGTCATGAAACCCGTTTGATGTAGCCGAGGGTGCCACCCGCGGATCACCGGAAACTCCTTCCGCCTATTCCTCCTCGCTTACTCTCGCTTCCTGCCCTCCGTACGCTTGGCGAAGGAGGGTCCCTCTTCCCTTCCGGCGCGGCTCCGCCGCGCCGGGTCACAC
>CAXRGI010000078.1:0-15729 GCA_964229935.1 Opitutales bacterium
CAGAAAAAGCCCTACGACGAACCGGAAGCGCCGAAGAAGATTGCCTAGTACACGGTCAAACTGGACGACGCGCAGATGGCCAAGCTGCGTGCGATCTGCGAGGCGCGCGGTTGGACGCCATTCGAGGTGGCGTACACACGGTTCGCGTTCAAGGCCGACCACCTGAAGGTCAACGTGTCCGCGTACACGAGCGGCAAGGTCGTGATCGCCGGGAAAGGCACGGAGGATTTCGTCCGCGACGTGCTCGAACCTGAGGTCACCGGCGCCGCGAAACTCGGCTACGACGAGGTGCTGCACCCTGATTGGTTCGAGGCGCACGCGGGCCTGGACGAGAGCGGCAAGGGCGACTTCTTCGGCCCGGTGATTGCGGCCACGGTGATCGCGGACCGCGGCATGATCGAGGCGTGGATCAAGGCCGGGGTGAAGGACTCGAAGAAAATTTCCGAGCAGCAGATCTTCAAGCTGGACCAGATCATTCGCGAGACCCACGGCGCGGTCGTCCGGACCTGCTTCTGCGGCATGCCGAAGTACAACGAGTTGATGGGACGCCCAGGCGCCAACCTGAACCGGCTGCTCGCATGGCAGCACGCCACCGCGCTCGAGCAGGCGCTCGGGCTGAAGCGCGTGCCCTGGGGACTCCTCGACCAATTCTCCGAGCAGCCTTTGGTGCAGCGCGAACTCGCGCGAAAGGGCGTCAAGGATTTCGAGCTGCGCATGCGCACCAAGGCCGAGGAGGACCCAGTCGTCGCCGCCGCCTCGGTTGTGGCCCGCGCGGAGTTTGTACGGCAGATGCGCGACTTGTCGGAAAAGCTCGGGGAACCCTTGCAGAAGGGCGCCGGCTCCGGCGTGAAGGCCCAGGCGGCGGCGATCGTGAACCGACTCGGCGCCCGCGCGCTCACGGATTTCGCGAAGCTACACTTCCGCACGGCCTACGAGGTCGTCTCCGCGGCCGGTAAGTTGCACGAATTGCCTCTGCCGGAACCGAAGGCGAAGATGGAATGGTGAGCCGCCGCGCGGCCGCCAGTTAGAGCGCGAGCTCTCCTTGAGCTGACTCACCCTTCGGCGCCACGGTGGAGCCCAAAAACACCCCGTAGCGCTCCAGCCAGTCGTCGATCTTACCCAAATAGTGGTCCGGATCATACGGGAAGCGCTCCGAGTCGTATAGCGCGAGCGCCCGCGCCCGCTGCCAGTCCGCGGTTCGCCCCTTGGTCTTGGCGGTGAGGTAGTACCTCACTCTCTCCCCCATCCGCGGTCGCACCGGCAGCTGCAGCACGGCCTCAAGCGCCGCACGGCGCGGCTTGCCTCCCTCAGCCATGAGCCGCTCGTAGGATTCCGGGGATTGGCTCAGACTCTCCCCGCGCGCCAGTTCCGACACCGGCACTTCCCGTCGCGGCAAACGCCGGCGGTAATCAGCGATCGTTTCGAGCGGTGAAACCGGGGAAGCACCAAGCAGATGGCGGATCAGCTCATCGGTCAGCCGCTTCAGGAAAGGCTCGATGCCTCGCGAGCGCAGCGCGCTTCCCCGGAGCGTGATCCTCTCGCCGTCATACAGCGCGTAGTTCTTCGCCTTGTAACAGAACATCGCCTGATACCGGCCGTCGTACTCCAGCTCGATCCCCTCCGGCAGCACGGTCGCCACGCGACGCAGGAGGACCTCGGGCTCGCGATGGTGCTCCGCGGAAGCCAGATAGATGCCGTCGGTATCGGCCTCCAAAGGCACGCACCCTTCGCGGGTGAACGCGTCGATCAGCGCCTGCAGTAGCTCGCGCCCACGGCGGGTAACCTCAGCCGCCAACTCGCCATCGCCGAAGCGCGCGCCCGGGAAGCCCAGGTAGCCGTAGAACGAGTTGATGAGGATTTTGAAGCTGCTCTGCCGGGCGCGCGCCTCGGCGCGCTCCGCCGGATCCGCCGCACTCCGCGCCAGCTGTTTGTAGCGCAGGCGATAATCCCGCAGGCGACGCAGCAGCGGGATGAAAACCCCCAGGGTGTCGTGGCGCGGGTTGCGCGCGAGATGCAGCAACAGGCTCGGATAGAGCGACGCCACGTCAAAGTGCAGCACGTGGCGGAACACTCCCTCGCGGAAACTCCGCGTGTAGCCACCATCGAAAGGAGCCACCTCGGACGGCGCGGGACAGGCCTGCCGCGCGTGGTAATACTCCTCCAGAAACAGCAGGTCGATCTTCGCGGTCACGCCGCGCAGCGCGGCCTCCTGCAGAAGGGTCGGAAACGTCCGCACTTGTTCGAAATAAGTCGGCAGCAACTGGTCCGACAGCCCCGCCGTTTCCCGCAGGTCGTCCTCCAGGTAGGCCCGGAAGCGTGCCGGATCCTCTCGGAAGACCCGCTGGATCTCATCGCCCGCGAGATACGTCCGCTCACTCGTCTCGTCGGTGATGCCGAAGTAGATCGCGGCATCCTTCAGGCCGTAGCCCGTCATCTCCCGGGCGCTGACGTCGTGCTGCTGCACGAGGAGATACGTGTCGATCACCGCACGCCCCGGCACGTCGCAACGGGTGAAGTCCAGCCAGCGTTCGGCCACCTTGAAGCGCGACGGCCGGAACACCGCCTTTGCGCCGTGCCGGCCCCACGCGCAGGGAACCTTGTGGCGACGGCTGCGCTGACGCAGGTAGTCGAGGTCGAACTTGAAGAGGTTGTGACCCTCGATGACGTCGGGATCGAGACGTCGGAGCGTCTCGCCGAAAGCCTCCAGCAGCTTCCTCTCCGCCGCATCGTCCGCCGCGGACAATAGCAGGACATGGTTAACTCCGTCCTGCCTTAGCCCGATCGCCAGCACACGATCGTCCGCGCGGGCCGCGTCCGGAAACCCTCCCCCAGGAGACGCCACCTCGATATCCAGCTGGCAACGCCGCAGCCGGCCGAAGGGAAGATCAGTGTAAAGCCGCTCCCGGCGCTGCAGAAGGAACTGACTCTCCCAGGGACGCGGCGTGTCGGGCGCCCCCTCCCTCGGCAGGCCCGAAGAAAATTCCTCAAATACCTCCAGGGACTCCCCGTGCACCAGATAGCGGAAGAATCCCTCCCCGTTGAGTTCCTCGAGAACGATGCCTTCCGGCGTGGTCGCAGGTTTGTCCCGCAGCCATGCGAATGGCCGCCAGGAGGCGACTCTTTCCTCCCGGCCGCCGCCGGCGGTCTCGTGCGTGCAGAGGACGCGACCCGCCGCGTCGACCCAAAGTCCGCACAGCGCGCCGGCCACGATCAAAGACGGCTCAGAAAGGCCGCGTGTAGACCATCAGCACGGCGACGAACGAAAGGAGGATGGCGACAACCGCCAGCGTGCCGGCCGCGCCACGCTTCCGATAACCGAGGCCGGCCAGCGCGGACAAACCCAGCCAGCAGACGAGCTTGACGAAGATCCAGCCGGGCCAGCCGATCGCGAGCTTGGCCTGCAGGCCGAACCCGCCCACGAGCACGAGCAGGCTGGCGACGCCAGTGATGATCATGACCTTCTTGCGCGATTCCGCCGGCGCGGCGAAGGCGTAGAACGTGTAGCCCGTGAGGATCAGCAAGGAGACAATGTGCAGGATGTGGTAGAACGTGGGGGACATGGACGGGAACAGAACGACGGTTCAACGCCGCGTCCAATCGATTCGCTTCTTTCGCCGAGCGGACCGGGTTGCGAGTTGTCAGGTCCCTCAAAGCCCGTACGGTCCCGTCCTTCATGCGACTCGGCCTCGCCCAGTTGAACACGACGGTCGGAGACCTCGCCGGGAACCGCACGCGGATCCTGGAAGCGTACCGCGCGCTGGTTGCGCGCGGCGCGGACCTCGTGGTCTTTCCCGAGCTCGCGGTCTGCGGCTACCCACCGCGCGACCTGCTCTTCAAGAAGCGCTTCGTGGAGGATACCGCGGAAAGCCTCGCCGCCATCGCCGCCGGCATCGGCGAGATACCGGCGTTGATCGGCACCGTCGAAGCCAACCCCGCCGGTCACGGGCGTCCTTTCTTCAACGCCGCCGCATTTTGCCACCGGGGCTCCGTGGCCACGATTGCCCGGAAGCGTCTGCTGCCGACCTACGACGTCTTCGACGAGGACCGGTATTTCGAGCCCGCCAACGCTCCAACCGTGGTCAGCCATGGCGGCCACAGGATCGGGGTGACCATCTGCGAGGATATCTGGACCAGCCCGAGCCTTTCCACCCGCCGTCTCTACGCCGGCCGCACCCCGCTGGAGCAACTCGCGAGCCAGCGCTGCGACTTCGTCGTGAATCTCTCCGCGAGCCCCTGGCACGAGACGAAGACCGACGTGCGCAATTCCCTCGTCGTGACCGGAGCGGCCCGCGCGCTCGGCTGCCCCGTGGCCTACGTCAACGCGGTCGGTGGCAACGACGAGCTGATCTTCGACGGACGCAGCGTGGTCTGCGATGCCGCCGGCGTCATCACCGACGGTCTGGCCGCCTTCTCCGAGGAGCTGCGGGTCGCAGACCTCCCGGTCGCCGGCGCCGCTCCGGCCCCCGCGAGATTACATCCCACGTTCTCCCAGGACCCGCTCAAAGACATGCATGACGCGCTGGTGCTCGGCCTGCGCGACTACGCCGGCAAAAGCGGTTTCAAGCGCGCCCTCGTGGCGCTTTCCGGGGGAATCGATTCCGCCGTCGTCGGCGTGATCGCCGCCGAGGCCTTCGGACCGGAGAACGTGATCGGAGTCTCGCTTCCCTCCTCGATCTCCTCACCCCATTCCCGGGACGACGCGCGTGTGCTCGCGGCCAACCTCGGGCTTCGGTTCGAGACGATCGAGATCGCCGAGGCGGTCGCCGCGTGCGAGTCGGCCCTGGGCCCCGTGTTCGCCGGCCGCTCCAGGGATGTCACCGAGGAGAACATTCAGGCACGCGTCCGCGGCGTGCTCATGATGGCGCTGTCGAACAAGTTCGGCGCCCTGCTGCTTACGACCGGCAACAAGAGCGAGATGGCGGTGGGCTACTGCACGCTTTACGGCGACATGTGCGGCGGCCTGGCGGTCATCAGCGATGTCTTCAAGATGCAGGTCTACGCCCTCGCCCGCTGGATCAATCGCGATCGCGAGATCATACCCGTCTCATCGATTGAGAAGCCTCCCAGCGCCGAACTGCGTCCCGGGCAGACGGACCAGGATAGCCTGCCTCCCTACGACGTGCTCGACGCCATCCTGAAGGGTTACGTGGAGGAGGGCCTGTCGCGCCGCGACCTCATTGCGCGGGGGTTTGCCGCGGAAGTGGTTAATGACGTCGTGCGCAAGGTGGATCTCAACGAGTACAAGCGGAAACAGGCCGCGCCGGGCCTCAAGATCACGCCGCTCGCCTTCGGCGTCGGCCGCCGGATTCCGATCGTCCAGCGCTACGTGAGCTAGGCTCGACCTTTTCCTTCATGTCCCAGACCGCCTCCGAGCAACTCTTCGCCCGCGCCCGGGAACTTATCCCGGGCGGCGTGAACTCGCCCGTGCGCGCCTTCCGCTCCGTCGGCGGCGCGCCCTTCTTCGTGAAGGCCGCCCGCGGGGCCCGGCTTGTCACGGCGGATGACCGCGAGTTGATCGACTTCGTCTGCACCTGGGGCCCGGCGATCCACGGCCACAACCACCCGCGCATCCGCGCCGCGATCGCCGCGGCCCTCGAGCACGGCACCTCCTTCGGGACACCCAATCCGCTCGAGGTGGAGATGGCGGAGCTGATCACCCGCTTCGTGCCATCCATCCGCAAGGTCCGGATGTGCAGCAGCGGGACCGAAGCCACCATGTCGGCCATCCGGCTCGCCCGCGGATTCACGGGACGCGACAAGATCATCAAGTTTTCCGGCTGCTACCACGGGCACTCGGACTCACTGCTGATCAAGGCCGGCTCCGGCGCGCTGACCCACGGCAATCCCGACAGCGCCGGCGTGCCGGCCTCTTTCGCGCGCGAGACGCTCGTGCTGCCCTACAATGATCGCGCCGCCCTGGAGGCCGCGTTCGCGGCCCATCCGGCGCAGGTCGCCGGCGTGATCATCGAGCCCTATTGCGGCAACGTGGGCTTCATCATGCCGAACCCGGGCTACCTCGCTTTTCTCCGGGAAATCACCCGTCGCGAGGGGGCGGTGCTGATCTTCGACGAGGTCATGACCGGGTTTCGCATCGCGCGCGGCGGCGTGCAGGAGCGCGAAGGCGTCACACCCGACCTCACCTGTCTCGGGAAAATCATCGGCGGCGGCCTGCCCGTCGGGGCTTTCGGCGGCCGCGCGGAAATCATGGACCATCTCGCGCCCCTCGGTCCGGTTTATCAGGCGGGCACACTCAGCGGAAACCCCCTGGCGATGGCGGCGGGCATCGCGGGCCTGCGCCTGCTGGAGGAGACCAATCCCTACGAACGACTCCAGGCCCTGGGATCTCGGATGCGAGAAGCGGTGATGGGGGCCTGCCGCACCAAGGGCATCCCGGTGCAATTCCCGCAGTGCGGCTCGATGTTCAGCATCTTCTTCACCGATACTCCCGTGCGCGACTACGCCACGGCCCTGCGGAGTGACGCGAAACTGTTCGGCCGCTTCTTTCACGGTAGCCTGCAGCGGGGCGTTTACCTGGCGCCTAGCGCCTACGAGGCCGGGTTCCTCAGCACCGCCCACGAGGGCGCGGACATCGACCAGGCCTGCGCGGCGCTATCCGCGGCGATCGCCGCCCTGTGAATCATGCGAAAGCTGCGCTTCCTGCTTTTTCTGGCCGCGACCTTCATCGCCGAGGCCGCCACGCCGGCCGACGCCCCTCCTCTTCCGCTTGAGGAGCTGAAACCCGGCTCCAAGGGGCAAGTCTGGACCGTTTTCCGAGGCACGGAGCCAGAACCCTTCGATGTCGTCGTCACGGGCGTGCTCCAGAACGCCCTCGGTCCGGGGAAGTCGCTTATCGTGTGCGAGCTGACCGACCCGCGCGTGCAAAGCATGGGAGCGGTCGCCGGCATGAGCGGCAGCCCGCTGTACATCGACGGCCGTATGGCCGGCGCTCTAAGCTACCAGATCCAACGGTTCGAGACGGTGCGCCACGCCGGTTTCACCCCGGTGGCCGATCTCGACGAAGTTAAGGCACGCCTGAAAACTGGTCTGGCGTCGGCGACCGGCTCCACGCGAGGTGCTCCGCAGGACCAGGCGTACGAACCGTTGCAGCCCGTCTTTTCCCTTGGCGGGCTGAGCCCAGCGGTCGCCGATCTTTTCGCTCCCCATTTCCGCACACTGGGTCTCGCCGTGACGGCCCTGGGCGGAAGTTCACAGCCGACTTCAGGTGGCGGCACATCCGCAGCCGCTCCGCGCCTTGTCCCCGGCGGAGCGGTGGCGGCGGCGCTCACGACGGGCGACATCACCTTGGCGGGAACCGGCACCGTCTCAAGCGTGCAGGGCGAGCGCATCACCGCCTTCGGGCACCCCCTGCTCGGACTGGGTGAGGTCGAGCTGCCCATGTGCGCGGCGGAGATCCTGACCATTCTTCCGTCACAGATGCAGTCCATGAAGATCTCCAACACGGGCGCCGTCATCGGCACGATCTCCCAGGATCGTCTCTCCGCGATCTCCGGCACAATGGGCCCGGGCCCGCGGATGATCGAGGTGACGGTGACGATCAAGCCCGCGCGCGGCACCGCCCGCGACCTGCGCTTCTCCGTGCTCCGCCATCCGCAGCTCACCCCCACCATCACCGCCGCCGGGCTCACCCAAGCGATCCTCGGCTCAAACGACCACGGCTTCAGCCAAGGCTTCCGGGTGCGCAGCGACATCAGGTTCTCCGAACGGGAACAGCTTAGCTACTCGACCGTGCACGCCGGGCCGCAAGGTTTCACGCAGGGTCTGGTGGAGTTCATCGGCGGGCTGGCCGCCAACCTGCAGAACCCCTACGAGCGCTCCTTCCCCGATAGGGTTGCCTTCACCGTCGAGCCGCTGGCCGACAACCCGACCGTTGTGATCGAGCAGTTCCGGCTTTCGCGCACCCAGGCTGCGCCCGGCGAGCGTGTTCAGGCCACGGTTTCATGGCGTAACTGGCAGGGAACGACCGAGCGGGAGGTGATCGATCTTCCCCTGGATCCTGCCTGGTCGGGACGTCAGCTGGAGGTCATCCTCGCCCCCGGCCGCACGCTCGACGAGCTGACCGGCCGGCCGCGACTGATTGCGGCCGCGGAAATCCGCAGTTTCGAGGCCTACCTCGCCGCCTTGAGGGACGACCGGCCCGCCGATGGGATCTGTCTCGCTATCGTCCAGCGCTCCTCGGTCTTCTCCGACCAGACCTCGGGGACGCCGGAGATTCCCGGCTCGATCGAGCGCATCGCGCGCGGTGCCGACGAAGCGCGTTATCGCCGGCGCGACGCCGTGCTCCCGCTGTGGGAAACGCACCTGCTCGCCGGCCGGCTTGTTAACGCCGTCATCCGCCGCCCGCTCACCGTGCTGGAGTGAGCGGGAAGGAGGCGCGCCCGATCAAGGCGCCTTGGCGGACTTCTTCTTCGCCTTGCCTTCCCCGCCGCCGGTGTTGCCGAGCCATTCGGGCGGGATCCGTTCCGGCACCTTCAATTCGCGCCGCAGGCGAGCGAGCTCTTTCTCGAGCTCGACCTTTGTCTTGGCGTAGCCGGGGTCCGCGAGAACGTTGCGCAGCTCCCTCGGGTCCTTCTCCCGGTCGTAGAGCTCCCAGTAATCGTCGGAGGTACCGAAGAAGTGCACGAGCTTATAGCGGTCGGTGATGACCCCGTAGTGCGGGCGGACGTGATGCGGCCGCGGCCATTCGAAATACTGGTAGTAGAACGACGTGCGCCAATCCGCCGGCCGCTGGCCGGCGAGGACGGGACGAAGGCTGCGGCCCTGCATGTCGGAAGGAGCCGGCACGCCCGCGGAATCGAGGAACGTCTGCGCGAAGTCCAGGTTGGACACGATGTCCTGGCTAACCAGGCCCGGCCGACTCACGCCCGGCCAGCGCACCAGCAAAGGCGTGCGGGCCGACTCCTCGAAGATCCATCGCTTGTCGAACCAGCCGTGTTCGCCGAGGAAGAAACCCTGGTCACTGGAATACACCACGATCGTGTTGTCAGCCAGGCCCTCTTTCTCGAGGTAATCCAGCACGCGGCCCACGCTCTCGTCCACCGCCCGCACCGTCGCGGTGTAATCGTGCATGTAGCGCTGGTAGCGCCAGCGGACGAGGTCCTTGCCGCTAAGATTCGCCGCGCGGAACTTCGCGTTACGCGGCTCGTAGTAGGCGTCCCACACCTTGCGCTGTTCCGGCGTCATGTTCGCCGGCGCGTTCAACTTCGCATCCAGGAGCGTGAACGTCTTCTCGATGGTCATGTCCTGGTCACGGACCGCGATGCCGCGGTTGGCGTAGTCATCGAACAGCGTCTCCGGCTCGGGGTAAACGCGGTCTTTGTCCGCCCCCAGATGGCGCAGCGCGGGCGCCCACTCGCGATGCGGGGCCTTGTGCTGGCACATGAGCAGGAAGGGCTTCGATTTGTCGCGATTCTTGAGCCAATCGAGCGACAGGTCGGTGACGATGTCGGTGACGTAGCCCGAGGTTTTCACCTGCTCGCCCATGCGGATCATCGGCGGGTTGTAGTACAGACCCTGGCCGGGCAGGACCTGCCAGAAATCGAAACCCGTGGGATCCGAGATCAGATGCCACTTGCCGACGATGGCCGTCTGGTAACCGGCCTTCTGGAGCAGCTTGGGGAATGTGACCTGGGAGCCGTCGAAGCGGGAGTTCGAGTTGTTCACGAACCCGTTCAGGTGGTTGTACTTTCCCGTGAGCACCACGGCGCGCGAGGGACCGCAGATCGAGTTCGGCACGAGGCAGCGGTCGAAACGCACCCCCGTCTTGGCGATACGATCCAGGTTGGGCGTCTCCAGCAATTTCCGCCCGTCCCCGTAGGCGCTGATCGCCTGGTACGCGTGGTCGTCGGAGAAGATGAAGACGATGTTGGGGGCGCGCGTCGCGGCCGCCGGAGCCAGCAGCGGAACGAGCGTCAGAAGCAAAGGCAGGCGGAGCAGTTTTTTCATCGGGTTCGAGGGGTGTTGAAAACGGCAGCCACGCCAGAACCGGCCGGCGTGGCTGCCAAGGAGACGAAGTCGGATGCGGACGGTTACTTGCGCGCCGTGCTGGCGGCAAAGAACTGTTTGGCTTCGGACACCAGACGGTTCGGATCCTCGGCGAAGGCCTTGCTGTCGGTCTCGATCGCCATCACCCCCGACCACTTGGACTTTTTGATCTCGGCGAACAGTCCCGCGTAATTGGCCGAGCCCTTGCCGATCTCGGTGTCAACCGGGGTCTTTTTGCCGTCGGCCGCCGTCTGCACGGTTTTGTCCTTGAGGTGCATGTCGAACACCCGGTCGCCATACTCGCGGAAGACCTTGGCGGCGTCGAAACCGGCCGCGGTGACCCAACCGACGTCGAGGCAGACGCCGATGCGGCGGTCACGCGTGGCGAGGATCTTCTTCACGGTCTCCGGGTCGCCATAAACGGTCCCGGTGCCATGGTTATGGATACCCAGCCGGATGTCATACTCCTTCACGAGCTGCTCGAGGTTGTCCCACTCGGCCTGGTTCCTCGGCTCCACGATGATGAGGTTGATCCCGATCAGCTTCGCGAACTCGAACAGCTTCCGGTTCTCCTCCTTGTTCATCGAGGTGCCGTTGACGCCGAAGGTGTACGCGCGCAGCCCTTTCGCATCGAGGATGGCCTTCTTCCGCAGCGTCTCCTCACGCGGAGCCTTGGGGTCCATATGCTTCCCGATCAACTGCAGATGGGTGATGCCGTGCTTAACGGCAAACGCCACCACCTGGTCGAAATCCATGTTGCGGCACGTCCAGGTTTGAAGACCGAGAATCGGTCCGTTCTGGGCCGGCGCCGCCACGGCGGGGCCGGAAAACCAACTGCACAAGGCGAGCGCGCCAAGCGTCGCCAGACGTAGGATCGGGGTGCGGATCATAGAGTGGGGGGACGCTAGGTCGCGCGCCCGGCTAGGCAAGCCCGGGACTTTTTCGCGCTCGCCCGCGCCAGCCCGCGCTGGCTGCCTCGGCCATCATGCCTTCCCGCCCCGCCCTGCCCCCCGTCGCGTTGGTAACCGGCGCCGGCTCCGGCGTCGGTCGCGCCACCGCCCTTCGCTTCGTTGCCGAGGGCTGGCGCGTCGCGCTGCTCGGACGTCGGGAGGAGCCCCTCCGTGAAACCATGCGGCTCGCACCCGCGGCCACCCGGCGCCGTCTGTTCCCCTTGGTCTGCGACTTGGGCGATTCGAAAGGTATCCGACGCGCCGCGGACGCCGTGGTGCGACGTTTCCACCGGATCGATGCGCTCGTGAACGCCGCCGGACACAACATCCCGCGTCGCTCACTGGCCGAGCTGTCGTCCTCGGACTACGTCGCCGTGATGGATGCCAACCTGAACGGCGTCCTCACGCTCGTGCAGGCGGTGCTGCCCGCGATGCGCAGCGCGGGTGCGGGCACGATCGTGAACATCGGCTCGGAGGCCGGTCGCCAGGCGTCTCCCAAGGCGGGCGCCGCCTACGTGCTGTCAAAGTTCGGCCTCACCGGTCTCACGCAGACCATCAACGCCGAGGAGCGACCGCACGGCATCCGCGCGTGCTGCGTCTTCCCCGGCGACATCGACACCCCGATCCTCGCGAAACGCCCGATACAGCCGTCCCCGGAGGCACGCTCCCGCATGCTGCAGGCGTCGGATGTTGCGGAGTGTGTCTGGTTCGCGGTTTCCCTACCCGCGCGCGCCACGGTGGAGGAAATCCTCGTGCGCCCATCCCGCCCGTAGCCGCACCCGGGAACGCTCCCGACCAGCCCTTCCCATCCGGGCATAAAAAAGCCGGCGACACGCCGAGGCGCGCCGCCGGCCTCTTGAGCCAGCCTCAGAAGCCGGTCTGAACCGCGAAAGTGAAGCGGTTGGCGTTCTTGTCGTCCTGCCGGAAGTCAGCCGCGTAACCCACGGAGGCGCTCCAGTTCTTACCCAAGCCGACGCCGAGCGAGCCGCCGACCTCGAGTCCACCGCCGTCGCCATCCAGCATCAGGACGGAGCTGCGGCGGGTGAAGTTGTCAGCGAGGCGGCCGGAAATGGCGCGATTCTCCGTACCCATCTCGTCGCGCCACACCCCGCGAAGATCGAGACGCACATTGCGACCGTCGACCTTCCACGACTGCGCCACGTCGATGCCGATGGCGCCGCTCTTGCTGCGGGCCTCCTGCTGCTCCAACGCCATGCCGAGCGCGGGGACGTCCTTCTCGGTGTAGGCCTCGATGACGACCTGACGCATATTGAAGCCGATCCACGGCCGGATCACGCCGCCGCCCGTCGCGACGGTCCAACCGGCCTTCAGTCCGCTGCCGCTCTGGATGCCCGCGGTCTTGCCGTTGGTAGCGAAGCCGCCGAAGGCAGTCGTGCGTCGGATGCCCTTCAGATCAAGCGCGCCGTACTCACCGTCCGCCTGCAGCGAAAGGCTGCCGGCGGTCCAGACCGCGTAAACGCGGGCGACGGTGTTTTCCACGGCGAACTGCCCGCCGCCATTGGCGATCTGGGCGGAGAGTCGCCCGGCGTTGAGGGCGCCGCCCAGCGTGAGCCCGCCATCCACCCGGCCGTCGACGCCGGCGGTCACCACTTGGGCGTCATAGTTGAACGCGGGGCGGCGGGCGAGCTGCGCGCGGCCGCCGTTGCCGTAGTTGACGCTGGCGTAAGCATCGAGCCGCCCCTTGGCGCGCGGCGAGCCGGCGACCTGAGCGGCGCGTCCGTCGAACGCCGAGGCGGCGATTCCCTGCAGCGCGAGCGCACCGCTGCCGAGGGTTCCGGAGAACCCCAGCGAGGTCTCGGGGTTGAGCATCTCAGTGACGATGCCAGCCAGGATTGAATGCGTTTTGGCCGTCGGGTGGATATCGTCCCAGAAGATGTAGGAATCAGGCGTCCCCTGCTGACCGCCCTGCGCGGCGGGCGCCAGATAGAATGACGTCGCGTTGCTGAAGCCGAGGCTGCGGTGATCCTGGATCATCCGATCCAAGATGGACTGCACATCAACGTAAGTGATGTTCAGGTCGGCGGCCGACTGGGCCAGCAATCCGAGGCGTGAGCGCAGTTCATTGTTGAACGCATTGGTGGCGCGCAGACCGAACGAGGCACCGGCACCACCCGGTCCGCCGGCCGAGAGGGAACGCGGCGTGGCGCCCAGATTCGGCAGGCCGGACACGACGATATTTTTCGCACCCAGACCGACGAGCGTCTGCACATTGGCGATGACCGACTGAGCGGTGGCGGCGCCGGCCGCGTCCAGCGAAGCCGGGTTGACGGGAGTCGTCGGGGCGGAAAGGACCGGGATGAGGTCGTTGGCGCCGGCCAGAACCGTGAAGAGATCACCTACGCCCGGGGTGATGCCCCGTTGGCGGAAGAGCCCGATCTGCACGCCGAGGGATGGCGGCAGCGAAGCGGTACCGGCCGCCGTGGCGCCACCGAAGGCGAAATTCATGCTGCTGCGCACCGTGGGGGGCGCGGTGACGGCCAAGGCGAGCGTGTTACCCAATCGCTCGACCCAGACGGGGCCGTTGGCGAAGCGACCCTGGAAGTACGGCGCGGGCGGATTGCCGGCGCCCAGCGCACTGGTTGCGGCGAAGAGGTTGCCGGTGTCGCTCAGACTGTCCCCGAACACGTAAATGTTGGGAAAAGAACGGTTCTGCGCCGCGGCGATGGAGCCCAGCGCGAACGCAAGGGCGAGGGTGATAAGTCGTCGAAGGGTCATGGGTCAGGGTGGTTGCTGCCGAGCAGCTAGGGAAAACCCCGATGCGTCCGCAAGCCATCGTTCGGTCGGAAGATTTCGGCGTGGGCGGGACTTGCCCGCGAGGGCAGCCCTCCTACCCTGCCGGCGATGCTCACGGCCCTGACTGACCGCAACTGGCTCTGGGTGGCCGCCGGATTCTATCTGGCTGGCTTCCTGCAGGGCACGGTTTCGCTCGTCCGCCAGGGGAAACCGGCCGGCGGGGCCACCTATCTCCTGATCCTGCTGGGCTATGCAGCCCAGCTGGCGGGACTTTCCCTCCGGGGACGCGCGGTCGGCGGTTGCCCGCTGGGTAACCCGCTGGAGATCTACCAGTTCACCGCCTGGTCGGCGGTCACGCTCTACCTGGTGGTCGGCGCCACGTTCCGTCTTAGCCTGCTGGGTTACTTTTCCGCCTGCCTGGCTGCGACACTGACCGTGGTTTCGCTGGCGATCCCAGGCTGGGACAGCGTTCAAAGGATCCGGATTTTCGGCCATAATCCGTGGATCGAGTTTCATGCGGCGCTCGCCGTCTTCAGTTACGGGGTGTTCGCGCTGCTCGCCCTGACCTCGGTGATGTACCTGCTGCGGAATCATTCACTCCGATCCAAGCGGCTGGGCGGCTGGTTTTCCTTCCTCCCCTCAATCCGGGATCTGGACCAGATCGGACTGCGTCTGCTGGGGGCGGGTACCGTCATCCTCGCGATCGCGCTCGCGGTGGGCTCCGTGCATTGGATGCGACTCCCCGGATTCGCCCTGAACGCCAAGATCCTTGTCACCTGCGCGGTCTGGAGCGCGGCCGCGGTTGCGTTCACCCTCCGGCTCCGCGGCGCGCTGCTGGCGCAACGTTTTGCGTGGACCTGCTTGGGTTTGTTCGTCGCCGCCATGCTCTCGCTGCTTGCGGTGGAGAGCAGCCGCCCGCCCGCACCGGATGCGTCGAGCCCGCATGGCGTGGAGAAGCAACGCTGAGGCGAGCCATGCTCTTCGTCATCGGCACCACCCACCATCGCGCGCCACTCGAAGTGCGCGAGAAGCTCTCGCTCTCCGCGGAGGGCGCCGTGGCTCTGCGGGCGGAGCTTGCCACTCTGCCCGGCCTCCGGGAGTTCGCGCTGCTCAGCACGTGCAACCGCATCGAGTTCTACGGTGTCGCCTCCGACCCCGGAGTGGTTGGACGCATCGAGGGTGCCTTCTGCTCGCGGCAGAGCTTCGATCCGGAAGCCTTCCGGCGGATCCGGCTCGACCTGAACGGACCTGCGGCGGTCCGCCACCTCATCGAGGTCGCCGCCGGGCTGGACTCCCAAATGCTGGGCGAGACGGAAATCTTCGGCCAGGTGAAGGAAGCCTACGCCGAGGCGCAGTCCCGCGGCAGCACCGGCCCGGTCCTCAATCGCGTCTTCCAAAAGGCGTTCCAGGCCGCGAAGCACGTCCGCAGCCACTCCGCCATCACCGAGGGCCAGGTGAGCGTGGCCAACGTCGCCGTCGAGCTCGCCCAATCCATCTTCGGCGGCCTCGGCGACGCGCGCATCCTGCTCCTGGGCGCCGGCGAAATCGGGGAAAAAACCGCCAAGGCCTTCCAGAGTCGCGGTGCCACCGCCCTGACCGTCGCCAGCCGAAGGCTCGAACGGGCCATGGAACTGGCCACGGCTCTCGGCGCCAGCGCGCTGCCGTTCGAGCAACGCGAGCAGAGACTGGCCGACTTTGATATCGTGGTCTGCGCGACCGCTGCGCCGGAGCTGGTCGTAAGTCTGCCCGCGGCCCGTGCCGCGATGCAGCGCCGTCCCGCCCGTCCCCTCCTGTTCGTCGACCAGGCCCTGCCTCGCGATGTCGATCCCGAGGTCGCCGGCCTGGAAAACGTCTTTCTCTACAACCTCGACGACCTCGCGCGCATCGCGGAGGAGAATCGTGCCGCCCGGGAGGCCGAGGTGAGCCGCTGTCGGGCGATGGCCGGCGAACGCGCGGAGACCGTGTGGCGCCAGGTCGCGGAGCAAGTTTCAGCTGCACCGAAGAGCGCTTCCCTCTCTGGCCT
>CAXRGI010000079.1:0-7662 GCA_964229935.1 Opitutales bacterium
AGATACCCTCCAAAACCATGCCCGCCGACTTCGTCATCACCCGCGCCACGTCCGTTCCGCTTGAGACCGTCTGCCAGCGTTTGCCGGAGATCTCGACCGCGCACCGCTTCGGGGTGCTCGGCGTGCACAACCTGCGCGAGAAGATGGAAAGCAAGGGCGTGGCTTTCGGGCGCGAGTGCCGCGTGTTCGAGGTCTGCAACCCGGGCCACGCGCAGAAGGTGCTCGGGCAGAACATCGCCATCTCCACCGCCCTGCCCTGCCGGATCGCCGTCTACGCCGAGGGTGGGCAGACCATCCTCGCCACCATCCGGCCCACCGCGCTCCTGACGATGTTCGACGCTCCGGGAGCGGCCGAAACCGCGCGCGAGGTCGAGGAAACCATGGTGCGGATCATGGACGAGACCGCCCGCGCCGGCTGAGAAAACGAACCCCGGACCGGGCGGGCTCGGGTTCCGGTGCCGGCTCAACGTCCCGCCGACTGAAGCACGACGCGCTGCGGGTAGGCCAGGGATGCCCCGGTCACGACATGCGCATTGACCGTGCGAAACCGGAGCGATCCTCCGAAGAGCACACGTCCCTCCAGCAGGATACCCCGCCGCAACCTTGCCTCGTCGGCGGGAATCGAGATTCGGAACGGGAGCCCGTCGCCGGCGGGCGCGTTGAGCGTGAGGACGAAGTCGCCGAGGATGGTCTCGGTGGAGACGCCCGGCACACGCTCGACCGGAGCTCCCGGCGCCGCGAGCGCGGGCGCCCCGGGCATTTCCACCGCCCTCACCATCACCTCCGAGCCCGCCGGGAACGATTGGCCGATGTTCACCGTGCCGGAGATGGTCCGGTTTATCTCGACCTGACGGTCGAGGTCGACGTTGGCGCAGCCGGCGAAAAAGAGACCGGTCAGCGCAAGCAGAGCGAGGGCGGAGGGGCGATTGGACATGGAATAAGGGAATCAGAGGCGCCGCAGGGACTCGGCGCGCAAGTTGAAGGCGGTCAGTAGCTCAGTGTGCTCGCGGGCCTCGGCGCCGTTGACGTGCACCAGCCCCCGGGCGAACGGCGGTTGTTCACCGGGCTCGTCCTCCCAAGCGGGCCACGCGTAGCCGACGACCGCGGGATGCCGCGCCAGCCGCGCCAACTGCGAGCGCCCGCGGCGAAGCATGCGCTCCACGGAAGTGAGCCGCGCGGCCCAGATGGTGGTCGCCGATCCGGCGAAGTCAGGCTCCACCCAAGAGAACTCACCCGCGACCACGGGTTGGGCGGCCGCACCCGCCGCCGGTAATTCGCGCCAATGCGGCAACGCCACGTCGACCGCCGGGTACACGCACCGCGCCAGCACGTCAGGACCGACCGGACCGCGGAACCGGCAGCCGAGGACAAGATGGTTTTCGTCGGCCTCGCGCAGGGCCGCCGCGGTCGTCGTGAAATAGCGCCGCGCGAATTCCTGCGTCCAACGCGCGTGGTCGCGCAGGTAGCCGCGCGTGGCGAGGCCCGTCTCCGCGCGAGTCATCTCACGCACGACCTCCTTGTTGGCCAGGGCCACGCCCCAAGCGCGCGCCACCGCCTCCAGCCGGCCGCCGTGCAGGGCGAGCGTGAATTCCCACGCCGCATGGTAGGCGGCATGGGCGGGCTCCAGGCTGAGGCAGAGCTGCAGCAGGGTCGGCCGCCCTCCGGCCGGGGAAGCCGCCCAAGCCAGCCCGTCATCGCTCACCCAGCCGATCAGCGCGGGATCGGACGCATGCACCCGGCAGACCTCGAAGGCGCGGGAGCTCGCGAGGCGCGGCCAATCGAGATCGAAGACATCCGGGAGCGAAAGGCCCGGTCCGGTGAGGCGTACTCCGGCCTGGGCCAGCTCCGCCGTGGCGACGAAGGCCAGTCCATCCTCGCGCAGAGGCGCGGGGCCGATACCCGCGGCGTTGAAACCCCAGGAGCGCAGACGGGCGGCCGGATCCCGCGGCAGAGCGCCGTCATCCGGCATACCCGCCGGACGCACGCCGTGCACCCCGCGCAGAAAAAACGGCCGGTCGTCCGGATCGACCAGCCACCAGCGGCCGGCGTCGTCACGCCCGGCCCGGAAGAAACCGGCGGCGCCGCGCACCGCGGCAAGGGGACCGGCCGGGGCCGGCGCTGCTGAAACGGCCGGCGTCACCCCGCGTTACTTCGCCTTCGCCGCCTTGCCCTTGCCCCCGCCGCCTCCGCCGACGGCGAGGATGGTGCCCGCGAGCAGGCCGACCGCGAACATCCCGAAGTAGATCAGGGCGGCCGAAGCGCGCAGCGGCTGCTTGGAGGTGGTACCGGCGAGAGGGAAATGGAAATCCACCGCGTGGATGTTGTTCATGCCCACGTAGAGCATGACGAAGAGGATCGCGAGCAGGGCGATGGTCTTGACGACGGCTTTGATCATGGCGTGGACGGGGGATGGCGCTGAGCTTGTCCCCGAGCCGTAGGGGCGGCCGGGCGCTGCCGCAAACGCAAAGAAACCCGCACACCCCTGGCATTGCCGCGGCCGACGGAGCCAGCCAACCTCCGACTTTTCCCATGCAGACCCGCCCCCTCGGCCGCACCGGCCTCCACCTTCCCGTGCTCAGTTTCGGCGCCTCCTCCCTCGGAGCGGAGTTCCGCAGCGTGACGCTCGACGAGGCGCTCACCAGCGTGCGCGTGGCGCTGGAGTGCGGGCTCAACTTCATCGACACGTCGCCGTTCTACGGCCGCGGCATGAGCGAGGTGCTGCTCGGCATCGCCCTGAAGGGCGTACCGCGCGACAGCTACACGCTCTGCACCAAGCTCGGCCGCTACGACCTCGCGCACTTTGATTTCTCGGCGAAACGCGTGGCTGAGAGCATCGACGTGAGCCTGCACCGTCTTGGCGCCGGCCACCTCGACATCGTGCTGTGCCACGACATCGAGTTCGTGCCGATGCAGCAGATCGTCGACGAGACCCTGCCCGCGCTGCGTCGGGCGCAGGCCGCCGGCAAAGTGCGCTTCATCGGCTTCAGCGGCTACCCGATGAAGATCTTCCGCTTCATCCTCGACCAGACCGACGTCGACTGCGTTCTCAGCTACAACCAGTACACGCTGCAGAACACGCGCTTCGCCGATGACGTGCTGCCCATGCTGAAGGCCCGGGGCATTGGAGCGATGAACGCCGGCCCGTTCTCCGCCCGCCTGCTCACCAACGCCCCGCTACCCGCGTGGCTGAAGGAGCCCGAGGCCGTGAAGGCGGCTGCCCGGCAGGCCGCCCAGATGTGCGCCGCGCGCGGCAGCGACATCGCCAAGCTGGCCCTCCAGTTCTCGTGCGCCCATCCGGATATCGCGACCACCGTCGCCGGCAGCGCCAACCCCGCCAACATCCGCCAATGGGCCAAGTGGCTCGCCGAGCCGATCGATACCGACCTGTTGCGCGAGGTGCAGGCGATCTTCGCGCCCGTCCGCAACATCGGCCACCTCGAGGGACTGCCGCAGAACAACTGACGCCCCACCATGAAGGCCCTCCAACTTGAGCAACCGAAGCAGTGGCGGCTCATCGACGTGCCGGCGCCCGGCACGCCCGGACCCGGCGAGGCGCTCCTGCGCGTCGAGCGCGTAGGCGTGTGCGGCACAGACTTCAGCGGCTACCTCGGCAAGATGCCGTTCTTCTCGTACCCGCGCATCCCGGGCCACGAGTTGAGCGTCATCGTGGAGGTCGTCGGTGAAGGCGTGACCCACGTGATGCCCGGCGAGCGTTGCGCGGTGGAGCCGTACCTCAATTGCGGGAAGTGCTACTCGTGCCGCCGCGGCCTCACCAATTGCTGCGAGCACAACCGCACGCTTGGCGTGATGTGCGACGGCGGCCTCGCGGAACGCATCACCCTGCCCGCGCGCAAACTCCACCCCGCCCCGGGCCTCACGCCCGATCAATGCGCCTTGGTGGAGACACTCGGCATCGGCTGCCATGCGGTCGACCGCGGCGCTCCCCGCGCCGGCGAGACGATCCTCATCATCGGCGCGGGCCCGATCGGGCTTTCCGCGCTGGAGTTCGCCAAGCTTTCCGGCGCTCGGCCCGTGGTCATGGACATCGCGGAAGGCCGCCTCGCGTTCGTCCGCGAAAAGATGGGCGTGCCGGACACGCTGCTCGCCAAGGGCGACGCCGGTGACATCGAGGCGCTCTCGCGCCTGACGCAGGGACAGCTGGCCGACGTGGTGATCGACGCGACGGGCAACCACCGCTCGATGGTGCGGGCGCTGGAGTTCGCCGCGTTCGGCGGTCGCGTCGTGTACGTCGGGATCACCCAGCAACCGATGGAATTGCCGCACGCGCCGTTCCTGCACCGCCGCGAGCTCACGCTGCTCGCCAGCCGCAACGCGCTCACCCGGGATTTTCCCCGCATCATCGGGCTGATCCGTGACGGCCGGATCGACACGCGCCCGTGGATCACGCACCACGCGCGCCTGGAGGAAGTGCCGGCGGTTTTCCCCGGCTGGCTCGAGCCATCCGCCGGCGTGATCAAAGCGGTCATCCGTCTGGATTGAGGCATACGGCCGGCAAGGGGATCCGTGCCACCGCTTGCCATTCGGGGCGCGTACGCTTGCGTGGGTTCAACGACTCCCATGACCCAGACTGCTCCCGCGCTTACCTGGACGACGCTCCTGATCTCGCTCCGCCGGATCCTTCCTTGGATCAACCTTCCCGCCGGCGCGCTGCTCGCGCTCCTGCAGCGCACGCCCGCCGTGCAAGCCGTGACCCGCGCCGGGGAGCAACTGGTCTCCAGCCGAGCCGGGGAGATGCTCCGTGCGGCCTTCACGGTCGCAGGCCTGGGTGCCCTGCATAGTCGCGCGGGAGCGACCACGTTCATCGCCAACCAAGGTAGCGCACAGATCATTAACGCCACCCCGCGGACGACGCTCGTCCGCACCCCCGCCACGGGAACCGTCGGATCGGCCATGACCCCCGTCGTCTTCACCTATACGGGAACTCCCAGTGCGGCCCAATATTGGGTGATCAGCGGCTCTCTCCCGCCCGGGCTCGCTATCTCGCCGGCGCCGAATCTGGGCGTGGTTCGTTCACCCACCCCCACGATCAGCGGCACCCCGACACAAGCGGGCAACTTCACCTTCCGCGCCCAAGGCGTGGGCACGGGAGGCCAAGGCACACCGGAGCCCATCGTCTTCAGCATCACCGGCGCCGCCGCCACCGCCCCGTCGATATCGGCCCAGCCGCAACCGCAGACGGCGCGGGCGGGGGGCTCCGTTACTTTTTCGGCCACGGCATCCGCCGCCCCGGAACCGGCCTATCAATGGCAGCGAAACGGCGTGGCGATCTCCGGCGCGACCAGCGCGACGCTCACGCTCAACGCGGTTACCGCGGCCGAGGCCGGCATGTACCGCGTGGTCGTCTCCAATTCGGCCGGAAGCGTGACGAGCAGCGAAGCCGGCTTGACCGTTTACGCGCCGAATCCGGCGGCGCGCCTCGCCAACCTGTCCGTGCGCACGGCTCTCGCGGCGGGCGACACGCTGATCGTCGGGCTCTCCGTCGGCGGCGGCTCGCGGGGCGTCCTCGTGCGCGCCGTGGGACCCACTCTCGGCGCATTCGGCGTAGGCGGCGCGATGACGGACCCGCGCCTTGAGCTCTACAATGGCCAGACCCGCGTCTTCGCCAACGACGACTGGCCGCAGACGCTCAGTTCGGTGTTTCCCACGGTGGGCGCCTTCGCCCTGGGCAACGGCAGCAAGGACGCCGGCTTCCTCCAGACGGTGGACGGCACGCGCTCAATCATGGCCCAGGGAACCGGGGCCGGCGTGGTGCTCGTCGAGGCCTACGACACCGGCACTCCCTCCGCGGCCCGGCTCGTCAATGTCTCCGCGCGCAATCGTGTCGGCACGGGCGACGATATCCTCATCGCGGGCTTCAATATTTCGGGCACCGGCGGACCAAAGCCGCTGCTCATCCGCGCGGTCGGACCCGGGCTGGCGGCGCTCGGGGTGCCGGGCACGCTCGCCGACCCGAAGCTAGAAATCTTCGACGGCAACGGGGCCAAGGTGGTGGAGAACGATTCGTGGAACGCCTCCCTGGCGGCGGTGTTCAGCAGTGTGGGAGCCTTCGCGCTGCCTGCGGGCAGCCGCGACGCCGCGCTGGTCGTATCCCTGGCCCCGGGCAGCTACACCGCGCAGGTGAGCGGAGTCGGCGGTCTCACCGGCGACGCGATCATCGAGGTTTACGAGCTACCGTAAATCTCGCAGGTGAGCGGCCAACGGAATAATTTTTCGCGACAATTCTGATCCGCGGGAGTCATAAGACGTCTCCTTCGCGTTTATGCATCCGCTCCGCCCTGTCCTCCTCCTTTTGCTATTTGCAGTTGGTCAACGTCTCCAAGGACAGCCCACCTCGCCGGCGATCACGGCGCCGCTACCCTCCAGGACGCTCCAGGCCGGCGGCGAAGGCGAAACGATCGACCTGCGCGCCCACTTCGGTCTGCCGGGAATCAGCGGGCCGATTGTGCAATTCGACACCGTGGTGGGACGGGCGTTCGTCGAACTACAGCCCGCGGCCGCGCCTAGGCACGTATCCAACTTTCTCGCCTACGTAGACGCCAACGCCTACTCCAACACCTTCATTCATAGGGCCGCGGCGCTCGAAGGAACTGGCGTATCTATAATCCAGGGTGGTGGCTACATCACCACGAGCGGCTCCAACGTCGCCGATGTCCCTAAACGCGCACCGGTTGCCCTTGAATACGGCTTGCCCAATGCCCGCGGAACCCTGGCCGCTGCCCGCACGTCCGACATAAACAGCGCGACGAGCGAGTGGTATTTCAACGTGAAGGACAATTCAACGATCCTCGGACCGTCGAACGGCGGGGGATACTCCGTCTTCGGCCGCGTGATCGGAAACGGCATGACGGTCATCGACGCGATCGCGGGACTACAACGCGTGAACGCCGGCTCGGTCTTCACCGATTTGCCCGTACGCTCGGTCCCCTCGGGGAGTATTACCTCCTCAAATCTTGTGGTCATCAACGGCGTTTCCCGGGCGGGAATCTACCCGGGCGAATTCCGCGTCGCCATCGTTTCCTTCTCTGCGGCGAGTGGCGACCCTGCCGTCGTCGAAGTGCGGATCGAAGGCCGGGATCTTGTGCTCCTACCCGGCGGCGCCGGCTCGACCATTGTGTCAGTGACAGCCTCTGATGGCTCGGGCGGCTCCGTCACGACCACTATGAATGTCGCGGTGACGGGATCGAACGCAAAGCGGGCACCGGTCATAACGACCCAGCCGCCGGCAGTGCTGCAACTGCCGCGGGGAGCCTCCTCCACGCTGGCGCTGACCGTCGGAGCCACCGGCTCGCCGGAGCCTTCGTTCCAGTGGCGGCGAGACGGCCAGCCGGTGGCCGGCGCGACAAATCCGACGCTCGTCCTCCCTGCGGCCACGGAGCGTGATGCCGGAATTTATCTGTGCGCGGTGACAAACTCGAATGGGATCGTTCTCACACAACCCTCGGTCGTGTCCTTCATCTCCGCATCACCCGCGGAAACCGGCCGCCTCATCAACTTATCCATCCTATCGATCCTCGCCCCGGGCGAGCAGATGACGATGGGGACGGTGCTCGGCGGTGCTGGTACCGGCGGCACGAAGGCTTTGCTCGCGCGGGTCGCGGGCCCGTCGCTGGCACAGCTCGGGGTGACGCAGTTCATGCCCGA
>CAXRGI010000080.1:0-3688 GCA_964229935.1 Opitutales bacterium
TGCCCCGGCATTCCGGGCAGGTGCCGCTGACCATGAACGTCGTGAGGCGGGCGCGGAATCCGTCACTGTCGGTCTCGCGAAAGCTTTCCTCGAGATCGGCGATCACGCCCTCGAAGCGCATCGCCTTGGGCTCGCGCATGCGGCGCAGCTTGAACGCGAACTCCCGGTCGCCGGCGCCCTGCAGCAGCACGCGACGGGTCTCTTCAGGCAGGTCCCGCCACGGTTTCTCCGGATCGAAAGGCAGCTGTTCGGCCAGCTGCTTCAGGAAAGCGTTGTGGCGGATGATGAGATTTTTGCCTCCGATGCGCCACGGCTTTAACGCACCTTCCCGAACCGACTTTTCGGGGTCGGGGACGATCAACTCCGGGACAAACCGTAACTTGCGCCCGAGGCCGTCGCAGGTCGGACACGCGCCCTCGCGGTGGCTGAACGAGAAGTGGCGCCCGGTCAGCTTCGCGAAAACCTCCCCGCAGATCTCGCACGCGAGGGATTGGCTGAGGTTCATCTCGCGCCACGGATCGTCGGCCTTTCGTTGGGAGAGAACTACGGCGCGGTCACGCCCCTCCCGGAAAGCGAGCTCCAGGGAATCCGCCAGGCGACTTCGCTGCTCCGCCGATGCCACCAAACGGTCGACCACGAGATCGACCTCGATTTCCCGCGTCCCCACTCCGGCCGGGATGAGACGCGCGTCGTCGAGCGACTTGATCTCGCCGGCGATCCGCACGCGCTGGAAGCCGCGTTGGCGCAGGCGGGGCAACTCCTCGCGCAACACGCTCGCCTTGGCTTTGAGGCAGGGCGCAAGCAACATGACGCGTTCGCCGGCACACTCGGTCAGCACCCGCTGCACGTTGTCGTCCAACGATCTGCGCACCACGCGGCCACCGTCGGCCGGACAGGTCTGCTCTCCCGCCAAGGCCCACAACAGCTGGGCATAGTCGGCGATCTCGGTGGAAGTGGCGATGGTGGTGCGGGGTCCGCCGGACCCTGTGCGCTGCTCGATGGCGAGCACGGGCGACAACCCGTGGATGAAATCGACATCGGGACGCTTGAGTTGATCGAGGACAGCGCGCGCCGAGGCGCTGAGCGACTCGATGTACTTGCGGTAACCCTCCGCGTAGAGGGTATCGAAGGCCAAGGAGGATTTCCCCGATCCGCTGGGCCCGGTAACTACGACCAGTTTGCCGCGCGGAATGCGCAGCTCGAGGTCCCGGAGGTTATGCTCCCGGGCTCCCTTGATATGGATGTGGCTTACCGCCTGCATTTCGGGACCGGCACGTTTGCCCATTCCCCGGGTTCGTCAAAGCCCCAGCTGAAATAGGTCACGGGCGCCATCTTCGCTCTTGCTCCGCGGGGAAGGGCCGACCTTTCCTAGGGGAATCCCTGACGGCGCCGTCCGGTCGTTTCTCCGGCGCCACGCTCGGCCCTCACCCAACCTCCGCTGGACCCAACTAGTTCAATGAAAGCGCAAAAAAATACCCGCTCCTCGCGAGCCCTCCTCCGCCTGGCCGGCTCCGCCGTTGCCTTGGCCCTGCTGGCCCCCGCCGCCAGCGCCATGAAGCTCTCATCCGGGGAGCTGGACGTGCGGTTCGACTCCACCCTTTCCTTCGGCGGGCTGTACCGACTGAGCGACCCGAATCCCGATTTCTACGCGACCACTTCATCGTTCAGGGGCGTCGCCGGCCGGCAGAACTCCACCAATACGGACGATGGCAACCTGAATTATGGCAAGGGATGGGCTTCTCAGCTCCTGAAGGGTAACCACGACCTCGAGGTCCGCTACGGCAACTTCAACGCCCTCGCCCGTGGCTATTGGTACCAGGACTTCAAGGCAGACGACACCCTGCGCACCCCGCTCTCGGAGCAGGCCAAGGACCGCACCGTCCGCGGCGCGCAAATGCTGGACCTTTTTGGCCGCATGAAGCTCGACGTCGCCGGCGGGATGCCCCTCGACCTGCGCTTCGGCCGCCAAGTACTGAGCCTGGGCGAAAGCACGTTCATTCCGAACGGCGTCAACGTCGTGAACTCCGCTGATCTGTCGAAGTTGCGCGTTCCCGGCTCCGAGTTGAAGGAGGCGCTGCTGCCCGTGAACATGATCAAGGCCTCGCTCGGCGTGACCTCGAACATCACGGTCGAGCCCTTCTGGCTCCTGGAGTTCCGCCGCAACGAACTCGAGCCGGCCGGCACCTACTTCTCGACCAATGATTTCGCCACCCGCGGCGGCAGTCAGGTCTGGCTGGGCTTCGGCAGCGTGGCGGACATCGGAAGCACGATCGGCGGCATTCCCCGCGCCAACGATCGTGACGCCTCCAATTTCAATCAGTACGGCATCTCGACCCGCATCCTCGCCCCCGGGCTGGGTGGCACGGAGTTCGGTCTCTATTTCGCGCGCTACAACAGCCGCTCGCCGGTCATCAGCGCCCGCACCCCGACCGGGGCGATCGACACGAACCTCACGGGACCGCTCACCGCGGCATTCATCCGCGGTGGCGTTCCGGCCGCCCAAGCCGGCCCGCAGGCCGCCGCGATCTTTCAGATGATCGTGAAGTCATCACTTGCACCCGCCACGCTCACCCCGGTCGAGATCGCGACCCTGCAGAGCCCGACCGTGCAGGCCGCCATCGCCGGCGCCCGTCAGATCGCGCTGCTCACCGCGGCCGCCTCGGGTCGTTACTTCACCGAGTTCAAGGAGGGCCTGAAACTCTTTGGCGCCAGCTTCAACACCTCCCTCGGTAATTCCGGTATTTCCTGGCAAGGCGAGGTCTCGCTCAAGCAGGACGTCCCGTTGCAGGTTGACGACGTCGAATTGCTGTTTGCCGCGCTCTCCACCCTCGCCCCTCAGTTCGGCGCCAACAACCAGGTCGGTAACTACCTGGGACAGTTCGGACGGGAAATCCCGGGCTTCCGCCGCCACGATGTGTGGACCGCGCAGACCACGCTGACGAAGGTCTTCGGACCCACGCTGGGCGCGCAGCAGTTCACGCTGCTCGGCGAAATCGGCGGCGTCATGACAAACCTGCCGCCCAAGCAGACCCTGCGCTACGACGGCCCCGCCACTTTCTCATCGGGCTCCGCCGCCTCGATGGTGGGTGCGGGATTCCCGACCACCCCTGCAACCTCGGAGAGCGCGTTCGCGGACGACTTCTCCTGGGGCTACCAGCTCCTCGGTCGCCTGGACTACAACAATGTGTTCCCGAACGTGAACATGCAGCCGACGCTCGCCTACACGCATGACGTCCGCGGCAACACCCCGCTCCCGCTCGGCAACTTCATCCGCGGGCGCAAGAGCCTCAACCTCTCGGTCGAGTTCATCTACCGCAATGCGTGGGCGCTTGAGTTCCGCTACGTGAACTTCTCCGGCGCCGGTAAGTACAATCTGTTCTCCGATCGCGACTACTTCGCGACCACCGTCAAATACTCGTTCTGAAGCCCTCGATCCCCGCCCCATGAAAAGCACCTCGCTTCTCCTCCCGCTGGCGCTCGCTGGCGCCCTGCACGCTGCCGACGCCTCCCGCTTGGGCGCCGACCTCACCCCGCTCGGGGCGGAGGCCAAAGGTAACGCCGATGGCTCCATCCCCGCCTGGACCGGCGGCATCACGACGCCCCCGGCCGGCTACAAGCCAGGTCAGCACCATCCGGATCCGTTCGCGGCCGATCAGCCCCTGTTCACAATCACCGGCGCCAATGCCGG
>CAXRGI010000081.1:0-11277 GCA_964229935.1 Opitutales bacterium
ACGCTGCGGACGGCCCATGCCGCCAACCCCGACGACGCGGAGCTGGCCGCCGCCCTCGGGCTCCTCGAGTTCGAGTCGGGCGACAACGCGCGGGCGCTGGAGTTGCTCACCGCGGCCACCGCCGGCGGGCAGTCGCGACCCCGCGCCTGGTTCACGCTCGCGCACCTGCGGCTGCTCGGTGCGGGACCGGCCCGCGGCAGCCCGCCGCTCACCGCCGCCGAGGCGGCCCCGATCCTCGCCCCGCTGCAGGAGGCTTGGCGGCTGGAACCCGCGATGGCTGTGACTTACGAGTTGCTGGCGGAGCTGTGGCGCCGCTGCCCCGAGCTGCCCGCCGCCGAGACGGTCACCCGGTTGCGCGAGGGCCAGCGACGGTTTCCGCGCGACACCCGCCTCCTGCTCGCCGCCTTCCGCGCCTGCGTGGAACGCGGGGCCCGCGCCGAGGCTCTTGCCATGCTCGACGAGGGCCTGCCGCTTGTCACCGACCCCGTGATGCGGGACCGCCTGCAGCGCACGCGCGAGGCCCTCGCCGCCGCGGCAGGGAAGCCGCGATGAGTTCAGATCGGCGGGGAATTTAGCGTCGACAGCCTCCGTCCCGATTTTACCGTCCGGCTTCGGTTCGCCCGGATGGCGGAATTGGCAGACGCAACGGACTCAAAATCCGTCGCCCTCTAAAGGCGTGTGGGTTCGAGACCCTCTCCGGGCACCAGCCTTCGTCGAGGCTGCAATTGGCGCGCCGAGGCGACTCGATCTGTCGGTTGCAGGCGGGAGTTTTTGGGTCTGACACCGCGCGTGCGGCTAAGGGCTCGGTTGAGGGGATCAGGCTGAAACGTGCAGCTCAGCCGCGAAGCACCGGCCCCGGGGCGCACGGTTCGCCGTGGCGCCTTCGGGCGCCGCCGTACCCCCCGAGGCCTTTGCGCAAAAAGGCCCGCCGCCGTCATGGCCGCGGGCCCTTGATTCCGACCGTCAGGCCGGCTGTCGAATTACCGGCTCTGCTCAGGGCAGAATCACGGTGTCGACCACGTGGATCACCCCGTTGCTGCCGACGAGATCGGCCGCGGTGACCTTCGCTCCGTTGACGGTGACACCCTTGCCGTCGGCCTTGAGATTCAGCTTCTTGCCGTTCACGGACGGCGCCTCGCCGGTCTTCACGGCGGCGGCCATGACCTTGGCGGGGACGACGTGGTACGTGAGCACGGCGACGAGCTTGGCCTTGTTCTCGGGCTTCAGCAGCGATTCGACGGTGCCGGCGGGCAGCTTTTTGAAGGCCGCGTCGGTGGGCGCGAAAAGCGTGAACGGACCGGGGCCGCTCAGGGTCTCGACGAGGCCGGCGGCCTTCACGGCGGCGACCAGCGTCGTGTGGTCGGGTGAACCGGCGGCGATTTCAACGAGGTTTTTGGCGGAGGCCGCCGGGACTAGGCCGGCGGACAGGGCGAGGGCGACCAACAGGGAACGGAGCTTCATGGGATTGGTGGATCTGACGTTGAACTGAACAAGCGGCCGAGAGACGGAGCCTAAAGGTCGCGCATCTGAAACGAACCGCGGCGCAGGGCGGATGCATCCAAATGGTCGGAGAACGTAGATTTGCAGCGACGCCGAAGGATCGTACTCACGTGCAATTGCGATGGAGGGCGTGTGGCCACGCCGCGGATTTCATTCCGGCCCGTGCCGGCCGGAACGCCCCCGGTCGACGGTTCGCCCTGGTCCCCCCCCGGATCCCACGCTTGCCGACGGTCCGGGCCGGTAACTTTCGCGGCGGGCTTCCCGTCGTGCCTTGGCACATGCCCGTGCCAAACCCTCGTCCTCGCCTCGGTTTTCTGCTCCTAGCCGCCACCCTGGCTGCCCAAAACGCACCCCCGGTTCCCGCGCCGCCGGAAGCCGCCCGCCGAGACGAACCGCTCGTCCTATCGCCGTTCGAGGTCGGGGCGGAGTCGGAGCGCGGCTACCAATCCACCGCGATCCTGCAGGGCGGCCGCGGGCGCATCGATCTCGCGGATGTCGCCGGCCAGGTGCAGGTGTTCACCCAGGAATTCCTCCGCGACATCGGCGCGACCACGACCGACGAGGCTTTTCTCTTTTCCGCGACCACCCAGACCTACTTCGACAATGTGAGCGCGACCGCCGACAACCGGCCCGGCTCGCGCAACAACGCCGACGACTCCGTGAATTCCCGCGGGCTCGGCAGTCTCGACCGGACGCGCAATTACTTCCGAACGACCATCGAGTCCGACTCCTACAACTCGGAGCGTTTCAGTATCGTGAGCGGCGCCAATGCGGTGCAGTTCGGGTTGGGCGGATCAGCCGGCACGGCGGAGAACACGACCATCCGCGCGAACCTGTCGCGCAACCGCCAGCGCGTGCAGTTGCGGATCGATAGTTACGGTTCGGAGCGGACCGCCCTCGATGTGAGCCAGGTCCTGCGGCCCGGCCGCCTCGCCCTGCGGCTCGCGACGCTGCGCGAGAACAAGGAGTTCTTCATCCAGCCCGGCTACGAGGAGAACCGTCGCGCGTTCGCCGCGCTCACCTGGCAGCCCTTCCGCGGCACGACGGTGCGTCTCGAGGGCGAGTACGTCCACCGCCGCGATGCCCGGCCCAGCACCACCCTGCCGCGCGACAATGGCTACATTTTCTGGCTGGCCTCGAAACTCGCGGGCAACCCGCAGAGCTACGCCAATCTCGCCGCGACCGCGCCGGTCACCGGCCGGCCCGCCGCGCCGTCATTCCTGCTCGCCGACGGCCTCACCTCCCGCTCCTACGGCTTCAGCACCAAACCGCTGCTTTACGTGCTGCCGCCCAACTCCGTCCCGGGCTTCACGCAGTTCCAGGACGTGCGCAACACGGTGTTCGTGAACATCAACGACGGCGCCGGTTCCGCCCCCGGCACCCAGACGCTCCTCGATCCCGGTCTGCCCCTCTTCACCAGCACCGCGGGATGGTCCCGGCTCAACTTCCGCCGCAGTCGCAACGTCACCGCGACCATCGAGCAGCGGCTGACCGACCGCACTTTCCTCGAGCTCGCCGCCTCGTACGAGTACTACCGCAACCAGACCGCCCAGCTGTTCGCCAACAACCAGAACGACGTGCTCGTCGACATCAACCGGTACCTCCCCGACGGCGTCACGCCCAACCCGCTCTACGGCCGGCCCTACCTCGAGTCCAACAACTCGCCGGGGCAGGGGAATTGGGCCGATTTCTACCTTTACCAGTACCGGGCCGTCGCGACCCACGATCAGGACTTCACCCGCAATGCCGGCTGGACGCGCTTCCTCGGGCGTCACCAGCTCGCGGTGTTCGGGAGCTATGAGGACTCCGCCACCTACACGCTCGCCCAGCTGCGCAACCTGATCATCGGCAAGCCGAGTTTCCTTTCGGCTGCCGCCCGCGACAACCCGCTCAGCGTCGAGCGCGTCTTCTACGTGCGACAGTACCTGCCCTCCTTCGGGGCCACCACCAACCCGCACGATTACGGCATCCAGGGCCTGCGCTCCTACGGCGACCTGATGGAGACGATGTACTTCACCACCGCCGCGGGGGAGCGCTTCGGTGTCACCGCCTACGAGAACCCCGTCGGCGGCGTCGGCACGTCTCCCTCCGCCAACCACCTCCAGCGCGGCTCCCTCGCCGCCTCCACGTCCAGCCGCTTCCTCTGGAACCACGTCGTCGCCAACCTGGGCCTCCGCTACGACCGCGTGCGCAACTCCGACTTCGGCGCCTTCCTCCCGGTGCTGTCTGACGGCCCGCCCACCGCCGCGAATCCGCTGGGCACCGGCTTCCGTGCCTACGCCGATTTCCGGAAAAAGGAACCCGCCTCCGTCTGGACCCCTTACCGCACCGCCACGCGCTTCAACTACGGCTTCGTTGTCCGCCCGCCCGGCCGCGCCGGCCGCGTGGTTTCCCTCGGCTACGACTATTCGCGCAACGCCTCGCTCAACGAGGTCAACGTGGTCACCGATGTGAACGGCAGGGTCCTCGAGCCCGGCTACGGCGAGTCCCACGAGTACAGCGTGCGGCTCCGCCTGTTCGAGGACCGGCTCAATCTGAAGGTCAACCTGTTCAACTCGCTCAACCGGAACATCAGCCTCGGCGACGCCGGGCTTCGCCAGAACCTGATCAATTTCGAGCAGCAGCTCGCCCGCAACGATCCCCGCTACCCGATCAACCCGCTCTTCGCCGAGGCGATCCGCCCCGTCCTTGCCTCCTTCCGCTTGCCCGGCGACCGCAACAGCAAGGGCATCGAGACCGAGCTCACATTCAACCCCACCCGCGACTTCCGTCTTTTCTGGAACTTGGGCCGCACGCGCACCGAGCTCGACGACCTTTCGACGCAGCCGTGGTACGATTACATCACCGCGAAGCTCTCCACGTGGCGCGCCTTCGGCGGGAACTGGACCACCGCGCCCTACGATGCCACCCGTTCGGTCGAGGCCGCCTACGTCCAGCTGATCCAGTACCCACTCGAGGACATCCAGGCCAGCCTCGGCGAGCAGGGCGGCAATACGCAGACCTGGCGTTCCAGCCTCGTAGCCACCCAGAGCTTCTCCACCGGCCGGTTCAAGGGCGTCTCCGTGAGTGCGAATTTCCGCTACCGCGGCCCCTCCGTCCTCGGCTTCCCGACGTTCATCGATGCGCGCGGCAAAACGCGCTCCGATCGCGAAAAACCTTACTTGTCGAAGGGCTATGTCCTCACCGGGTTGATGACCAACTACCGCTTCCGCGGCGCCTACGGGACCTCGTGCCGTCTGCAGCTCAACGTGAACAATGTGTTCAACACGCAGCGGCTCTTCGTCACGCGCACCTTCCTCGACGGGAAGCCGCGCAACTACGGCCGCCAGCCCGGCCGCGAGTTTCTCCTCTCGCTGGAAATCGAGCGCTGACCCGCCGGGCGGGAAGGGTCGGGGCGAAACCTATAAGCGGGATCAATGGCGAGGCGCCTGCGCAGGTCTCCCCGGTCGGGCCGGCGGCTTTGCCCTTGCGAAACCGGTGCGAAATCCGTTCGGAGGATCGTATGAAACGTCTCCTCCTGGGACTCGTTTTGATCTGCCTCGGCCCGCCCGCCGTGTTTTCGGCAAACGCCCCGGCCTCCACGCCGGCTAATCGCGTCGAGCCGCTCTCCCTCCCGCTGCGGCTTTCCATGGGGGCCGATCAGGTCATCGCGGCGCTGGGCCAGCCTCGCTCCGACAACCGCGCGTTCGGCGGCGGTATCGGCTACGCGGGGCTGCGCGTGATGTTCGACCCCAGCGGTAAGGAAATCTGGTCGGTAACCATCGATGGTGATGCCCGTCTCGCAGGTGGAATCGGTGTGGGCGCCGCGCTTGCCAAGGTGAAGGCGGAGTTCCCCGGCGGGACCATGGTCTACGACAACTACGACGTCACCGCGGGACAGTACGCGCTTTCGTTCCGCGTCGCCTCGGGCGCGGTGGACCGCATCGTCATCCGGCCGTCGGGCCGCCGCTTCGTCGATTTCGCTCCCGCTGCGAAGGGCGCGCCCAAAACCCCGGCGATCGCGCTCGCCGCGTTGGTCGGGGCATGGATCGACCCGAAGAACGCCCAGTCCTTCGAGATTTTCGCGGATGGACGTTACCGCACCGGTGTGGGTGGGCAGGGCAGCGTGGCCCTGTCGGCCGACGGGCTCGTTTTCACCGGTGTCCTGTCCGCGTGGGACCAAGGCCGCGCGACCCTTTCCGCCGATCGCAAGGTGATCGAGTTTTACTGGACCAACGCCGACGGCTCCCGGAACTATTTCGCTTTTCTCCGCGCCTCACCCTGAGGCGCGCCAACCCCGCCCCGCCATGACCAGCCTCCTGCTCCCTGCTCATCTCGTAAAAATCCCTTTTGTTCGCGCCGCCCGCCTGGTCGCGGCGCTGATGCTCGCCGTGCCGTGGGTGTTGCCGGCGGCCGAGGCGGAGCCGAAGGACGACCTCGAGTTTGCCTATCGCGTGCTGACGCGGGCGATGAAGGAGGGCCGCTACGAGGACGGCCTCGCGCTCAGCCGGCTGGCGATGGCGCTCGAGCCGAACAATCCCGCCCATGCCTACAACGCCGCCTGCTGCGAGGCCCGCCGCGGACGAACCGGCCCCGCCCTCGATCACCTGGAGCGCGCGCTGAGGCTCGGGTTCAGCGACGCCGCCCACCTCAAGACCGACGAGGATCTCGCGAGCCTGCGCAAGGAGCCCCGGTTCCAGCGTGCCCTGGCGGCCTTGGAAAACCCTCCTCCGGCGGATGCGCGCGCCGAGACCGAGTTGCGCGATCTCGCCGGCCGCTGGATCAGCCAGAGTATCCGGAACGATTACGACAACGGCGCCTTCGACCGCGGGGCGGGCGAGGACTACACGCCGCTCTTCATCCTCAACAACGGCACGTGGCGCTACGGCACGCAGAGTGGCAAGGTGACGATCAGCGACGCCTCGCCGGCCGATCTCGCGTTCATGGATTTCAAGCCGACCGCCAAGCCCGAGAACCTGCCGAAGCGGAAGTTCGAGCTCCAGGGTTGGTCCGGGGACCGCGCGATGGGCTACTGGCGCATCGATCCTTCCGATGGGAAGCCCTACCGCGTGGTCCTGCACTTTCGTATCCGCGAGCCCCGCCCCGGCCTCGCGACGTGGATCCGCTCGCGGTCATCCAACTGACCCGGTTGCGGCTGGCGTGTAGCGCCGCGACGACTTTTCCTGCGGCATGCCCCTTGGACGTTTTTCCGCGCCGCTCTCCCGCGCGCTCCTCCGCCTCATTTTGGTCGCGGCCCTCGTTTCTCCCGTCGCGGCGCGTCCGCCCAACATCATCTTCATCCTCGCCGACGACCTGGGATACACCGACCTCGCGTGCTTCGGCAGCCGTTACCACGAGACGCCTCATCTCGACCGGCTGGCTTCGCAGGGCCTTCGGTTCACCAACCACCACCACCACCAGAATTGCGCGCCGACCCGGGCGGCGCTGATGACCGGACAGTACTCGGTTCGCACCGGCGTCTACACGGTGGGCAATATCGACCGCTTCGACTGGTCGTCGCGTCCGCTCCGGCCGGCCGACAACGTCACGAACCTCCCCATCGACCGGGTGCTCCTGCCGCAGGTTTTGAAGCGCGCGGGCTACGCGACCGCGATGTTCGGCAAATGGCACCTCGGCCAGCAGGGCGAATTTCACCCCGGGCGGCGCGGCTTCGACGAGGCGATCGAGAGCGCGGGTCAGCACTATGACTTCCGCACCAACCCCGCCGTCGAGGTGCCGAAGGGAAAGTATCTCGCCGACTTCCTCACCGATCGCGCCGTCGACTTCATCCGTCGCAACCGCGAGCGGCCGTTCTTCCTCTACCTGCCGCACTTCGGTGTGCATTCGCCCCACCAGGCGAAGGAGGAGCTCGTCGCGCGTTTCCGCGACAAGCCCGGCGCGGGCGGGCACCGGAACCCTGTCTACGCGGCCATGATCGCGAGCGTTGACGAGAGCGTCGGACGCATCACCGCCCTCCTGGATGAGCTCAGGCTGGCCGACGACACCGTGGTGGTCTTCGCCAGCGACAATGGCGGGGTGGGTGGTTACGCCCGCGCGGGTCTGGAGCGCGGCCGGGACGACGTCACCGACAACGCCCCGCTGCGCAACGGCAAGGGCAGCCTCTACGAGGGCGGAACGCGCGTGCCGCTCATCGTGCGCTGGCCCGGTCGGGCCCCGGCGGGCGCCGTGTGCGACGTTCCCACCGTGCACGTCGATATCCTCCCGACCTTCGCCGCCATGGCCGGCGCCGCGCTGCCGCCGGCCCAGCCGCTCGATGGCGAGAGCCTGCTGCCCCTGGTGCGCGACCCACGGACTCGGCTCGCGCGCGACGCTTTCTTCCAGCACTTCCCCGGTTATCTCGGCGCGGGACCGGGCCAGTGGCGCACGACCCCCGTCAGCCTGATCCACGCCGGTGACTGGAAGCTGATGGAGTTCCTGGAGGACGGCCGGCTCGAGCTCTACAATCTGCGCGATGACATCGGCGAAAGTCGCAACCTGGCCGCGGAGCGGCCCGAAAAAACCCGTGAGCTGCACGCCCGCCTCGTCGCGTGGCGGACGGCGATGAAGGCGCCGATGCCGACGAAGAACACCGCCTCCGGCGCGGAGCCGGCGAGGAAGAAGGGCGGCAAGAAGCGCGCCAACGGCGACGACTGACCGTCGTTTCCCGCGGCGAGCCGAGGATGCCCGCGGGCGCCCAGAACGGGTTCGCCAAGCAGACCCGTCCTCCCCTTGCTCGGCCCGTTTTCCCACCCCATGAAATTCTTCGGACTGCACTGGGTCGACGTCACGATCCTCCTCGGCTACATCGTGGCCGTCCTTTTGATCGGTAAGGCCCTCGCGCGCGGCGTGAAAGGCGAGGGGGACTTCTTCCTCGGTGGCCGCTCCCTCGGGCGGTGGCTCCAGTTCTTCCTGAGCTTCGGCAACATGACCGACCCCGGTCAGGCCACGACGACGTCGAGCTCGGTCTACCGGCAGGGCGCGGGTGGCGCGTGGCTGGCGCTGATCACGCTCTTTCTCACCCCGTATTACTGGTTCATGAACGTCTGGTTCCGCCGGGTGCGGCTCACCACGATGGCGGACTTGTTCGCCGACCGCTTCGGCAGCCGTTTTCTCGCGACCCTCTACGCGGTCACGATGCTCATCATCGCGGTGATCGGCGTCATCGCGGCGGGCAACGTCACCGCGCTGAAGACACTGCAGCCGCTGATGGTGAAGGAGGAGGCGGTGTGGACGCCCGCGGAGCGCCAACGCGTCGCCGATTACCACGAATACGCGCAGCTCCGGCAGCAGCGGCAGGCGGGCGCTTTGCCCGCCGACGCCGCGGCGCGCTACGAGACGCTCAGCGACTACTACAAGCGCGGGGAGTTGCAGCCCTACGTCACCTATCTGCAGCCCGTGACGTTCTACCTGGTCTCCACCGGCATAGTCGCGGTTTTCATCATGCTCGGCGGGTTGAAGGCGTCGGCGGTGGTGGACGCCATCCAGGCCATGCTGGTGGTCGTGATCTCCATCATCCTGATTCCCTTCGGTCTCGCGGAGATCGGCGGCCCGAAGGCGCTGCACGACAAACTGCCCGACGTGATGTTCAATATCTTCGGGGGCGACATCGCCTCCGAGTACACGTGGTATTCGATCGCCGCGCTCCTGCTCGTGCAGCTCATCGGAATCGCCGGCACCCAGGCCAACATGGCGATCTCCGGCTCCGCCAAGGACGAGATGGCGGCCCGGATCGGCGCCGTCACCGGCGGATTCAGCAAGCGCTTCGTCACCATCGCCTGGGCCTACTGCGGCCTGATCGCCCTGGCGCTGTTCGGGCCGAACCTCTCCGACCCCGACCAGGCGTGGGGGCTCATGACCCGTGAACTGCTGCCCATCGGCCTGATCGGGATCATGATCACCGGTATCCTCGGCGGAAAGGTCGCCGTGCTCGGCGCCCAGTCGGTCGTACTTTCCGGCCTCGTCGTGAAGAATCTTTACGAGCCGCTCTTTCCCGGACGCGACGAGCGCCACTACGTGGTCGTCGCGCGCCTCGCCGTGCCGCTCCTCCTTGCCGCCGGCGTGCTCGTCGGGCTCTTCCTCAACAGTGTCGTCGTGATCCTGAAATTCGCGATCGTGCTGCTGCTGGTCTGGGGCGTGCCGATTACCGTCCTGTTCCTGTGGCGCGGCGTCACCGAGACCGCCGTACGCGTGCAGGTGTTCGTCACGCTCCTCCTCATCGCCGTCATCCCCTCGGTGGTCTCCTCGATCCCCGCGCTCGCCCGCTCCGAGACGCTCACCGCCATGACCCGCGAACGTGTCGTCACCGCCGAAGTGTCGGCCTCCGCCGCCGATGTCTCGGCTGGCCGGGCCAAGGTGGTGGGTGAAAAGATCTCCGTCCCGCGCCGCATCGAGCCCGTCTCCCTCTTCTTCGAGGAGGGGGTCGTGCGCGTCGACCCGAAGGACCCCTCCTCGCCCCGCACCGGCAAGGGCCTGTTCCGCACCGAGGTGTACCTGCTCGCGTTGCTCGGATTCGACGTCGCCGGCTTCTCCTCCGCCCAGCTGCTCACGACGCGCTACCTTGTCGACGCGTTCATCCCCATCCTGCTCATTTTCGGCGTCAGCCTCGTGACGCGTCCGGCCGATCCCGACCGCGTGGCGCGCTTCTACGTCCGGATGAAAACACCCGTCGCGCCCACCTTGGAGGAGGACGCGCGCCGCGTCGCCGAGAGCTACGCGAACCCGACGCGCTACGACCACCTGAAGCTTTTCCCGCGCTCGAACTGGGAATTCACGAAGTGGGACCGGACGGACGCTCTCGGGTTTCTCGCCTGCTGCGCGCTGGTCGGGGTGGTGCTGGCCGTCTTCAAGGGTGTACTGATGGTGGGCTCATGAAGGTTCCGCGTCTCTCCGTCCTCCTGCTGACCCTGCTCGTTGCCGCGGCGTGCTCCTCCGCGGCCGCCGCTCCCGGCCCGGTATTTTTGCTGGGCGGGAATTCCATGAAGGGAGCGCTTTTCGCCGACGGCCTGCGGCCCGCGTTGCGGGAGCATTTCCAAGGTCGCACTCGGGTCGCCCTCGTGCTCGAGGCCCTCCATCCGGAGGATCGTCGCGCGATGGAGGCGCGGCTGCAGGTCGCCTTCCGCGATCTCGGCGCCGAGGCGGCCGCGCTCGATCTCACCGACCCCGCCGCCGCTCGTGAGCGGCTGGGCGCTTCCGACGGTATTTTCATCGTGGGAGGAGAAACCTTCGTGCTGCTCGCCGCGTTACACCGTCATGGTCTGCTCGAGGTGGTACGGTCCCGCGTGCGCGCCGGGATGCCCTACGCCGGCTCAAGCGCCGGCGCCAACGTCGCCGGGGCCTTGATCGGCACCACGAACGACTTTCCCGTCGCTGATATCCCTTCCCGGGTGGCGCTTGGTCTGGTGCCCGTTTCCGTTAATCCGCACCACCCGCTTCCCGCCTCCGATGAATTCCGCGTGCGGGCGGCTAAGATCCGCACCTACCTGCGCTTCAATCCGGCTGAAACCGTGCTGGGAATCGCCGACACCTCGATGGTGCGTTGGCAAGACGGGCGCCTGACGCTGATTGCCGGCGCCGGATGGATCTACCGCGCCGGCGGCGAGCGCGAACTTCCGCTGGGGCAGGCCGTGACCGACCTCGGAAAATAACCGCGCCGGGAGGCTTCAGTAGCGGCGCGTCACCGTGGCGCCGGTCCGGTCGCGGAAGACGATGTGGCGGCGGTCCGCGTCGAGGCGGTCGAAGACGACGCCGAGGGTGGGGTCGATGGTTTCACCGGAGCGCGCGAGACGTCCGTTGATCACC
>CAXRGI010000082.1:0-11861 GCA_964229935.1 Opitutales bacterium
GCGAAGTTGGAGAGCGTCCCACCGGTCGCAGTCACATCCGCCAGCGCGAAATCCGTAGCTGTCTCCGACAGCGTGAACGTGATCGTCGCCGTTTCCCCGGCCTTCAGACTACCGACGCTGCTCGTCACCGCGATCGTCGGCGGCGTGGTGTCCGGAACATCGTCGTTCAAAATCGTTCCCGAGGCGAAAGCACCGCCGTTGTTCGGGACATTTGCAGAGGTTGTTAGGACCTGCGTCCAGAGGTTGAAAGTCTCGTCGCTTTCGATGGACAAATCGCCCACGATCCTAACTCGCAGCCTCACTGAAGTGGACCCGGTGGGGATCGTGACTCCTCCACTAGCAGTCGACCAACTGTTCCCATCCGCGCTCTGCTCGATCGTCGAACCGGCATAGACGTCGTCGCCTACGACTGGAGAGGAGCCGGAGGCGACCGTTGCAGTACCGGAAAATAGCTTCGGGGTAAAAGTGACATTTCCGGAAGCCGCACGGCTTAAATTAACCTGAAAAACCGCATAAAGAGGGTTAGCGGAATCCTCGGTGACGGTTGCGTTGGTGTTGCTAACGGAAATCAGGGGCAGCGAAGCCTGGGAATTGAGATAATCGTTCAGGTCATCACCTACAGGATCAGACGAAGTGCCTATACTCGCAGGTTTCGCCAACCCACTGTAGTAGCCCTCGGCCGATGAATTAGCCAAAACCAGAAGGTAGGCATTGTTCGTCGCGACTGTGTTTGTCACAAAATAAAAGGCACGGGTTGTAGACCCATCCTTCTCCTGCCGGCTAATGATTCCGGAAATATTTGTGACAGCCCCAGTCGAAGGGTCTACGTAGCTTAAAGTCCCAGCTTCATTGTTTCCGTTAGCAGGCCATGCGGTGAGAGCTGGGTCCGCGGACGAAAACGTGATCGAGGTACCTGAAATTCGGGGCCCGATCGTTATGCTTGAAGTAGAGACAGTGTAGGCAGTGCCATCGACCGAGGGATAGGCATGGTTGAAATAGACCTTCGCGCCATGCGTAGACGAGCAAAGGAGCAACCAAGCAATCGCCAGAGGCGTGCAACGAATCGGTGTTTTGGACAGTTTAAGGCAAGCGATCATTGAAGAAAAAAATCGGCTGGAGAGATCCGGTAGGGATGCTGCGGCACGAAAACGTGCTCCGCTATGAGTTTCTACGACAGATGTAGACGGAAAACGCAAAAAGGTTCTGGGGGTAAAACCCTAAACGCAAAAAAGGTCGTCGACGCCTGCGAATCGGGAGATTACCCCCATTTTCTAACCCTCCGTAAGTTTGTCTGCCTTCGGCTGAACCACCCCTCTCCGCTTTGACCAACCATGATTTTCTCCCGAGAGTTCGGCACGGCCGAGGAGTTTGCCGAGGTGCTGCGTCCGACGGGTGGCGAAGTGGTGCAGACCGCCCGGGGGACGGGAAGGTGGTCGGCGCTGCAACTCGGGCTGCCGTCTGGGGGCCTGATCCACTGCGACGCAGGGGCGGCAGTGGCGGGTCGGGGGACGCTGGCTCCGGGACTGATCTGTTTTCTCATGCCGTGGCGCCGGGAGGCCCCCCACTATTACCGGGGGATCGAGATGCCCGACGCTGGCGTGGGGGTTTACACCGAAGGAGCGGAGCACGTCGGAAAGGCAGCCAGTCTCTGCGCCTGGACCGTTTTTGTCTTCAGCTACACTCGCTTCCTCACGCACCGCTCGCGTTTCCAGGCCGGCGCCGAAGGCCCGCCACCGAGCGCGTTCATTCCCTTGGAGCTCCGCGCCGAGGCACGGCAGAAGATCGAACGCATCGTCGGCGACGTGATCGCCGCGAGCGCGAACGAGGATAAAGCCACCGCCCTAAGCCGTCCCGCGGTACTAAAAGTGATCGAAAACTCGATCCTAGATACATTCGCTTCCGAGATGGCGGGGCGGAAAGCCGCCTTAGCGCCCCGTCGCCTACGTCATCTTTCCCTCTCGAGAGTCGTGCTCAAGTGCTGGGAACTGGCGCGGCAACTTCCCAACGAGAACCTCTCCCTGGAAGACCTGTGCGCCGCCTCAGGCGTGAGTGCGCGACAGGTGCAAAACGCATTCGTGGAAATGACCGGGGTCCGCCCGACCGCGTTCCTGCGCGCCCACCGCTTGCAACGCGCCAAGCGCATGCTGCTGACCGGGGAAGCCCTGAGCGTGAAAGCGGCGGCCTACACCTGCGGGTTCATGGATCTCGGACGCTTTAGCGCGTCATTCCGGAAACTTTTTGGGGAACCTCCGAGCATGACGTTGTCTCGTTTTGGAGCCTCCTGAGCAAAGACTTTGCCGCGCTCCAAGGGCCCTTAAGACGCTGATCCAGAACGACCTGCTTAAATGGTGGACCCTACTGGACTCGAACCAGTGACCTTTTCCATGTCAAGGAAACGCTCTAACCAACTGAGCTAAGGGTCCGGGAAGAAGAGGGGGCGCAGTAACGCGTTCGGCGCTCGGCAGCGCAAGGAAAAATCTAGCGTCCGCCCGCCGGCGCGGTGCGGGCGAGGAATTCGGCGGCGGCGGAGCGATCCCGCGAAATCTGCGCGGAGAGCTCGGTGACATCGGCAAAGCGTCGCTCCGGGCGAAGGAAACTCAGCCACTCCACGATGATCTCGTCGCCTTCGCGCCACGGGCACGTGTCCAGCACATGAACTTCGAGCCGGGGAACGCTGGCGTTTTCCACCGTGGGCCGGAGTCCGTAGTTCGCCACGGCTCCGAGCCGCGACTCGGAATCCGACCCCGCCACGCGTACGGCGTAGACCCCGAAACGAGGGGCGGCCGCCGGCACCCAAGGAAGGTTCAGGGTGGGAAAGCCGATCGTGCGACCGAGGCGTTTGCCGCCCACCACCCTGCCGCGGGCGAAGTAAGGATAGCCGAGCCTTGCATTCGCCGCGGCGATTTCGCCCGCGGCCAGGAGCGACCGGATCGCGGTGCTGCTGATCGGCTCGCCGTCGAGCTGAACGCGCGCCGTGCTGAAGACGTGCAACCCGAGAGCACGGCCCTCCGACACGAGGGAAGGAACGTCCCCCTCCCGACCCCGACCAAACCGGAAGTTTTCTCCCACATGCACCGCCGCGAGCGCCGGCAGGTGACGCCGAAGCCAAGGAAGAAACTCCCGGGCCTCGAGCGCCGCCAACGCGGGGTCGAAGCCCTGGGTTATAACCGAGTCCACTCCCAACCGCAGGAGAAGCCCTGCCTTGGTGGACGCGTCGTGCAACAACGGCGTGGCGCGAGCAGGCCGGAGCACGGCACTCGGATGAGGCCAGAAGGTTAGCACGGCCGAGAGGCCGCCCTCCCCGCGCGCGGACTGGACCGCGGATTCGACCACCGCTCGGTGGCCGAGGTGGACGCCATCAAACATCCCGATCGCGAGGTGCAGCGGCCGGTTCGGAAACCGCGCGTCGGCAAGGCTATCGATGCGTGAGGTGGGCTGCATGGTGACTACCGGTTTCGCATCACCCGCGGCGCAAAGAATGAGACGAACCAAGAAGGAAACCGGCCGGGGGCCGGAGCAGCTCGGAAACGTTTCGGCCCGAAAACCCAAGATCCACCGCGCGGACACGACGGCAGGACTCTCCGTTTTCGATCAACTGACGGAGGCTTTGGGCAAGCTCAGTCCGGAAATCCGCGTCCATCCGTGTCTATCCGTGGTTAAACCCGCCACGCCCCCTTACAGCGCGATACTAGGCACGGCATCGCGTGGGGCGATCAGGCGCTTCTCGATTTCAGGCAGGCTCAGGGCGTTGATCTGGTCGAGGGTGAGGGCCTGCGAGATGTGGAACTTGTCGCTGGCGGTCCGTCGAAGGGCGGCGAGATGCGCGCCGCAGCCGAGTTTGCGTCCCAAATCGTGGGCCAGGGTGCGCACGTAGGTACCCTTGGTGCAACGCAAACGGAAATCGAGGCGCGGCAGCGCAAACCGTGTGATCTCCCAGCTCATCACTCGGATGAAGCGAGGCTCGCGCTCGACCTCCTCGCCCTTGCGGGCGCTCTTGTACAACGGCACGCCATCGATCTTCACCGCCGAATACATGGGCGGCGTCTGGTACTGGTCGCCTAGGAAAGATTGCACAGCCGCGAGGATGTCAGCCTCTGAGAAGGCCGGCACCGGAATCGTCTCGAGCACCTCACCCTCGGCGTCCTGCGTGTCGGTGACTTTTCCGAGCTCGATCGTGCCCTCGTACTCCTTGTCGAGGCTCATCAGGTACTGCGAAACGCGCGTCGCCTTGCCGACCAGGATGATGAGCAGCCCCGTCGCCATGGGATCGAGCGTACCGGCATGGCCGACGCGCTTCATCCGCAACTTGCCGCGCAACCGGGCCACCACGTCGTGCGACGTGTGATCGGTCGGCTTATCGACCAGCAGGATACCCTCCATCTCCTTGGGCGGCGTCAGCATGGCTTAGGAATTTCGCCCGGCGTCGACCCGGGCCAGGCCCTCGGCCATCGCGGCAACCAGGCGGGCATGGAAACCAGCGGTGTCACGTTTGAGGTGCAACCCCGCGGCGCAGGCGTGGCCTCCGCCGCCGAACCCGGCAGCGATGCGATCGACCCTCGCCGCCTTGTCCTTCGCCCGCAGACTGGCCTTGAAAGTACCATCGGCCCGCTCCTCGACCAAAGCCGCGATCTCAACCCCATCGATACAGCGGGCGTAGTCGACGAGTCCTTCGGTGTCCTCGGCCGTAGCTCCGGTCGCGGCGAAGATGCCGGCCGGCAGCGTGCCGACGCACACCCGCCCGCCGCACTCGAGGCGCAACGATGCGAGGAACTCGCGCAGCAACCGGAGCTTTCCGACGGTCTCCCGCTCATAGAGCTCGTAGCCGGCCTCGGCAGGGTTAGCCCCGCGCGCGACCAGCTCGCCGGCGAGCTCGAAACACCGCCGCGAGGTGGCTCCGAAACGGAACTGTCCGGTGTCGGTAAGTATGCCCGCATACAGCGCCCGCGCGGCGCCCGCGTCGATCTTGTGACCGCCGTCAATCAGCACTCCGGCGAGAATCTCGCAGGTCGCCGCGGCCGCGGTGTCGATCAGGTTGAAGACGCCGAAGCCCGCATTGGACAGGTGGTGGTCGATCACGCCGACGGGCGCGGGAAAGCGGGCCTTGAGCCGCTCGCCACCGCGGGCGTGGTCGGCGCAGTCGACGAAGATCGCCGCCCATTCGCGCGGGCAACGCAGGGCCTCCTCGAAGGGCCGGAATGGGGTGGAACGCGCGAGGTACTCCAGCCGACGGGGCACAGGATCAGGATTAACGCACACCACCTCGTGACCGAGCGCGGCGAGGACGCGGGCCAGCGCCACCTGCGCGCCGATGCAATCGCCGTCGGGCCGCGCGTGTCCGCACACGGCGACCGGACGGCCGGAGAGAGCCGCGAGAAGTTCGCGGAAGCGAGGGGAAAGCCCGGGGAAATAGTCCGCCACGCGCGCGCCCTCAGGAGGAGGCCGGCCGCGCCGGCGGGTGATCAAGCCGGTCAAGCGCGCTCAAGATCCGCGCGCCCCGGATCGCGGACTCATCGAGCACAAACTCAAACTTCGGAAGGTATTTGAGGACAATGCGGCGCCCGAGCTCGGCCCGTAGTTCGCCGGCCTTGGAGCGGATCCAGCGCAGCTTCGCCACCCCGGTGTCCTCGTCGCCCACGACAGCCACGAAGACGCGCGCATCGCGCAAGTCGGGGGAAACGCGCACCTCGGAAATCGTCATGGCCACCGCCTCGGACTGGTAGCGGCGACGGAGGATGTCGCTGAGCTCGCGTTGCACGAGCTCGTTGACGCGGACGGTGCGGTTGCTCATCGGGACGGCGAACGCGGCCGGCGGGGCCGGCGGCGCGTCACAGGGAAGCGCGGACCTTCTGGACCTCGAAGCACTCGATGACGTCGCCGGCGGCGTAGCCGTTGAAATCGTCGAGCTTGATGCCGCACTCGAGGCCGGCGCGCACCTCGTTCGCGTCGTCCTTGAAGCGCTTGAGCGTGGCGATCTTGCCCTCGTGGACGATCTCGCGGCCGCGGCGCAGACGCGCGGAGGCGTTGCGGTTGATCTTGCCCTCGGTGACGAGGCAGCCGGCGACGAAACCCTTCGCCAGCGGGAAGACCTGCCGCACCTCGGCGGCGCCGGTCTTGATCTCCTTGATGTCGGGATCGAGCAGGTCGGCCATCATCTCGCGCACCTTGTCCCCCATCTCGTAGATGATCTCGAACGTCTCGACGCGCACCCCGTGGTGCTTGGCGAGCGGCGTGACGCCGTTCTCCAGACGCGTGTGGAAGCCAATCACGACAGCGCCAGCGGCGCTGGCCATGAGGATGTCGTTCTTGGTGACGAGCCCGACCTCGACGGAAACGATCTCGAGCTGAACCTTGGTGCTCTTGATGCCCTCGAGGATGTTGCGCACCGCTTCGGAGGAGCCGAAGACGTCGGTCTTGATGATGACCTTGAGCACCTTGGCCTGCGTGGCGGCGATGTTCGCGAAGAGCTGCTCGACGGAGACCTCCTTGGGCACGGCGGCGGCCGTGGTGGCCTCCTTGCGCAGCCGCAATTGCTCCTCTTCGGCGAGCTTCTCGGCCTCCCGGGCGTTCTTGACCACGCGGAAGGAAGCACCGCTGTCGGGCGTGCCGCTCCAGCCGATTACGCGTACAGGAGTGGCGGGCGGGGCCTCCTTCAAGTTGCGCCCCTGATCGTCGAACATGGCGCGGACCTTGGCGTGATTCGGACCGCTGACGAGGGCGTCGCCCACGCGGAGGGTTCCACGCTGGACGATGACGGTGGCGAGCGGACCGCGTCCGAAGTCGATCTCCGACTCGATGATCACACCGCTGGCCTCGGCCTTGGGGTTAGCCTTGAGCTCGAGCACGTCAGCCTGGAGGAGGATCATGTCGAGCAACTCGGTGATGCCCTGATTCTTGATGGCCGCGACCGGCACGGTGATCGTCTCGCCGCCCCAATCCTCCGGGGCGATCCCCCGCTGCTGCATCTGGTTTTTGACCTGATCGAGGTTGGCGCCCTTCACGTCCATCTTGTTGACGGCTACGAGCAGGGCGAAGCGGTCGGGATGGCCCTGCTTCTCGGCCAGCGCGATTTTCAGCGCCTCCTCGGTTTGGGGCATGAATCCGTCGTCGGCGGCGACCACGAGGATCGCGACATCGGTCACGCTGGCGCCGCGGGCGCGCATCTTGGTGAAAGCCGCGTGGCCTGGAGTGTCGAGGAAGGTGATCTTCCGGCCGTTGAACTCGATCTGGTAGGCGCCGATGTGCTGCGTGATGCCGCCGGCTTCGCCGGCGGCGACGTTGGCCTTGCGAATGGCGTCGAGCAGGGAGGTTTTGCCGTGGTCGACGTGGCCGAGGATGCAAACGACCGGGGGGCGCGGCGCGAGGTGCTTCGACTCATCCTCCTCCGGCTTCTTCTCCTTGCGCTCCTTGGCGGCGGCCTGCTGGGCGGCCGCGTCACCACGATGCTTGATCTCGAGCAGGAAGCCGTACTTCTCGGCGACCTTCTGGGCGATGGACTCGTCGATCGTCGAATTCATCGCCGCGAAGCCGACGAGCTGGTTGAGCTCCGAAATCAGCTTAAACGGCTTGAGGCCGAGGGCGACGGCGAAGTCGCGTACAACGATCGGCGGCTTAAGATGCAGCACCCGGATATCGCCCTGCATGGTCGTGCGGATGACCGACGACGCGACCTGAGGGGTAGCCGGAGGCGCTCCCGGCAACGGGGGCGGCCGGGGTGCGGCAACCGCCGCGGGGACCGTGATCCGGGGCGGTACCGCAGGAGGCACGGCGGGCGCCTTCGCCACGGGCGGAGGTACCACCGGGGAAACCGGGGCCGCAACCGGCGCCGGGGCGACCGGCGGCGCAACCACCGGAGCCAGGGCGGCCTGGACCGGGGCCGGACGCAACTGCACCGGGACCATCGGAGGCGTGGACGGCGCGGGCTTGGCCGGAGCAACGGCCGGGGCGGCCGACCGCGGCGCGGGAGCCGGGGCGCGCACAATGGGAGGGGGCACCGGGGCGGGCCTCGAAACCGGCGCGGGCGGCACCGCCGGCGCCTTGGGCGCCAAGGGGGGCGGAGGAGGCGCCGCGACGGGGGCTGCAGCAGCGGCTGCGGCCTTCTGGGCGGCGAGCTTGGCCGCGGCGGCGGCCTCCTTCTCACGCTCGATGTCCTGCTTCGATTTGACGAAAACCCCCGCGGGGAGGCTTAACTTGGGTTCGGCGGCGGCAGCGGGAGCCGCGGGGATCTCGGGGGCCGGCGCAGCCGCCGCATTCTTGGCGGCGAACTCCTCCCGGAGCGCAGCGGCGCTGATCTTGTCCACCGTGCTCGACACCGACTTCACATCCGCGGCGATGATCTTTCGCTCCTTGAGGAGCGCGAGCATCTCCTTGTTGTCCAGGCCGAGTTCCTCGGCGAGTTTATGGATGCGGATGCTCATGCAGGGTTGGTGGCGCGGGGGCAGGAATCAGCTGGAACGGGAATTGAAACGCTGGATGACGTCCGCGGCCTCCTCGGGAGAAAAACCGGAACCCTCCAGGTCACCGGCCTCCACTCCCTCGAAAAGCTCGAGCGAAACGAAGCCAGCCTTGACCAGACGCAGGGCGAGATCGTCGCCCACCCCGAGACCGGCGACGAGCTTGCGCTTCGCGTCGCCCTCGGGGTCGGCACCGACGGCGCGGAACTCCTCGATATCGAGGCGCCAGCCGATCAGGCGGGAGGTGAGCCGCGCGTTTTGTCCCTTGCGGCCGATGGCCACGGCGAGGTCGTCGGTGGCCACCTTGAGCAGGATCCGGTGATTCTTCTCGTCGAGAACGATCTCGCGCGGCACGGCCGGCTTGAGCGCCTCGATGATCATTTCGCGCGGGTCGGCGAAATACTTGATGATGTCGATCTTCTCGCCGCCCAGCTCGCGAACGATGGTCTTCACGCGCGCACCGCGGGCGCCGACACAGGCGCCGACGGGATCAACCTTGGGATCCGTGCTCGTGACGGCGATCTTGGTGCGGTAACCGGGCTCGCGGGCGAACGCCTCTATCTTCACCGTACCATCCGCGACCTCGGTCACCTCCAGTTCGAAAAGGCGCCGCACGAAGCGCGGGCTGCCGCGGCTAAGGATGATCTCGGGCCCGCGCGGCGTGCTCTGGATTTCCAACAGGAGGCAGCGGATGCGCTCGCCAGGCTGGTACTCCTCGCCCGGAACCTGTTCACGACCGGGCATGATGGCCTCGGCCTTGCCGAGATCGATGAACAGATCGTTGCGCTCGCGGCGACGAACGGTGCCGGTCACGATGTTGCCGACCTGGTCCTTGAAATCGTCGTAAATGCGATCCTTCTCGAACTGACGGAGACGCTGCATGACGGCCTGACGGGCCGTCTGGGCGGCAATCCGGCCGAGGGTGGAGGGATCGATCTCGCGCTCGAGCATCTCCCCGATGGCCGCGCCGGGCTTCAAAGCCTGAGCCTTCTCAACATGGATCTCGATCTTCGGATTGCTCACCGAGTCGACGACCTTCATCAGCGCCCAAGCGTGCAGCTGGCCGTTCTTCGGGTTGATGTCGATCCGCAGCTCCTGACCCGAGTTAACCCCCTTGAGGGCTGCGGTTTTGAGGGCGTTCGTGATCGTCGCGATCATGTCGGCGCGCGGAATGCCCTTTTCCTTTTCCATGTACTCGAGGACCGAGAGGATTTCGCTGCTCATAGGGATTGGGAGGTCGGAAAGTTGGGAAAAAAAAAGCGGGCCGCTGGGCCCACTTTCTTGAAAGTGAGTGTTTTAGAACCGAGGAGGGTATCGATCGCGCGGAAAAGTTGTCAAGCCCCCCTCCCTGCTGACCGGCGCTGACGCGCCAACCCCGGCTTATGTACCGCGTCCCCGAAAGATCCGACCGGATGCCTTCGCTCCGCCCGATCCCGGATCGGCCGAATCCGGCAAGAACAGTAACGAGGATGCGACTCAGGGCCGACCGGAACCCTCACCCCGGAGGTCTGGAGACGGCGGGCCCGCCATCCACCGGAGCGCCGCCTCGATGTCGCGGTCGCGCCCGGCGCGAAGATCCGCCAGCGTACGCGGCACAGTCTGGTCGGGTTCCACCCCCCTGCCCTCCAGACGCCGGCCCTTGGGTGCGAGATAATCCTCGCGGCTGAGTTGGAGCTGCCCGCCATCGGCCAGCTCGTAAAACCAACTGGCCAGCACCGCTCCTGCCGTGGGGCGTCCCAACACGGTTGCGCGCCCGTGATCCTGCATGACGGCGGCAAAGATCTCCGCGGCGCTCGCCGTGCCGCGATCCACCAGCACCACCACCCGGCCCGCGTAACGCGCGGAGCCCCATTGCCAGGAGGACTTCACCGAACTGGTCCCGGCTCGCGTGACGAACACGCCGCAATCGACCGTCTGCCGGAAAAACTCCCCGATCACGATGCCAAGGGAAAGGGTCTCGCCGCCTGAGTTCCGCCGCAGGTCGATCACGACCCCGGGGACGTCCGCCCGGGCCTTGAGCCGTTCCGAAAGCCAACGCCGCGCCGGTCCATCGAACTCATCGAAGCGCAGCAGCGGGATCCCGCCCGTAAGGATGCGCTCCTCATGTCGCGGCGCGGTTGTCAGCTCCTTCGCCACCGGGGCCACTCGCACCGGACGGTCGTGTTCATCGAGGAATTCCCACGTCGCCGCCTCGCCGGCGGCCGGCCGGAAATCAATCTCCTCCCCCAGCGGCCGCCCCTCGCGCGAAACCACCATCCAACCCGCGCGGATCCCGGCCGCCTCGGCCGGGCTGCCGGGCAGCACCTCGTTGACGACCCACCGGCCTTCGATGCGCTCCATCGCGAAACCGGTGCGCGCCCGGGTGCGCGAACGGCGCTCGGCGGCGCGTGCCGGCGATACGGCCCGCGTGTGGCTGTCCTTCAGCGGCTCCAGCATCGCGTTCAGTTCCCGTTAGATCTACTCGTCGTCCGCCGCCGCGATCGCGGCCGGACCGTGGCGCCGCCCCGCGGCGGTCCAGTCGACTCCCCCCAGCGCCGGGTCCTGATGGCGCTCCGCCACCAGGCGCCAGACCCGCTCGAAGACCTCCGCGTTGCGGATCGCCCGGGGCGACTCCGCCTCCAGCGGGAATTCCGGACGCTGAAATCGCGAGGCGGGCGCCAGCGCGCACCCGCCGGCGGCCAGGATCACGGCCAGCGCGAACGCGCCGCGGAAAACAGCCCCCACCGCACCCATCGGTCCGCCGCGCTCGCCGGGGCCGGACATCGGGGATCAGACCGCGACGAGGTCCTTCTCGACGCGGAGGTTGCCGATGATGAAGTCCTGCCGCTCGGGCGTGTTCTTGCCCATGAAGAACCCGAGCAGATCGTCGCTGTTGTGCAGGTGGTTCAGCGTGACCGGCTCGAGCCGGATGTTCTCGCCGATGAAGTCCTTGAACTCACCCGCCGAGATCTCGCCGAGGCCCTTGAAGCGCGTGATCTCGTGGCTCGCGCCGAGCTTGGCGATGGCGGCCTGCTTCTCCTCCTCGGAGTAACAGTAGATAGTCTCGCGCTTGTTGCGCACGCGGAACAGCGGCGTCTCGAGGATGAACAGGTGGCTGTTGCGGATGAGGTCCGGAAAGTACTGCAGGAAAAACGAGATCAGCAGCAGCCGGATGTGCATGCCGTCGACGTCGGCGTCGGTCGCTATGACGATCCGGTTGTACCGCAGGCCGTCCATGCCCTCTTCGATGTTCAACGCGGACTGCAGAAGGTGGAACTCCTCGTTCTCATAGATGACCTTCTTGGAGAGCCCGTAAGTGTTGAGCGGCTTACCCTTGAGGGCGAACACGGCCTGGGTCTGCACGTCGCGCGTGGCGGTGAGCGAGCCGGCGGCGGAGTCGCCCTCGACGATGAACAGCGTGCTCTCCTCGGC